>NZ_BAAAVT010000008.1:0-178310 GCF_039534665.1 Nesterenkonia aethiopica | reverse complement strand
AGGGCTTCCTTCAACACGGTGGCAGGGTCGAGAATATGGGTAGCGGTCATCGTGGTGATGTCCTTTCGAGTGGGTTGTAGGAGATTCCTCGAAGGGGCCACCCGATGGCCGCGCTCACGTCCAAGACCAGGACAGTGAGGACCATCAGGGGGTTACACCACTCTATGGGGCACTACTCCCTAACAATTCCGGAGGCGGGGCAGCTGACCCACGCTGCACGGGAATCCGTGGGGAGCCCCTTCCACGAACCCCAAGGGGTCGTGGCGTTCTGCTCACCTGAGAGTTCCTCCGCTGCCACCGCTCGCTTCAACTCCCGGATGCGGACCCAGGTGCAGCTTGGATCCGGGCCATTCTTCGGGGACACCGGCCCCAGATGGCGTTCCAGGATCACCTGACGCAGTAAAGTGGCTGACGAGGCCCAGCAGGGCGCCACGTACCGTGTCAGAGGTAGGCCGTAGGTTCGTCGGCATCAGTTCGACGATCCACAGACAGCCGACGGAGGATTCACCTTGTCCAGAGCGTTCAGAATGGGAGAGTTCTTCTCCGGACCCGGTGGCATGGCGCTAGGGGCTCGACAGGCTGCTGAACACGTCAGCCGGAGCCTCGGGACGAGCATCTCGCTGACCCACCAGTGGGCCAACGACTTCCATCCGGACACTGAGAAGACCTACAGGGCGAACATCCGACCCAAGGAGTTCATCTCCGGCGACGTGCGTTCCATCGATCCCAAGAGCCTGGTCAGGGTGGACGGCTTCGCCTTCGGGTTTCCCTGCAACGACTTCAGCACCATCGGCGAGCACCGCGGTCTCGACGGCAAATTCGGCCCGCTGTACAAACAGGGTGTGCAGGTCCTCGAGACCCACCAGCCGAAATGGTTCGTCGCGGAGAACGTCACCGGCCTCGCGAGCTCCAACGGAGGCCGCGCACTCCAGCAGATCCTCGAGGCGATGGCATCCGCTGGAGAGCATGGCTACACCCTGGTCCCTCACGTCTATCGTTTCGAGGAGTACGGCGTCCCACAGAAGCGACGCCGCATCATCATCGTCGGCATCCGAGGTGATCTGAAAGAGGAGTTCCGAGTCCCTGCTCCGACGACGCGGGACTTCCCGATATCCGTCGCGGAAGCCTTCTCAGACATCCCCGCCGACGCGCCGAACAACGAACTTCCCCGGCACAACCAGACAGTCGTCGAACGGCTCAAACTCATTGCCCCAGGCGAGAACGCGTTCAACGCCAAACTGCTCCAAGGCGACGAGGGGCTGCGCCTCAATGTGAAGGGTGCGACCCTGAGCAACATCTATCGACGTCTTGAAGCCGACAAGCCCAGTTATACCGTGACCGGCTCCGGGGGTGGCGGCACACACATCTATCACTGGGAGGAGCCGCGCGCCCTCACCAATCGCGAGCGTGCTCGACTGCAGACGTTCCCGAACGACTTCCGATTCCGTGGAGGCCCCGCCAGCGTCCGCAAGCAGATCGGCATGGCTGTCCCGGTCAAGGGCGCGAAGGCCATCTTCGAAGCGTTGTTCAAGACGTTCCTCCACGTGCCATACGACGACGTCGACGCCAACATGGCAACGGTTCCTGCAAACTCTCACGCGGACGAGCCCGTGCTGGCCTGAAGCGCATGGTGGGCTCGGAGCACGGCCCTGCTGAGGGCTCATGGGCGAGTTCGCCCCACGCTCGAGTCACCATGCGGGCAAACCGTGGACGCGACACCACTCCCGAACTCCAAGTCCGAAAAGCTCTTCACGCTGCCGGGTGGCGATACAGAATCAACTACCGGCCGCTGGAACGGGACCGCCGCCGGAGCGTCGACATCGCCTTCACGAAGCTTCGTGCCGTGGTCCTCATCGACGGATGCTACTGGCACGGTTGTCCGGAGCATTTCATCATGCCCAAGAGCAACCGCGGGTACTGGTCCGCCAAGATTGCGCGGAACCGCGAACGTGACGCCGAGACCACCCGTCTGCTGCGCTCAGAAGGCTGGTTGGTGCTCCGCTATTGGGAGCACCAACCAGCAGTTGAAGTCGTCGCGGACATCATCAGGAATCTCGAGGCCCGGCGGGGCCACACCTGAGGACCCAGACAACGCTCACTCCCCGAAATGCTTCCGTGCCCCGCGGATATGCGCCTCCAGGGCATCCGCCTCGGGCAGGTCTGTGCCGGGCACCGTGACCCCGTGCTCCACGTAGAAGAACGAGGCCTCGATCTGGTCCAGCGGCACCCCGTAGAGCCGATGGAAGGCCAACCGGTACACCGCCAGCTGCAGCTGCTTCTCCGTGAGGTCCTTCCCTGTGGGCACCATGCCGGTCTTCCAGTCGACCAGGTGCCACTGGCACTGCTGCATCTGAGCGTCCCGTTTTGCACTCGGCATCAGCTCCCAGCGGTGGTGGTCCTGAGCGGTGAGGTCCCGACCGTCCTGGTCACGGCCGAAGACGGCGTCGATGCGGCCACGTACCACCACTCCGTCGATGGAGGTCTCCACGGGGATCTCCGCAGCGTACAGCTGACGCTGTGCCCACTCGGTGTCGGTGAACTGGTCCTTGACCTGAGCGAGGTCGAAGGCGTCGTCGAGCTCTTCATCGCCCCTCCCCGGCTCCTCGATGTCCGGCAGCCGGCTGCGGGTCTGGTAAAACTCCTCGATCCACTCATGCATCACCGTGCCGCGGCGGGCCGCTTGGGAGGGCTTCACCGGCACGGGCCGGCGGGCGAACTCCGCCACGCCTTTGGCGTTCTGCGCGAGGCCGACCACCCCGGAGACGCTGATGTGTGACGGGAAGGAGGGCAAGCCACTCCCCCGTCGCTGGGAGCGCACTCGGTCGACGATCCACTGCGCCTCCTGCTCCCAGGGCGTCAGCAAGGTCTGGTCCAGAGCGCCGGCGTCGGCGTCCAGCTCGGCTGCCGCGGTGCGCACCAGGTCGGCCGAACGTGTGAGCGCCGGGCGGCGCCCTGGCACCTGCGCTGGGGCTTCGATCAACTCCATCGTCGCCAGCCGGGCATCACCTTCAGGCGCTTCCTGCTGCCGGTAGCGGGCGATGGGCATCGGAGCCAACGGATCATAGGGCCAGTGCGCCCCAAGCACCTGCCCGGCCAACGGGTTGGCGGTGAGGTCCTCGACCTCGGCCCACGCCAACCGGTTCTGACCAGCCACACCGTCGGCGTCGGCGACCTCGCGGATCTCCTCCAGGAACTCGGAGGGCCCTTGGCCCTTGCTCGGTCCGTAGAAGCAGGCCCCCGTGCAGATCAGCAGGTGCCTCGCCCGGGTGACCGCCACATAGGCCAAGCGTCGCTCCTCCTCCCGGGTGAAGTCCCGGACATCCTGGGAGTAGACGGGGTTCTCCTCGGTGAAGTCCTTCCACGCGCCGAATCCGGCCGACACAGCCCAGGCCCGCAGCTCCTCCTGGTCCGACTCCCACTGCGGGATGCTGCGGCGATCACCGCGGAGACGGGCCGGCAACATCCCGTTGCTTCCGGTCCAGCGATCAGCCTGCTTGCTGGGGAACTTCTCCTCCCGCAGGCCCGCCACTACGACCACGTCCCACTCGAGTCCCTTCGAGGCGTGCACGGTCAGCAGCTGCACCGCCCCGGGCCGGGGCTCGACGTCGGCCTGCTCGAGTCCTCGCTCGCGCTCCTCCGCGGCATCCAACCAGTCCAGAAAGCTGCGCAGGTCCGGGGTGGTCTCGGTGGCGGCGTAGCCCTCGGCCTCATCGATGAGCGCATCCAGCTGGCGGGCCGCGTGGTGCTGCTCCTCCCACGGGCGGGCGGTGACCTCGATGTCCAGGCCGGTGTCGCTGATGATCCGTTGGATCAGCACCCCGATGTCCAGCCCGGTCCACTGACGCAGACGCCGGATCTGATTCTTGGCCAGCACCAGGCGGCGATGGCCCTCAGCCGACAGTCCGAGCCTCTCCGCCTGCTGCGGGTCGTCCTGGAGACGCTCCAGGGCTTCCACCAGGGACGAGCGCTCGTCCATCTCCAGTGCAGTGGACTCGTACCGGTCCTCCGCATCCGCACCGTCGGCGGTCTCCTGGTCGGCATCGGTTCGCAGACGCAGACCTTCCAGGTCACGGGCCGCACGCTGCAGCTGGACCAGGTCCTTGGGCCCGATACGGTACCTAGCTCCGGCCAGGATCCGGATCAGCGCATCAGAACGGCCGGGGTCCGCCACCACCCGGAGATAGGCCAGCACTTCGGCCACCTCCGGGGTCCTGAGCAGCCCGGAGAGCCCCACCAGCTCGTACTCGATGCCGGCGGCCCGCAGGTGCTCCGCCACCGTCTCCAGCTGGGCGCGGGTCCGGGAGAGCACCGCGCAGCTGGGACGGCCCGCACCAGGCAGCACGTCAAGGGTGTCAGCCAGCTGGGCGGCGATGGCCTGGGACTCCTCCGCCTCGGAGCTGAACCAGCCGACGCGGACCGTGCCGTCCCCCGCGCCGTCCGGGGAGCTCAGCGGCTTCAGCCGGGCACGCAGATGCGCATTGTGCTGCCGCCAGGGCTTGCCCAGGGAATCGGCCGAGTCCGGGCGAAAGGGCTCCACGATCCGATTGGCGACCTCAAGGATGGTGCGGCCGTTGCGCCAGGCGACGGTCAGCTGCTTCAGATCGGCGGCTCGGCGGTCCCCAGTGGCCGGATCCACAGCAGGGAAGGCCTGGGGGAAGTCGAAGAGCTGCCCGGCTGAGGCGCCGCGGAAGCCGTAGATCGACTGGTTCGGATCCCCCACAGCGGTCACCGCGTGCCCCACGCCGCCGGATTCTCCGCGCCCGTCGATCCCGGCGCCGTACAGGTGGGAGAACAGCGCCAGCTGGGCGAAGGAGGTGTCCTGGAACTCGTCGAGCAGCACCACCTTGTACTTCTCGCGCTCGGCGGCTCCCGCGCTGGGCACGTCCATGGCGATCTGCGCGGCGAAGCGCAGCAGGTCCCCGAAGTCCATGAAGCCCTCGTGACGCTTGGCCTCCTGGAAGCGACGCACCAGCTCTGCCATTTCGCGGCGCACACGCAGCGACTGGGCGAGAGCGATCTGTTCCTTCTTCGGTGAGGCCCCATCGGCGACCCACCCGTCGTAGCGGGCGAGCTCCACATCCAGGTGAGCCTCGACGTCGTCGGGGGTGCGCAGATGCTCCGCACAGTCCGAGGCGAGCTGCATGACCTGGCCGGCGAGGTTCCCCGCAGACTGCTCCGCGTCCACGAGCACCTGGGCCCGCTCGTAGCTGCTGGCGATGCGGTGCACCATCTGCCAGGCCTTGGCCTCCCCGATCAGCTGGGTCTCCGGCTCCAGGCCGATGTGCAGCCCGTACTCTCCTACCAGGGTGTTGGCGTAGGAGTGGTAGGTGGACACCGCCGGGGTCAGCAGCTCCGAGATCGACTGGGTCCGGGCGTCGTCGACAAGCTCCGGAGGGACGATGTCCTCGGGGGCGATCAGGTCCGCTTCGATGAGCTGACGCAGCCGCCCGGTGATACGCTCCTTGAGCTCACCGGCGGCCTTCTTGGTGAAGGTGACTCCGAGGATCTGATCGGGCCGAACGAGGCCGTTGGCGACCAGCCACACGACCCGGTCCGCCATCGTGGCGGTCTTCCCCGAGCCGGCGCCGGCGACCACGAGCATCGGATCAAGGCCGGCTTCGATGACGTCCTGCTGCTCCGGAGTGGGATAGAGACGCTTCTCCGGCGGGGTGTCCCGCTGGAGTGCGTCGGCGATGTCCCGGGCGCTGTGGCGGACGGTGGCCACACGGGCAGCGGAGTCTGCGTCGGGCACGGTATCTCCTGTGGCGAGAGAGGACGAATTCATGGCTGGGTCACCTGCTTCGCGTCAGTGCAGAGCGGGCAGAGGGCGCCGATCCGGCAGCCCCGTCCTTGGGAGGCATGGAAGGCGTCGTACCGGGCCCCGGACATCACCTGAGCCGCCAGGGTGACCTGCTCCAAGGGCCAGCTGTCTCCCTCCCCCAATGCCGTCTGGCCCTGGAGATCGATCTTCTTGACCCCGGTCCCCACGTGCAGCAGGGCCGCACCCAGGCTGCCGGAAGGTCGCTCGGGCCGTGCTGTGCCGGAGCCCTGGTCCTCTCCTGCCGCGCTGGTCAGGGCCTGATCCACCGCTCCCAGGGAGACCAGCAACTGGTAGGCCCCGAGCTGGGCGTGGGTGACGATGTCATCCTTGGTGGGCTTGCCGCGCCCGGTCTTGAGATCGATGACGAACAGTTTCCCGTCGGCGGTCCGCTCGACTCGGTCGATCACCCCGCGGATCTGGACCGTACGGGTCAGGTCAGGCCGAGCCTCCGGAGTCACGGCACCGTCCTCGTCAGTGTGCTGGACCTCGGGCACGGGTACCTCGAGGGTGGCCTCGACCTGCAGCTCGCGGGCTTCGACCTCGCGGCCCTCCTGCTGGGCGGCCCGGAAGTACTGGGCGAGCTTGCCGATCATGGTCTCGGCCCGACGGCGGTCCCTCTCAGCCTCCCAACCCTCGTCCCGGCCGAGGCTGTGCCACCGTTGCTCGAGCTCCTTGAGCAGCACGTCCACTTCCGTCTCGGTCGGGTGATGCTCGGCGATCTCGTGGATGAGAGAGCCGAGCATACGACTGAAATCGGTGGCCTCCACTCCCCCGGCGGCACTGGTGAACCACTGCAGCGGGGACTCCACGGCGGTCTGCACGCTGGAGGGTGAGACCCGCACGACGTCCTCGGGGCCGAGCAGCGGATCCTCGGTGCTGAGTTCAGGGAGCCCCCACCACTGGTCCGGGTGGGCTCCGGTGAGCCCGTCGTGCGCCAGCCGTGCGAGCGCCCGGGCGGCGGCCTCACGTTCCTGCTCATCCGCCGGTGAGGCGGTGGCGCCATCGAGCTCGCGCTGGAAGCTGTGCTCCAGGTGGCGGCGGAGCTCCGCGATGAGCCGCGGGGCGGTGATGGGCCGTGGGATGGCCGATCCGCGGGCCGTGCGCTCATTCGGGGGGACCACCAGGTCCAGCAGCATCGAAGGGCTCTCCTCCTGCCCGTGGACGGCGACGGCGAAGAGCCGGCGCTTGGCGCGGGAGACGGCGGAGGCGAAGAGCCGGTACTCGTCCTGCAGCACGGACATGCGTTTCACCAGCGGAGACTGTGCAGAGGTGTCCGTGCGGCCTTCGACGACGTCGACGAGCTGGCCCCCGCCGAGAAGCTGACCGCGGGGGTTGAGGTTGGGCCAGGCCCCCTCCTGGAGTCCGGTGAGGATGACCGTGTCGAATTCGCGGCCGGCCGCACTGGCCGGGGTGAGGACCTCCACCGCCTGATCCCCGGCGGAGGTCTTCGCCAGAGTGTCCATGGGCAGCTCGAGGCGCTCCATGTGGTCCACGAACGCCTGAGGCGTTGCTCCCGGGTTCTGGTCCGCGAAGCGTTCAGCGGCCTGAAACAGCGCCATGACAGCGTCCAGGTCCTGATCCGCGACCCTCCCTTCGGCGGTCGGCTTGCGGGAGACACCAGCCCAGTGGGCGCTGACCCCGGCCGCGTCCCAGATCGCCCACAGCAGCTCTTCGGGCCCGACGGAAGCACCGAAGGCCGCTCGCCCGGACTGGCTCATGGCGGCGATGCGCACGGCGCCCCGAGTCAGGTGGCGGTAACGTTCCTGCGCCTGCACTGCGGCGACGACCGGGTCCTCTGGGGTGTTGATGGCCGCACACAGCAGCTCGTCCGAGCTGCGCGGCTCGCCGATGGCACTGCGTCGCTCCTGCTGTCGCAGCACCTGGCGCAGGCTGCGCAGGGTCATGGAGTCGGCTTCCCCGTAGCGGCTGGTCAGCAGGGTGAGCGCCTCTGGCAGCTCGACGGGCTGCGCCTCGGGATCGGCGACGACGTCGAGGATCCTCAGCAAGGGATGGACAGCAGGCTCCTGGTTGAGGACCACATCGCTCATGGACTGCCGGACGGGGACTCCTTGGGCCTGGAACATGCGCACCAGACGCTGCAGCATGGCCCCATTGCGCGCGATGACCGCGATCTCATCGAACGGCACGCCGGCCCGGTGGTGTCGGTCCAGGACCTCCTGGAGGACGAACTGCTCGGCCAGGTAATCCTGGGGCACGATCTCCACAGCGCAGGAGCCGGGTGCGGCGTGCGGCGCAGTGTCGGTGCCGTCGCCCAGGAGCTTCAGCCAAGGCTGGCGGGGCTCCTGGGGGCCGATGGGAGCGAGGCGACGGACTGCTCGCGCGTAGGCGCGGCCCACCTCGGGGGCGATGCGGTGATTCCCCCGCAGCACCATCACTGAGGGGGCTGCGCCGGGGAGTCCGCCGTGCGGGTCTGGGGTCATCGCTCCGGAGACGCTGCGCCGCACGACGCCGTCGATCTCCAGGTCCGTCTCCGGGTTGAGCGTCATGCCGCTGCGTTCTGCCGCTTCAGCGGTGAGGCGCTGCGGGGCGATCGTCCAGCTGCGCAGCTTGTCGGGGCGAGCGCCGCGGAACCCCTGCACCGCAGTCTCTGGGGTGGCGAAGGCGATCACGTCCTGGCCTGCTCCGATGAGTCGCAGCAGACGGAACACGCTGGGGGTCGCCTCGTGGACGTCGTCGACGACCACCCGTTGCAGCCGGACCCGTTCATCGTGGAGGAACTCCGGATTCTCCTCCAGCAGGTTACAGGCCTCGTTGATCAGCCCGGCGGGGTCGAAAGCGTCAGCGTTGGAACCGGCGTCGAGGTCCTCGCGGTAGCTCTCATAGAGGTCCGCAGCGGCCCGCCATTCAGGGCGGCCGCAGGCGTCTGCGAGCGCACGCAGCTGGTCCGGGGAGACCCCGTACTCGGCGGCCCGGTCGAAGAGTTCACGGATCTCCTTGCGGAAACCGTCGGTGCCTGCCGCTTCACGCAGCGCGGGGGGCCAGTGGGCGGCGGCCAGCCCCGTGGTGGGATCCGGTGCGAGCAGCTCCCGGATGATGCTGTCCTGCTCAGCACCGGAGAGCAGGCGTGGCTGCCGGGCTCGGAAAGAGAGGATCTCCCGGCGTCGCGCCTCGCCGAGGAGCCAGAAGGCGTAGGAGGCGAAGGACCGCGACGGCTGCTCCGAGAGCGACCCGCCCCGACCGGTGCTGTCGCGGCGCGCCCAGGAGGTCTCGATCTCGTCCCGCAGCGCCGCCGAGGACGCCCGAGTCGGCGAGAGCACGAGGAGCCGGTGCGAGTCCAGGCCGGCTTCCAGATGCCGCAGGGCCAGTTCAGCGGTCAACGTCGACTTGCCGCTGCCAGGGCCCCCATGAACCAGGACGGGGCCGTGTCCGGGCTCGGCGACTGCGGCGAGGACCTGACCTTGGGACGCATCGAACTCCATGCCACTCATTCAATCAGAGGGGTGTGACATGTCTGGTTCAGGAGGAACAGAGCCAGGTGATTCCGGGAATCAGGGATGCTCGCCGATCCAGTTGCCGTGCTCGTCATACTGATCCTGGAAGATCTTGGGCGGCCTGTCTCCGGGATCCAGTTCCACCGGCCCGTTGCAACCCCACTCCTCCTGGCTCCGGCAAGGACCCGAGACATTGCGGCTGGACTGTCGCCAGATGTCGGCCTCCCCCGGCGACGAGGCGACGTCCGAGGCCCCCGGGATCACGACCCACTCTCCGCCGTCGACGCGGTACTGGCCGGAGAACGTCGTGGTCAGAGTGACGTCGAAGACCCCGGTCTCGGTGTACACATGGCTGGTCGGCGTCTCGGCATCCGTCTTGTCCACCGGTTCACCCGCCCAGTACTCCGGCAGCGGCTCGCCTGACTGATAGGTGGTGCGCTGGTTCCCGTCGCCGTAGTCCCACTGGAAGCTCTCAGGCATCGCGCGGATCTCCACGTCGAAGCCCAGCAGCTCCGTCTCGACGATCTGTTCCTCCACGTCCGCGAACATGTGCGTGTGCCGATTGAGGTACCCGAAACCCAGCAGCGACTCTTCGAAGGACACCGAGCCGCCGTCGATCTGCAGAGTCGAGAACTCCTCCTCGACGGCACCCGGCAGCTGGGCGAGAAGGTCGACGACGTCATCCTCCTCGTCGTCATCACCGATGATCCCGCCAGTGGTCACACACCGGAGGCCTGCATTGCCCTGATCGTCCTCGACAGACCCCACATTTTGACCTTGGTTGTAACACAGGCGGCTCAGTACCTCACGGCAGTCTTCCAGGGCTGCTCCTACCTCGTTCGCACAGTACGCGTTGACGTCTAGTTCCGTTTGCTCATCAGCCGCTGCCGGATCACGCACAGGCGATAGCCCGCCGTCCGAATTGGTGTCTTCCGGGGTGCCGGATTCGTTTCCGTCGCCGTCAGGCGCCGCATCTCCAGAGTCATCCGGATTCACGTCCCGGACTCCGCGGATTTCGAATGTGTCCTCGGAGGCATCGCCGAAGAACTCCTCAGCCCCCGGTGGCGATGCTGAGGCATGAGCAACGCCCCACAGCATGCCGGTTGCCACCATGAAGATCAACGTTCCCGAGAATAGCCTTCGCATGATCATCTGACTTCTGAAGTGCTGCTCCCGCCAGCCATGCACTTTTAATCGTCCGAAGGTTCGACGTTGACTTCCTGGAGCTCCCAGCGTCCGTCAATGAAGTCGAGGGCGGCTTCAGCAACCTCGAAGGTCGTGCCGCCACCTTCACCCAGCTCGTCGCCATCCTTGTAAGCGACAAAGATCCCCTCGTAAAACTCGAATGCGACGTAAGCGCGGGAATCGACGACGTTGGTTGCGAAGGCCCTGTCAATGGACGATCCTTCGCTCTCGTACCAGTTGTCTCCACTCGAGTAGACCCCGGTCATCCGCTCCGTCACGTTCTGACAGTGCTCGCAGTCCTCAGATGAGATTTCCCACATGGGCTCGTCATCTCCGGTGAGCTGCAAGTAGTTGCGAGTCTCGACCCAGTGCTCCAGCATGGCGATCGCCCCATCCCCGGTCTCCTGATACACCTCATCGGGAATCTCAGGCTCGGGCCAGTTCTCCGCCGGGCCCTCAGAGGACGCCGGCACCGGCTCCGGTTCCGGCTCCGGCTCAGCCTCCGCAGCCTCCTCCGTCACCTCGCCGCTCTCGCTGCCCTCATCCACCTGATCGGTTTCCGTCGAGGCCGTCGATTCCGCCCCCTCAGGTTCATCAGACGGCCCGCACCCCGTCAGCAGCAGCCCGCATACCACTGCCATGCTCAGCGACCCCACTCGCCTCTGCGCGACCTTTCGTCCTGCTCCGTTCACGTCACTCTCCATGAGTCGTTCAGTTCTGCCACCATCACACCCTAGCGACACCGGCCATCGCATGGGCCCTCATGTCCTGGCCTGTGGAGAACTCAGGAGTGTCGTCCTCCGATCGCGGCACGCCGCGATCAGCCGTGTCACACCCCCGAGATAGTGTGGAGGTGTGGACAACCCGATGCTCTTCGACCTCCCCGCCAACGGCGACTCCTGGCACCTGGGCCGCCGGGTCGGCTTCGACCTGGAGACGACCTCTCGTGACCCCCGGGTCGCCCGGATCGTCTCTGCCGCCGTGGTGATCTTCGAACCTCACGACGAAGTCTCCCCGGGCCTGACCGCGCCCGCCTCCTCCGTCCGAGTGCAGGAGTGGCTGGTGAACCCGGGTGTGGAGATCCCGGCCGAGACCACCGCCATCCACGGCATCACCACCGAACGGGCACAGGCCGAGGGCCAACTGGCGGCCGAAGCGATCCCCCAGATCGTCTACGCGCTCTCCCAGGAGTTCGCCTCGGGCACACCGGTAGTCATCTTCAACGCCCCCTATGACCTCACCGTCCTGGCCCAGGAGGCTCAGCGCCACGGCGTCGGTTTCCCCACCGCCCTCCCGGTCATCGACCCGCTGGTCATCGACAAGCAGGTCGATCAGTTCCGACGCGGCAAGCGCACGCTGGGCCACCTCTCCACGCACTATCAGGTGGAGCTCGACGACGCCCACTCGGCCGCCCCGGACGCCTGGGCCGCCGTCGAGGTCGGCAACGCCCTGGCCGCTCAATACCCGCAGATCCAGATCCCCGCAGCGGACCTTCATCAGCTGCAGATCGGCTGGAAGGCCGAACAGGCCGCGTCCCTGCAGGAGTACTTCCGCAAGACCCGCCCGGACGCCGTCGTGGACCCGAGTTGGCCCATGTGATGAGGTGGTTCCATGGCTGATTCACAGACAGCACAGATTCAGGACGCCTCCCCGGAGAAGCCCGCGCTCGGGGCGCCCCATGACGGCTGGGCCGCGTTTCTGCTGACAGTCTCCGCAACCGCCTTCTTCTTCGGCCACGGGTCCCTGCCGGTTCTCTCCGAAGACCGCTCAACCGGCTACTGGATCCTGTTTCTCCTGAACACCGTCCTCTTCGGTGGTGCCGTGATCGGGTCCATCCACTACTGGATGCGCTCCCACGGCGCCACGCGCCTCACCGGCGCCGCGATGCCGATGATGGCCCTTACGGCCGCCCTCATGGCCGTGCTCATGTGGGTGCTTCCGCATCTGCGCGACTCCCTCAACAGCCACGTCGGCTACGCCCTCGCCTGCCTGGCCATCGCCACACTCGCCGTCGCACCGCTGCAGTCCGTGATCTCCCACGACCCCCAGAAACACTCCGAACTCACCTGACCTCATCACCCCGACGCCACAGACCCCGCTCCGGCCCCGAGATCACCGACTCAACGCCACCCGGAACCCGGCATGCCCCAAGGACGTGTCCGCCGTCGCGGAGCTGCGGGCCGAGGTCCGGTACCGCCGACAGTACGACTCGTGGCACATGTACGAGCCGCCGCGCATCACCGGCTCATCCGATTCGCCAGACCACCTGCTCGCCGTCCATTCCCACACATTGCCGGTCACGTTGAACAGTCCGTAGCCGTTCGGCTCGAAGGACCGTACCGGAACCGTCCCCACCGGGCCGCCCGGCTCATCCGGGAAGGTGCCCGGGAAGATGTTCATCCGCCGCACACCGTCTGGGTCGCGCATCGCGCCCCACGGGTAGGGCTGCTGATCCAGACGCCCGCGGGCGGCGAACTCCCACTCCTGCTCCGTAGGCAGCCGGGCGCCCAACCAGTCCACATAGGCCACCGCATCCCGCTGCGAGACATGAGTCACCGGGTGATCCTCTCGGCCGCGCACCGAGGACCCCGGACCCTCCGGCGCGAACCACGTCGCCCCCGGCACCTGACACCACCAGGGAGCCTCCGCCACCCGAGGCAGCCGTTCAGCCGCCTGGGGCGCCAGCTTCCCGGCGAACACCAGGGAGTCTCCGCACCGCTCGGCATCGGTGACGTGCCCGGTGGCCAGCACAAACACCGCGAACTCCGCCACCGTGACTGTGGTCGCCGAGATCGCGAAGGGCTCCACCTCCACCGACCGCACCGGTCCCTCCCCGTCCTGCGGGTAGGCCAGCGCATCCTCACTGCCCATCCGGAATGCCCCGCCGTCGAGCCCCACCAGGGCCAACTCGCCTGGAGCTTCGGAGGCCAGTGCCTTCAGCTCAGCTCTGCCGGGGCCTGGGACGGCAGAGCCCACCGCACCGCCGTCGTCGGATAAGACATCAGAAGCCGCGGGAGAAGCAGGACCGGACGCCCCACGGGAGGCGGCGCAGCAGGTGGGTGCATCATCTGTCGAAGCCATCCCCACCACCTTAACCATCGCGAACATGTACGCTGGCCACGGCCCGTGCCTCCACGGGCGTCCACACTCACGCGCAGACCCAGAAGGAGGGATGCAGGATGACTGAAGAGCACGTCTCCCACCACGACGGAACCGTGTCTCCCCCTGCTGACGGAGCTACCGTCTCCCCTCCGAACATCGTGGTCATCCAGGCCGACCAGATGGCCGCCCAGGCCCTGGGCGCCTACGGCGACGAGGCAGCCAAGACGCCGCACATCGACGCGTTGGCCGCAGAGGGCGCGGTCTTTGACCGGGCCTACTGCAACACTCCGCTGTGTGCGCCGTCCCGTGCCTCGATGATGACCGGCACCATGCCCTCCGAGCTGGGCTGCTTCGACAACGGCGATGACTTCGCCTCCTCCGAGCCGACCTTCGCGCACCACCTGCGCAACGCCGGCTACCACACCGCCCTGGTGGGCCGGATGCACTTCATCGGCGCCGACCAGCACCACGGATTCGAGGAGCGGCTCACCACCGACGTCTACCCGGCGGACCTGGACATGGTCCCGGACTGGGACCTGCCCTTCGACCAGAAGCTGCAGTGGTACCACGACGCCGAGGCCGTCTTCGACGCCGGGGTTTCAGAAGCCTCGGTCCAGCAGGACTTCGACGACGAGGTGGCCTTCCGCACGCTGCGCCATCTCAACGACCGGGTCCGGGCCCGCCAGTGGGCCGAAGCCCACGGAGAGCAGGCTCGGCCGTTCCTGATGGTGTCCAGCTTCATCCACCCGCATGACCCCTACGAGCCGCCCCAGGAGCACTGGGACCGGTTCGGCGACGGAGACATCCCGGACCCCGCCCATCCGGAGGTCCCGGACCCGGCCTCCGACCCGCACAGCCACCGGCTGCGGGCGATGAGCGGCTTCGACCTCCGGGACCCCGGCATCGACGAGGTGCGGCGGGCCCGTCACGCCTACTACGCGGCCGTCAGCTACATCGACGACCACGTAGGACGGATCCGGGCGCAGCTGGAGAAGCTGGGGCTGATGGACAACACGGTCATCATCGTCACCTCCGACCACGGCGACATGCTCGGTGAGAAGGGCCTCTGGTACAAGATGTCCCCCTACGAGCAGTCCGCACGAGTCCCGATGATCATCCACGGACCGGAGCACCTGGTGCAGAAGGGCCGATACCGGACCCCGGTCTCCCTGCTGGACCTGATGCCCACGCTGCTGCAGCTGGGGCAGGCCCCCGCGGCAGAGACCCGCGGGGACTCCATGCTGGAGATCGCCCAGAAGGAGGCCGCCGGAGAGCTCGACCCGTACAGCCGGGACGTCGTCATCGAGTATCTCGCCGAAGGCACCGTGCGCCCGCAGCTGACCATCGTCCGTGGGCCGCACAAGTTCATCACCTGCCCCGGCGACCCGGATCAGCTGTTCGACCTGCAGGCCGATCCTGACGAACTGCGCAATGTGGCCGACGACCCGGCCTACGCCGACGTCGTCACCGCCCTGCGCGGTGAGCTGGACACCCGCTACGACCTCGCCACGCTCGAAGACCAGGTCCGAGCCAGCCAGCGCCGGCGGCGTCTGGTGGCCGAGGCGCTGAGCAAGGGCCAGGCGCGCAGCTTCGACTTCGACCCGGACCCGGAGCAGCGCTACGTGCGGGGAGACTTCTGGTCCGCTCTGAAGTACGGCACCATCCGCCGGTCGGCGAGCTGACGCAGCCCGCAGAACAACGAGTGGCCACGAATCACGGCATCTGGGGCTCTGACACGGCGTGTCACCCCGGAGATCCGGTGATTCGTGGCCACTCGATCTGTCTATGCGGCGGCGGCAGCCTCGGCCGCCTTCGGCAGGGCGTCGAGGATCCTCTGGACGGCAACGTCGTCGTGGGCGGCGGAGAGGAACCAGGCCTCGAACACGCTGGGCGGCAGGTACACGCCGGCCTCCAGCATGGCGTGGAAGAACGGCCCGTAACGGAAGGCCTCCTGGGCCTGCGCCTGCGCGTAGTTGCTCACTCCGGTGGCCGAGGTGCCGAAGGCCACGGAGAACAGGGAGCCGACCTTCTGGATGGAGTGGTCCACCCCGGCGGCGTCCAGCGCCTCTCCCAAGGCGGAGGCCACGACGTCGGCCTGCCGGTCGATGTGCTGGTACACCTCCGCGGTGGCGTGCTCGAGGGTGGCCACACCGGCGGCCATCGCCACCGGGTTTCCGGAGAGCGTGCCCGCGTGGTAGACGGGCCCGGTGGGCGCCAGGTGCTCCATGATCTCGCGCCGTCCGGCCACCGCGGCGGTGGGAAGCCCCCCGCCGATGACCTTCCCGAACGTGAACAGGTCCGGGAGCCAGCCCTCCACCCGGCCGGAGGCGCCCCAGTACCCGGCCTCGGTGATGCGGAAGCCGGTCATGACCTCGTCGAAGATCATCAGCGCACCGTGCCGGGAGGTGATCTCCCGGATGAAGGCGTTGAAGCCCTCCCCCGGGGGCACCACGCCCATGTTCGCCGGGGTGGCCTCGGTGATGACGGCGGCGACGTCGTCGCCCCGCTCGGCGAAGACCTGCTCCAGGGCGGCGCGGTCGTTGTACTCGATCACGATGGTCTCGGAGGCCTGCGCCTCGGTCACCCCGGCCGAGCCGGGCAGCCCCAGGGTGGCCACGCCTGAGCCGGCGGCGGCCAGCAGCCCGTCCGAATGCCCGTGGTAGCAGCCGGCGAACTTGATCACCAGGTTCCGTCCGGTGGCGCCTCGGGCCAGGCGGATGGCCGTCATCGTGGCTTCCGTGCCGGTGGAGACCATGCGGATCATCTCCGCGCCGCGCCCGGCCTCATCCTGAACCCGGGAGCGCACCAGCTCGGCCAGTCGCGTCTCGGCGGGATGGGAGGTGCCGAAGCCCAGGCCGGCGTCGACGGCGGCGTGCACGGCCTCGATGACCTGCGGGTGCTTGTGCCCCAGCAGCGCCGGCCCCCAGGAGCCGACGAGGTCCACGTACTGCGTGCCCTCGGCGTCGGTGAGGTAGGGCCCCTCGGCGGAGACCATGAACGCCGGGGTCCCTCCGACCGAGCCGAAGGCCCGCACCGGGGAGTTCACCCCGCCGGGCATCAGGTCGCGGGCGGAGTCGAAGAGCTGCTGGTTGGTCTGGGGGTTCGTCACGGAGTCCTCTCGCATCACAGGGTCTACAGGTCAGGAATTCTCGCGCAGCCAGCCGGCGATCTCGGCGGCGTGATAGGTCAGCACGTTCGTGGCGCCGGCGCGGCGGATGGCGGTGATGGACTCCAGGATCACGGCCCGGCGGTCGATCCACCCCTGGGCGGCGGCGGCCTCGATCATCGCGTACTCACCGCTGACCTGATAGGCCGCCACGGGCACGTCGCTGATCTCGGCGACGTCGGCCAGGATGTCCAGGTAGGCGGTGGCGGGCTTGACCATGATCATGTCCGCACCCTCGGTGATGTCCAGCTCCGCCTCGCGCAGCGCCTCTGTCCGGTTGGGCGCGTCCATCTGGTAGGTGCGTCGGTCCCCGGAGAGCTGGGAGTCCACCGCCTCCCGGAAGGGACCGTAGAAGGCCGAGGCGTACTTGGCCGAATAGGCGAGGATCGGCACGTCCTGGTGGCCGGCGTCGTCCAACGCCTGGCGAATCACCGCCACCTGGCCGTCCATCATGCCGGAGGGCGCGACGACGTCGGCGCCGGCCTCGGCCTGGGCCACACCCATCTGCGCGTAGATCTCCAGCGTGGCGTCATTGTCGACCGCCCCGTCGGCGGTGAGCACCCCGCAGTGGCCGTGGTCGGTGAACTCGTCCAGGCAGAGGTCGCTCATCACCGGCAGCTCCTCCCCCACACGCTCCTTCACCGCCCGGATGCTGCGGTTCAGGATGCCCTCCGGGTCCAGGGATGCCGTGCCGGAGGCGTCACGGACGGCGGGGATTCCGAAGAGCATGATCCCGCCCAGGCCCAGCTCACGCGCCTCATCGGCGGCCTCGAGCAGCGTGGCCTCGGTGTGCTGCACCACCCCGGGCATGGAGCTGATCGGGCTGGGCTCGGTGAGCCCCTCGCGGACGAACACCGGAAGGATCAGATCGGCCGGGTGCAGCCGGGTCTCGGCCACCAGGCGGCGGAGTGCAGGGGTGCGGCGCAGGCGACGCGGGCGGCGGGCGGGGAAACTCACGCAGGAACTCCTGGGGTCTGGTGGACAGGACACGGCGGACTGGTCCGAGGGACACCCGGCACATGCGGCGGCACTGCCAGCGACATCCCCGCCCATTCTAGTGAAGCGGCCGGAGCGCTGCCGTCAGCTGCCCTGAGTGTTCGCGCACAGCGCCCGGGCCCCATCCCGACGACGGCACGCCCCTCACCCTCGCCGCAGCGCGCGCATCACCGCGCCGGCCGACACCCCGTCCAAGGTGCGTGCCGGGAGCCCCAGCTCAGCCAGCGTGACGGCGGTCGGCCGCCCGATCGCCAGCAGCCGTGGCCTCACGCCGTCGGCGAGCTTCAGCTGCGACCACGCCCGGGCCGCTGACGAACTGGTGACCAGCATGACGTCGGCGTCGGTGAGATCTCCCGGCCCCAGGGCCCCGGGGTCCTGCGACGGCGGGAGACCCCCGTCCGTCACCCTGCTGACCGTCTCATAGGCCGTCACCTGGGTGACGTCACGACCGGAGGCTCTCAGCCCCTCCACCAGCTGCGGCCGGGCCTGCGCCGACTGCGGCAGCAGCACCCGCTCTCCGGGCTCAGCGTCCGGGAGGCAGGTGAGGATTCCCGCAGCGCTGGCCTCGCGGTGCGGCATCCACACGTCCTCGGATCCGCGGGGCAGAGCCTGGGCGGTGCCAGACCCGGTCACCCCGATCCTGGTCCCCGACGGCACAGTGCCGTCCCAGCCCGCCTGCTGCAGAGCCCAGACGGTGGTGCGTGATGTCAGCAGCAGCCAGTCGACACGCCCCGCGGCCAGGTCGGCGACGGCGGCCTGCAGCTCCCCGAGGTCCTGCGGCAGCCGCTGCTCGGTCACCGGGAGGAACCCGACGTCGACCCCGACCTCGCGCAGCCCGGCCTCCAGCTGCCCGGCCTGATGGGGCCAGCGGGTGAGGACGATGCGCACAGCGACTCCTGAGAAGTGGTCGGCGGACAGGGCCTCTCCGAGCCTAGTGGCATCGGTCCAGGACGGCCCAGTCCGCAGCGGCCCGCTCAGTCCGAGGCCGTCTCCTCAGACGGCGATGACCCGACGAAGCGTGGGTCGGCTGGCGAGCACGCCGAGCAGCACCACCAGCACACCGAGCACCAGCACACCGGCCACGGTGGCGGCTGAGGCCGGAGCCAGCAGCACCGCAGCACCCACCAGCGGCAGCGCCGTCGTCGCCGCGGCCAGCACGGCGATGAGCACCACCGCCAGCAGCGAGCGCATCACCGCCAGCCGGCGGATGGCCGCCAGCTGGGGCAGTTCGAAGCCCATCTTGGCCAGCGAAGAGTACAGGTCCCGCCGGTCCAGCACCTGGGCGGTCTGGCTGATGCCCACCGCGCAGGCTGTCATCACGAACGACACCGCCAGCGTCAGCAGCACGCCGCGCTGGACATCACCCAGCAGCATCAGGTCCGTGGGGTCCACCGAGCCGCTCGCCCCGAGGGAGGCCAGGCCCATCCCGGCGCCGGCGATCACCCCCACATAGGTGGTGATCGCGACGCCGCCGACCTGCTGCCACATCTGCTGCGGCGACTCCAGCACGCTGCGCGCGGTGATGAGCCGTTCCGCCGTCCCCGCCCGGCGGAGCTGCCAGCCGGTGACGATCTTCAGCACCCACGGCCCCAGCAGGTGGATCGCCACCAACGGCACCGCGATCGCCGCCAGCACCATGGTCAGCACCACGGCCATGGACCCCACGCCCAACACCTGAGCCAGCGTCTGGGCGATCACAAAACCCGCACCGGCGAGGAGCAGGCGTACCCAGTGGACGCGGGCCGGCAGGGTGCGGGTGCGCACGCCCAGAGGCGTGATCTCGATGCGTCGCATCCCGACCGCCGCACTGGCCACCGCCACCAGCACCAGCACGGCCGCGGTGCCCCCCAGCATGAGCGGGCCCATCCACAGCCCGTCCACCCCCATGCGTTCGCCGGCGAAGGGCAGCAGCCCGACCAGCGGCATCAGCGCCAGGTACAGGACGGCCCCACCGACGACGCCGGCGACCGCCAGCACCGCGGACTCGGCCAGCGCCAGACCGCGCAGCTGACGGCCGGAGGCTCCGAGCAGCCGCAGGCTGGAGAGCCGTTCGTCCCGACGGCGGGCCATCAGCCGCGCAGAAGACGCCATGAGGAGCACCATGGGCACCGTCAGCAGCACCAGCGCGACGGCGGCCAGCACCATGTAGAGGCCGGCCAGCTCCCCGTCGATCCGGAAGAACCAGGCCGCCCCGCCCACCACCATGTAGGCGATGCCGCTGGAGATCGTGAAGGCGGCCACCGGCAGCGTCCAGACCTCCCGCTGGCTGAACAGCCGAGACAGGAACAGGCGGTTCATGCGGCCACCTCCGCGGAGTCGTGGACCACGCGGCCGTCCTGCAGGCGGATCAGCCGCGAACAGCGGGCGGCCACGGACTCGTCATGGGTGACCATGACCAGCGGGGCTCCCCGGGAGACGGTGGAGCTCAGCAGGGCGTCCAGCACTGACTCGGAGGTCGCGGAGTCCAGCGCCCCGGTGGGCTCGTCGGCGAACACCACGGCCGGTTCGTTGACCTGGGCCCGGGCGATGGCCACCCGCTGGGCCTGTCCGCCGGAGAGCTGCCCGGGGCGGCGCTGCTCGAATCCGGCCAGGCCCAGGGCGGCGAGCCAGCCGGCCGCCCGCTGCTCGGCCGCGGCCCGCGGCGTGCCGGAGACCATGAGCGCGACGGCGACGTTCTCGAGGGCGGTCAGCTCGGGAAGCAGCAGCCCCTCCTGGAACACGAAGCCGATGTGTTCCCGGCGCAGCCGGGCACGCTGCTCGGCGTCCATGGTGGACATCCTCAGAGGGGCCTGTCCCGCCGCGGGGCTGAACTGCACCTCGCCGGTGTCCGCAGGCAGGATGCCGGAGAGCACATGCATCAGGGTGGTCTTGCCGGACCCGGACGGGCCCATGATGGCCACCGACTCTGAAGGGCGGACGGTCAGCCCGGCGTCGACCAGCGCCTGGGCGGAGTCATAGGTCTTGGACAGCGAGTGGGCCTGCAGCACAGGCGGAGCGGAAGTGATCATGCCTCCAGCATCCGCCGACGGGCCGCCCCGGCACATCGGAGCAGAGGTGGAACCTGGGCTCATCCTGCAGGATGAGCCGCTCCGCCCTCCGGAGGGGCTCAGGTGTCGATCACATGGGCGAGCAGCCCGCTGTCCTCGGCGATCAGCTGCTCGGCCACCTGCGTGCCGAGCTCCACGGCCCGCGGCACCGACCCCCCGGCCGCGTCGAGGGGCAGCTCGGCCTGGGCCCGCTGGACGGCCGAGCCGTCGGGTGCGCACACCACGGCGCGCAGCTGCAGCACGGCGGGCCCGTCGGTGTCCTCGGAGAAGCGGGCGAGTCCGCCGATCGGGGCGGAGCATCCGGCGTTGAGCCGGGCCAGCAGCGCCCGCTCGGCGGTGGTCTCCAGGCGGGCGGCGGCGTCGTCGTAGGCCTGCAGCGCCATGGCCAACGGCGCCTGGCCGACGGCGTCCTCGGCGCGGACCTCCACGGCGAGCGCCCCCTGGCCGGGGGCCGGCAGCATGACCCCCGGGTCCAGCAGCTCGGAGATGTGGTGCTCCAGCCCGAGCCGGCGCAGGCCGGCGCCGGCGAGCACGACGGCGTCCAGGTCACCCCGGGCGGCGTCAGGCGCCTGGGTGGAGACCTCCGCGGCGTCCTCCCGGCCCCGCACCCGCGCCAGCCGGGTGCCGACGTTGCCGCGGATGTCTACGATCTGCAGGTCGGGGCGGGCGGCCAGCAGCTGGGCGGCACGGCGCGGGGAGCCGGTGCCGACCTTCGCCCCGTCGGGCAGCTCGGTCAGCGGCGCGTCCCCGGCGGAGCAGAGCGCGTCACGGACGTCCTCCCGCACGGGCACGGCGGCGATGCTCAGCCCGTCGAGGTCCTTGGCCGGAAGGTCTTTCAGCGAATGGACGGCCACGTCACAGGTGCGGTCGAACAGGGCCTGGCGCAGCGCGGAGGCGAAGACGCCGGTGCCGCCCATCTGGGCCAGCGGACCGGTCAGGATGTCCCCGTCGGTGCGCACCGTGATGAGCTCATGGCCCAGCCCGGAGGAATCGCTCAGCGCCTGGGCCACCGTGGTGGTCTGGGTCATCGCCAGCCGACTGCCTCGGGTGCCGACGCGGAACTGTTCCATCACTCGTCCTCCTGCGGATCATGCGGCGAGGGCCTCCGCTCCCGGTGGAGCGGAGGCCCTCCGCGGCGGATCGGTGCTGCCTGTTCCGGCAGCGGCCACGGCGTGGTGCCAGGACCATCCTCTCAGGCGGAGGGGTCCTCCAGCGGGGTGCCCCAGCCGCCGTCGCCGGTGAGGTCGCTCCAGTCACCGGGCACGGTCTGCTCGCCGGCGGCCAGCGGACGGCCCTCTGCGTCGAGCATGTACTCCCCCAGGATGTCCACCAGACCGGAGACGAACTCCGGGTGCACACCGGTGGTCGGCGCCCGGTGGAAGGCCAGGCCGTGCTCCTCGGCGGTCTCCTTGGCCTCGGTGTCGAGGTCCCAGATCACCTCCATGTGGTCGGAGATGAACCCGAAGGGCATCACCACCACACCGGCGTAGGAGTCCGCGTCCTCCTCGATCTGGTCATTGATGTCCGGCTCCAGCCACGGAGTGCGCGGGTCGCCGGACCGGGACTGGAACACCACCTGGTGGTCCAGCCCGGCGGCCTCCTCCACGGAGTCCATGAGGTGGTCGGCCAGGGCCTGGTGCTGGGCGGTGTAGACGTCGGTGCCGAAGATCTCCTTGATCCGGGCCGGACCCTGCCGTTCCGCCACCGCCGTGGGGATCGAGTGGGTCACGAAGAGGACCTTGATGCGGCCCTCGGGCTTCCCACCCGCCTCCAGCTGGGCCCGGACGTCCTTGACGCCGGCAGCCAGGAACTCGGCGTTGGGATGGGTGAAGGCCTTGTCATAGAAGAACTGACGGACCTTCACCAGGGTCAGCTCGCCCTCCAGCCCGGTGTCCTTCAGCGTCCGCTCGAAGTCCTCCAGGTACTGGTCGTTGCTGGAGTACCCGGCGTAGGCGGAGGTCACCAGCACCAGCACGCGACGGTGGCCCGCGTCGTGCATCTGGCGGAAGGTGTCGGTGAAGTAGGGGCCCCAGTTGCGGTTGCCCCAGTACATCGAGACGTCGATCCCGCGCTCAGCGAGCTCCTGCTCCAGCGCGCTCTTGAGCTGGCGGTTCTGCTCGTTGATCGGGCTCACGCCGCCGTTGGCGCGGTAGTGGGTGGCGACCTCCTCGAGGCGCTCGTCCGGGATCCCGCGGCCGGCGGTGACGTTGCGCAGGAACGGGATGACGTCGTCCTGACCCTCCGGACCGCCGAAGCTGGCCAGCAGGACGGCGTCGTAGACGGCGCGCTCGCCCTCGGCGGGGGCCTGGGGGATGCTCTCAGGTGCGGTGGTCATGTCAGATGAGAACCTCAGCAATCTCGTCAGTGCTCTTCAGGCGGCGTCCGGTGTAGAACGGAGTCTCGTCCCGGACGTGGTATCGGGTCTCCGACTCGCGCAGACGACGCATCATGTCCACGAGGTCGGTCAGGTGCGGCGACTCCAGGCCGAGCAGCCACTCCCAGTCGTTCAGGGCGAAGGCGCTGGTGGTGTTGGCCAGCACGGAGGGGAACTCTTGGCCCAGCATGCCGTGCTCGCGCAGCATGGTGCCGCGCTTCTTCGGGTCCATGAGGTACCAGTCGTAGGACCGGTTGAAGGGGTAGACGACCAGCCAGTCCTCGGCGTCCACGCCGAGGGTGAAGGCCGGCACGTGACTGCGGGCGAACTCCGCGGTGCGGTGCACGCCCATCGCCGAGAACACGATGCGGGAGGAGCCCAGCAGCCCGGTGCGGTGCAGACGGCGCAGCGCCGCCTGCAGGGCCTCGGCGGAGTGGGCGGTCAACCACGTCATCACATCGGCGTCGGCACGCATCCCGGAGACGTCGTACACGCCGCGCAGGACGACCTCGTCCTCGGCCAGGGCGGCGACGGCGTCGTCGAACTCCCGGGCCCGCGGGGCGATCTGTTCGGTGCCGGCCTGCGGGCCGCGGACGGCCTCCGTCGAGCTGTCCGTGCGGGCGAAGACCGTGTACAGGGTGTACCAGTCCTTGCCCGAGCTGTTGACCTCTTCCGGGGTCCTCTGCGCGTTGCGGCCGTAGCTCATGCTCTCCTCCTGCTTCTCGGCGCCGCCCCAACCCTATCGGGAGGGCCTGACACGGCGCGCGATCGTTCTTCTACATTATGTAGAAAATCTGTGGTCCGTGACAGACGGACCCGGTCTCATGTGGCGAGTCTCATGTGGCGAGAATGTCGGCGGCGGTCGCGCGCGCATCCGGCACCACCCGGGCCAGACCGGTCCCAGAGAACCAGCTGCCCACCACGCTCACCGCGGAGCCGGCCAGCTCGCCGCGCATCCCCCGAATGCGCCGGGCATGCCCGGCCGTGGCCTGCGGCAGCGCCTTCTCCCAGCGCACCACATCAGCCTCCGCGACCCGATCCCCGAGTCCACCGATTCCGCACAGCGTGCCGACGTCGGACCTGGCGGCAGCCAGCAGCTCCGCGTCGCTCGAGTGCATCCCCAGCGCTCCGGAGCCGGGGGCGTCGGTCACCCGTCCGTAGGACAGGCGCACCAGATGCCGGCCGGCGCCCAGCGCATCCGCCACCCACGGCCATTTCGCCGAGACATGCGTCATCGCCTTCGCCCCGACGCCGTCGACGCCCGGGGCCACCAGCATGCCGGTGCCCCGCGGGCGCCCGTCCAGCTCCGGGGCGTCCAGGAGCATCGAGACCAGGGCGACGCCGCGGCCGCGAGGCTCCGGCGCTCCGGCTCCGAATCCGGATCCGGATCCGGAGCCGCCCGGCACGTCGGCGTCGGCGTCCTCGGCTGCGATCGGGCCCAGAACAGGCTCCACCAGGCGTGCGGCGGCCGGAGCGTCCACGGCGAGGACCACATGATCATGGGCGGCGCGCAGCCCGGCGAGCGCGGTGACAGGCTCCCGCAGGCGGATGTCCGCCCCACCGGCTCGCAGCTGCTGCTCCAGCGCCCGGATGAGCGTGGCCATCCCGCCGTGCAGCGAATTCACCGCAGACCCCGGCGGTGCCTGCGCACGCACCGCGGCCACCCCGCGGGCCAGGGACCCCTCCCGCAGCATCGCCTCGACCAGCCCGGGCGCCGCGTTGCCGACGTCGAGCTCCTCCGGACGGGCCGAATGGACCCCGGAGACGATGGGGGTGACCAGCCGCTCCAGCACCTCGGGCCCCATCCGGTCGAGGACCAGCTCACCGACGGTGATGTCCTCCCGGTGCCGCCATGCCTCCACGGGCTCCGTGAGATCGGCGGAGGCGCGTTCCGCGGCCTCACGCCCGAGGATGCGCACCACGTCGTCGGCCAACGGGTCGGCCGGGATGCCCAGGATCCCCGTGGCAGGCAGCGGCGCGGCCAGATCCGGCAGCTGCAGCCAGGCACCGTCCGGCGTCGGCGCGATGACCTGCTCACCCAGGCCGAGCTCCTCGACGAGCCGCGGCACGGCGGGCGAACGCGTGGCGAAGGCCTCCGCGCCGGCGTCGACCTCGATCCCACCCAGCCGGTGGGTGCCGATGGCTCCGCCCAGACGCGGCTCCGCCTCCAACAGCGTCACCTGCCAGCCGCCGCGGAGCAGGTCCCAGGCGACGACCAGGCCGGCGATCCCTCCGCCGACGACGGCGACGGAGCGGCTCATGCGCGCGTCGGCTCGATCTCCGCCGGAGAGATCGAATGGATCAGCGAGACCACGCGGGTCAGGACCTCCGGGTCCGTGCTCGGCGGCACTCCGTGGCCCAGGTTGAGCACATGCCCGGCCGCGCCCGCGCCGGCGGCGACGACGTCGCGCACATGGGCCTCGAGGACGTCCCAGTCGGCGGTCAGCAGCGCCGGGTCGATGTTGCCCTGCAGCGGGGTCTGCTCACCCAGGCGGCGCGTGGCCTCGGCCAGGTTCACCCGATAGTCGATGCCCACGACCGGCGATGGCGACCCCCCGGAGACTCCTTCGTCGTCCCCGGGGACCCCCTGCGCCAACGCCTTCGCACCGGCCTGAAGCATGAGGTCCAGGATCTCGCCGGTGCCGGTGCCGAAGTGGATCAGCGGGGCGCCCAGTCCGGCGACGTGGGAGAACGCGGCGGCGGAGTGCTTCTGCACGTGGGCGGCGTAGTCGTCCCGGCCCAGAGAGCCGGCCCAGGAGTCGAAGAGCTGCGCGGCGGAGGCCCCGGCCATCAGCTGGGCGCGCATGAAACGGCCGGAGACGTCGGCGGCCCAGGAGGCCAGGGCGTCCCAGGTCTCGGGGTCGGCGTGCATCATGGTGCGCGGGCCCAGGTGATCCCGGGAGGGCCGCCCCTCCACCATGTAGGCGGCCAGCGTGAACGGTGCTCCGGCGAAGCCGATCAGCGGAGTGGAGCCCAGCTGCTCCACGGTCCGGGCCACCGCCTCGGTGATGGGCGCGAAGGCGTCGTCGTCAAGCTGCGGGAGGGCCTCCACATCGGCGCGGGTGCGCACCGGGTGGGCCAGCACCGGGCCCACGTTGGGCACGATCTCCACGTCGATGCCGGCCAGGCGCAGCGGAATGACGATGTCGGAGAAGAAGATCGCCGCGTCGACGTCGTGGCGACGCACCGGCTGCAGTGTGATCTCTGCCGCCATCTCCGGGTCCAGGCAGGCGTCCAGCATGGAGGTGCCTTCCCGCAGGGCGCGGTACTCCGGCAGCGAGCGGCCGGCCTGACGCATGAACCACACGGGGCGGCGGCCAGGCCGCGCGGGGTCTCCGGCGGCGTCGCGTCCGCCGCGATACTCCACCAGCAGCGGGGATTCCGCGGTGACGCCGCTGGTCAGCGGGTGGTCGGAGGGCAGGACGTCGCCGGCCTGAGCCTGCGCCTGAGCGCGGCGGACCGCGGAGGTCCGCACGGGCGCGGTCATCGGCGAGGAGGCGGCCATGCCGGAGAATGTTTCAGAAGCCATGCCCCCAATTCTGCCTCTTTCTACGACGGGTTGTAGAATTGAGCCTGTCGTGACTCTGTTCTCCCTCGTGGCTACCCACGCCGACCTCGATCTCGAGACCGTCGGCATCCTCAGCTCAGGAGCGGCCGATGTGGCCGGTTCTGTCGATGTGCCTGCCGTGACGCTGGCGACCTGCAACCGTCTCGAGATCTACGCCGAGGCCTCCTCGGACGATCCGGCCGCTCTGGAAGCCAGTCGTGAGGAGCTCATCGACGCCGTCGCCGAGACCTCCGGCGTGGACCGTGACACCATCGCCTCCACCTTCCGCACGCTGGTGGAGGACGACGCCGTCAGCCACCTCTTCCAGGTCGGCGCCGGGCTGGACTCGGCCGTCATCGGCGAACGCGAGATCGCCGGCCAGGTCCGCAAGTCTCTGGCCGACGCGCAGAACGCCGGGACCGTCTCCGGGCACCTCACCCGCCTGTTCGAGACGGCCACCCGGACGGCCAAGGACGTGGGAGCGCGCACCGCGCTGGGCTCCCGCGGCCGGTCCATCGTCTCGGTGTCCCTGGACATCGCCGGGGACATGCGCGGCGATGGTGCCGCGTTCTACCGCGACGCCTGCGTGGTGCTGATCGGCACCGGCGCCTACGCCGGGACCTCCCTGGCCCAGCTGCAGGAGCGCGGCGTGCGCGACATCGCCGTGTTCTCCGGATCCGGCCGCGCCGAGCAGTTCGTGGCCGAGCGCGGCGCCGCAGCCCGGGCGCTGAAGATGGAGGAGCTCTCCGAGGCCTTCTCCGCGGCGGATGTGATCATCGGCTGCTCCGGCGGGAACCGGCAGATCACCGCCCAGGAGATCCGGACGCTGGCCGGCATCGGACCCGAGGGCCGGGAGAAGGACCTCACCGTCATCGACCTGGCCCTGTCCCATGACTTCACCCCTGAGGTCGCCGACCTGCCCGGCGTCGAGCTCATCACTCTGGAGTCGGTGAAGATGGCCGCCCCGGCGGAGACCGAGGACTCGCTGGAGCAGGCTCGCGAGGTGGTGGACGCCGCCGTCCAGGAGTACCTGACCGAGCGGCAGCAACGCAGCGCAGACGACGCCATCGTGGCCCTGCGCCGCCACACCCAGTCCGTCCTGGACGCGGAGATGGAGAAGGTCCGGAAGCAGCATGGCTGCACCGCCGCGGCCGAGGAGGTCGAGTTCGCGGTGCGGCGGATCGTGCGCAAGCTGCTCCACACCCCCACCGTCCGTGCCCGGGAGCTGGCGGCCGAGGGCCGGACCGAGGACTACGTGCAGGCCCTGCAGGACATCTTCGGGCTGGAGGTCGAGCCGCGGGAGCGGCCCGAGCGGGAGCAGCCCGCCAAGCGCCGTCGCGCCGAGGAGTTCACCCCGGCGGAGCTGGCCCAGATGGCCGCCCACCTGCAGAAGGTCCCCGACGGCGGCTTCTGCCCCCATCACCGCCCCGGCGAGTTCGCCGTGGAGCGCCTGGAGGTCGCACAGCGGCTGACCCAGGCCCAGGCCTCCTGACCACGGCTCCCTGGAGCCCGCCCCTGTCGCCTTCTCGCCTTCCCTCCCGCTCGCCCTCCTGTCCGCTCGCCCTCTCCCTCTCGTGAGTTGGTCTGGAGTTGTGGGTACTCGACTCGATCGAGTCGAGTACCCACAACTCCAGACCAACTCAGCGCGGGTGCCGGCGTAGGCAACACCGGTGACGGAGGGTGTCCGGGCCAGTGCCCCAGCTGTTACCGTGCCCTCATGCTCGATCTGTCAACCCTGCTGACCCTGGAGCACGACGGCTGGACCGCCCTGTGCGAGAACCGAGGCGGCGCGTTCTACGGCGAGCTGATGACCCCCGAGGGGCGGATGGTGCTGGTCAACGGCATGGTGCTGGGCCGTGACGACGTCGTGCGCTCCCTCGATGCGGCGCCCGCCTGGGACACCTACGAGATCTCAGATGCGGAGCTGATCCGGCTGGGCGCAGACTGTGCGGCTCTGGTGTACCGAGCCCGTGCCACCCGCCCCGGCGAGCCCCCGTTCATCGCCCTGATGTCCAGCACATACTGCCTCATCGGCGACCACCCCCGCCTGGCACTGTACCAGCAGACCACGATCACCCACTGACGTTTCCGCCCGAACGCACCAGCTCAACGCCAGGAGGCAGGACCGGCTCAGACGCGCACGGCGCTGCCCTGCCGGGAGACGCCGACCATCTCGTCGCGCTCCACGACCTTCACCCGCTCACGAGTCGTGCCGTCCGGCAGCTCCCCGAACTGCTCGCCCAGGGCACGCTCGTGCTCGTCGAGCTGCAGCCAGCCCTCCCAGGAGGTGGTCTGCACCCCGCGGGACTCCAGGAGTTCGACGATGTCACCCGCCTCGGCCGCGCCGTCGGCAGCTCCGCGCCCCGGCAGAGAGGGCAGATCCTCCAGCAGGCAGCCCACCGTCTCGAGGGCGTCACCCTTGGTGTGGCCGATCAGCCCGACCGGCCCTCGCTTGATCCAGCCGGTGGTGTAGACCCCCGGCAGCGGCGCGCCGTCCTCGCCGAGCACACGGCCGGCCTCATGCGGGATGACGCCGCGGTCGGCGTCGAAGGGGATGTCCGCCAGCGGGGAGCCGAAGTAGCCCACCGCGCGGTAGACCGCCTGGACCGGGTACTCCAGGACCTCCCCGGTGCCTCGGACGTTGCCGGTGCCGTCCAGCTCCTGACGCTCCAACCGGATCGCGTCCACGTGCCCCTCACGCTCCCCCTCACCGGAGACGATCTCCACGGGGGAATGCAGGAAGTGCAGGTGCAGCCGACGGGAGGCCGGCTGCCGCTGCGGGTCCTCGTCGCGCTCCTCCTGCTCCACCAGCCAGTTGGTGAGCGTGTTGACCATGGTCTTGACCTGGTTGTTGGACTTGATCGCCTCGTCCGAGGCCTCGTCGAACTCGAAGTCCTCCGCGTGGAGCACGATGTCGACGTCACGGCTGTGGGCCAGCTCGCGCAGCTCCAGCGGGGTGAACTTCACCTGGGCGGGCCCACGACGTCCGAAGACGTGCACATCGGTCACCGGCGAGGCCGCCAGCCCCTGGTAGACCTTGTCCGGGATCTCGGTGGTCAGCAGGTCATCGGCGTGCTTGGACAGCACCCGGGCCACGTCCAGGGCCACGTTGCCGTTGCCGATGACGGCGATCTCCTTCGCCTCCAACGGCCACTCGCGGGGGTAGTCCGGGTGCCCGTCGTACCAGGAGACGAAGTCCGCGGCCCCGAAGGAGCCCTTGAGGTCGATGCCCTCGATGTTCAGGGCGGCGTCATCGATCGCGCCGGTGGAGAAGATGACGGCGTCGTAGTGCTGCTGCAGCTCGGCCAGGGTGATGTCCGTGCCGTAGTCCACGTTGCCGATGAAGCGGATCCCGCCGCGGTCCATGACGTTGTGCAGGGCCTTGATGATGCCCTTGATGCGCGGGTGGTCCGGGGCCACGCCGTAGCGGATCAGCCCGAAGGGCGCCGGGTACCGGTCGAAGAGGTCGATCGCGATGTGCTCGCCCTGCTCGGAGCGGGCGATGATGTCGGCGGCGTAGACGCCGGCGGGGCCGGCGCCGACCACGGCGATGCGATGCGTGATGTCAGTGCTCATAGTGGTGTCAGTCCTTCGATTCGTCAGAGGGAGGTCAGGGCCGCCGCGGCGGGGGCGGCGGGTGTGGCGGTGTCGAGCTGCTGCGGCCAGTCGTCGGCCAGCGTCACCACGGCGCCGACGACGATCACCGCCGGGTTGGCGACCTGGCGCCGGGCCGCCACGTCGGCGACGGCGTGCAGCCGGGACAGGGTCACCCGCTGGTCCTCCATGCCTCCGGATTCGATGATCGCCACCGGTGTGGAGGCGTCGTGCCCGTTGACCATCAGCTGCGTGGCGGTGCGCCGCAGGGTGGAGACGCCCATGAGGATGACCAGGGTGTGCTGCTCGGAGCGCGGGACGACGTCGAGGTCGTCGTGTCCGGTGATCACGGTGAAGCCGCGGGACAGACCCCGGTGCGTCAACGGGATCCCGGCCTCCGCCGGCACCCCCACCGCCGAGGTGATCCCGGGGACCACCTCCACGGTGATGCCGTGGCGTCGGCAGTGCTCGCGCTCCTCGGAGCCGCGGCCGAGCACATAGGGGTCGCCGCCCTTGAGCCGGGCCACGCGCAGTCCGCGGCTCGCCCGGTCCACGAGCAGGGCGTTGATCTCGTCCTGGGTGGCGGTGTGCCGCCCGGGCGTCTTGCCGACGTCGATCACCTCGACGTCCTCGCGCAGCTCGTCGAGCAGCCCACGGGGGCCGAGCCGGTCGGCCACCACGACGTCGGCGGCCATGAGCAGCTCGTGACCCCGGTGGGTGATCAGATCCGGCTGCGCGGGTCCTCCGCCGATGAGGGCGACGTGCCCGGTGCGCGGGGTGGTGTGCTCAGTCATGATTCCAACAGTCCTCTCGTCGTCAGCAGCCGGCGTTCGATGGGGGCGAAGACCAGCAGCTCCACGACCACCCCCACCAGCAGGATGATCAGCACCGCGGTCAGCACCACCGACATGTCGGCCAGCGCCCTCCCCTGGTCCAGCAGCGTGCCCAGCCCGAAGCCCATGGAGCCTCCGGTGGCGATGATCTCGGCGGCCATCAGCGAGCGCCAGGAGAACGCCCACCCCTGGCGAAGTCCGCCCACATAGGAGGGCAGGATGGCCGGCAGCAGGATGCGGGTGGTCATCTGCCAGCGGTTCGCCCCCAGCACCCGTCCCACCCGGTGGTGCTGCGGCGGGACCTGCCGGACACCGGCGATGAGGCCGTTGACCACCGACGGGATGGCGCCCATGAAGATCACGAAGTACACCGTCGCGTCGGTCAGGCCGAACCAGATGACCGCCGCGGGCACCCAGGCCACCGAGGGCAGCACCTGCAGCCCGGAGATCAGCGGTCCGAAGGCCTGGCGCAGCATCCGCACCTGGGCGATGATCAGCCCGATGGGAGTCGCGATGAGGATGCTCAGCGCGAACCCCGCCAGACCGCGGCCCAGGGACGTGCTGACGGCCTCCCAGAACGCACCGGTCCGCCACAGCTCCCAGGCGGTCCCGGCGACGTCGATCGGCCCGGGCACCATGTCCGTGCGCCGGTGCCCCGTCATCACATAGAGCTGCCAGGCGATGACGACGACGGCGAGCGCGGCCACCGGCAGCAGCACCGACTGAGGATCGAGTCGCCGTCGGGGCGCTCCCCCGGCTGTCTCCAGTGCGTCGAGCCCGCGGGAGAGGTCGGCGACGTCGTCTCCCCGGCCACGGCCTGAGCCGGTCGAGGACGCGTGTCGGAGCAGCTCGACCTGCTCAGGAGCTTGGCGATCCGGGTCGGGGCGCGTGTGCTCCTCAGTGGGTGTCGCCACCATGGCGTCCCACCTCGTTCCGCAGCCGCTCGGTGATCTCGTCGACCAGCACGGCGCGACGGGCTCCCTCACGGTCCTCCTCGGCGACCTCCCATTCCCCGATGATCCGCCCGGGGCGGGAGGACAGCAGCAGCACGCGCTGGCCCAGGTGCACGGCCTCGTCCACCGAGTGGGTGACGAAGACGATGGTGCGCCCGGTGGTCCGCCAGATGCGCAGCAGCTCCTCATGGAGCAGCGACCGGGTGATGGCGTCCAGGGCGCCGAAGGGCTCGTCCATGAGCAGCACGGGCCGCTCCTGGGCCAGGGCTCGGGCGAGCGCCACGCGCTGCCGCATGCCCCCGGAGAGCTCGTGCGGGCGGCGGTGGGCGTGCTCGGAGAGCCGCACCAGATCCAGCAGCTCGGCGGCCCGCTGGCGGCGGACCTTGCGCTGGCGGATCTGGCAGCGCCCCTCGGCCAGTCGCAGGGCGAGCATGATGTTCTGCTCAGCGGTCAGCCACGGGAACAGGGAGGCGTCCTGGAACATGAAGGCCGCCCCGCCCTCCGTGACCTCGATGGCGCCGCCGGTGGGCCGCTCCAGCTGAGCGATCATGCTCAGCAGAGTGGACTTGCCGCACCCGGAGGCGCCCAGCAGGCAGACGAACTCGCCCTCAGCGATGTCGAAGCTGACCTCCGAGAGCACCTCGGGGCCCTCAGCGAAGGACTTGTCCACGGTGTCGAACACCACGGCCTCGTTCATCGGTCCTCCTGTCCGGCGCTCGGGACGCCGTCATCATCGGTCTGCGCGGAGTCATCACTCGGCTCAGAGTCATCACTCGGCTCAGAATCATCAGTCGGCTCAGGTGAGCCGGGCTCCACCGGCGCGGGGACCACGAGCCCGTCGAGGGCGACGTCGTGCCCGGTCCCGGCAGTCACGGAGTCCTCCACCAGCTGGGGGAAGGCCGAGGCCACCGGGTCGGTCGTGAACGTCACGTGGGCCAGTGCCCGGGTGAGCACCGGTTCAGGCAGCTCCAGGCCCACGTCCTCACTCAGCTGCGCATTGAGCGTGCTGTGGACCTCAGCCTCCTCGGAGGTCTGCAGCCAGGCCACCGCCGCGTCGGTGGCCGCGGCGAGGTCCTTGACCGTCTGCGGGTGGGCCTCGGCGTACTCGCGGTTGACCGCCAGCACCGTGGTGGGGAACTCTCCTTCGGGCCAGAGCTCGCGCTCGTCCACCAGCACCTGACCGCCCGCCTGCTCCACCAGCCGGGAGGCCCAGGGCTCGGGCACCCAGGCGGCGTCGACGCGACCCTGCTCGAAGAGCCGCAGCACCTGCGGGTTGTCCGTGGGGGTGATGTCCACCTCATCGGTGAGGCCCTGCTCGTGAAGCCACACACGGGCGGCCACATCCTGGGTGCCGCCCAGCTGCGGCGTCGCCAGCTCGCGTCCCACCAGGTCCTCCGGAGCGTCGATGCCCTCCCGGACGATCAGCTGCACTCCCCCGCTGGCGGCACCGGAGACCACGACCACACTCTCCCCGCCGGACTGCGCGTAGGAGTGGATGGCCGGGTTCGGACCGATGAAGGCGGCGTCCACCGCCCCCGCGGTGAGCGCCTCCAGCGCGGCCGGACCGGCGGTGAAGGTCTCTGCATGGAACGCCGTGCCGTGCAGGTGCTCGGCGAACAGGTCCTCCTGCAGCCCCACCAGGGCCGGTGCGTGGGTGACGTTGGGGAAGTAGCCCAGCCGCAGCTCCTCAGCCCGCTGGTCACCGGCGTAGAGCTCCTCGGCCGAGACTGCCTCGGGCTCTTCGTCCTCCTGCGGCCAGGTGGTGGCCAGCACGGCCGTGCTGCCCACCAGCAGGGCCGTGCCGGCCCCGACGACGACGGCGAGCAGCCGGCGCGGGCCGGGGGCCCGGGTGAGCACCCGGCCGTCAGGGGCCGTGGTCTGCTCAGCGGTGATGCGGACGCGGCCCATGGCTCACTCCGCCAACCAGGCGTCGTCGTCCTGGGCCTCGGTGTCCGCAGCGGCGGGCAGGCGCACCATGCCCGCGGCGAGAGTGTCTCCGCTCTCCGGGTGGATCAGCAGCACCGCGCCGGTGCGCTTGGCCACGGCGTAGTCGTCCACAGGCAGGGCACGGGCCAGCCGCACGGTCACGGTGCCGATGTCGTTGAGCACCAGCTGGTCCGCGGGCCGAGAGGTCAGGCTGGCCAGGTCGAGCCGGTCGGTCACCTCGCTGACCAGTGCCTTGACCGTCTCGGTGCCGTGCTTGACCAGCACCCGGGCACCGTCGGTCAGCGCCCCGTCGCCCAGCCAGGCCAGGGACAGGGTCAGCTCGTCGCGCTCGACGGCGGGCGCCTCCGGCGCGGCCAGCAGGTGGCCGCGGGCGACGTCGAACTGGTCCTGGAGCTCCACCACCACGGACTCGGGCGCGGCGGCCCGGTCAGCAGCGTCCACGGTGCCCGTTCCCTCGGCGGCGGCCTCCTCACCGGCGGCACGCGCCTGCAGAGCCGTGCGGTGGACTGCGCTCACCGTGGTGCGGTGGCCGCCGGGCTGGATGAGCACCTCATCTCCGGCTGCCAACGACCCGGAGACGATCTGCCCGGCGTAGCCGCGGAACTCCGAGTGCGGCCGGATGACGGTCTGCACGGGCAGCCGCAGCGGTTCGGTGCGGCGGCGGGCGTGGTCGGCGTCCGGCAGCTGCTCCAGGATGGGCAGCAGCGCCTCGCCGTCGTACCACGGGGTGTGGGCGGACGGGGCGACCACGTTGTCTCCGCGCAGGGCGGAGACCGGCACCACGATCGGTGCGGTGGCGCCGGAGCCTCCCCCGTCGTCGGCCTGCAGCTCGGCCGCGATGCGGGCGACGTCGGCCTCCACGGTCCGGAAGGCGTCCTCCCGGTAGTCCACCGCGTCGATCTTGTTGACCGCGATGATCACGTGCTCCACCCGCAGCAGGTGGGCGACCGCCAGATGGCGGCGGGTCTGCTCCACCACGCCGTGTCGGACGTCCACCAGCAGCACCACGGCATCCGCGGTGGAGGTGCCGGTGACGGTGTTGCGGGTGTACTGGACGTGCCCGGGGCAGTCGGCCAGCACGAAGCTGCGCCGATCGGTGGCGAAGTAGCGGTAGGCCACATCGATGGTGATCCCCTGCTCCCGTTCGGCGCGCAGGCCGTCGGTCAGCAGGGCGAGGTCGAGCTCCGCGCCGTCGTCGCCGAAGCCCCGTTCCTTGGAGGAGCGGGCGACGGCGTCGAGCTGGTCGGACAGGATGGCCTGGGCGTCGTGGAGGAGGCGGCCCACCAGAGTGGACTTGCCGTCGTCGACGCTGCCGGCGGTGGCCAGCCGGAACAGTGTGGCGGTCATCAGAAGTATCCGTCCTTCTTGCGGTCCTCCATGGCGGCCTCGGAGAGCCTGTCGTCGGCGCGGGTCGCGCCGCGTTCGGTGATGGTGGCGGCGGCCACCTCGTGGAGCACCGCGGTGTTGTCCGCGGCCTCAGAGAGCACCGCCCCGGTGCAGGACATGTCACCGACGGTGCGGTAGCGCACGCGCAGCACCTCGGTGGGCTCCGCCGCGGTGGGTCGGCTGTGCGGACCCACGGCCCGGATCATGCCGTCACGGTGGAAGACCTCGCGGTCGTGGGCGTAGTACAGCGGAGGCAGCTCGATGTCCTCGGCGGCGATGTAGCGCCACACGTCCAGCTCGGTCCAGTTGCTGATCGGAAAGGCCCGCACGTGCTGGCCCGGCCGGTGGCGTCCGTTGTAGAGGTTCCACAGCTCGGGGCGCTGGCTGCGCGGATCCCACTGGCCGAACTCGTCGCGCAGCGAGAGGATCCGTTCCTTGGCCCGGGCCCGGTCCTCGTCCCGCCGGGCGCCGCCGAAGACGGCGTCGAAGCGGCGCTGCGCGATGGTGCGCAGCAGCGGCACCGTCTGCAGCGGGTTGCGGGTGCCGTCGGCGCGTTCGGTGAGCTCGCCGGCGTCGATGAGCTCTTGGACGCTGCCGACCACCAGCTCCAGGCCGAGGCGCTCCACGGTGCGGTCACGGAAGTCCAGGACCTCCTCGAAGTTGTGACCGGTGTCGATGTGCACCACCGGGAAGGGGATCCTCCCGGGCCAGAACGCTTTGGCGGCCAGGTGCAGCATGACCACGGAGTCCTTGCCGCCGGAGAACAGCATGGCCGGCCGATCGAACTCGGCGACGACCTCCCGGATGATGTGGATGGACTCGGCCTCCAGGCGGGCCAGCGCGGACTGGCCGGCGAGGTCGACGACGTCGGCGGCCCGTGGGGCCGTGGCGGTGGCGGTGGTCATCTCAGGCTCCTGTGGCGGTGGTGGTGTGGATGCCGCATTCGACCTTGCCGCTGCCGGCCCAGCGTCCGGAGCGGGGGTCCTCCCCCGGGGCGACCTTCTGGGTGCAGGGTCGGCACCCGATGGACGGATAGCCGTTCTGCAGCAGCAGGTTGACCGGGAGGTCATGGCGGTTCGAGTGGTCGACCAGGTCGTCGAAGGTCCAGGGGGCGACCGGGTTGACCTTGATGAGTCCGTGGAGCTCGTCGAAGGTGACCAGCGGCGTGTCCACGCGGGTGGGCGCCTCATCCCGGCGCACTCCGGTGAACCAGAGCTTGTAGCCGCTCAGCGCCTCCCCGAGAGGCTCCATCTTGCGCATCCGGCAGCAGGCGGCCGGGTCCCTGCCGAACAGGTCCTTGCCGTACTCGGCGTCCTGCTCCGCCACGGTCAGCTTCGGGGTGACGTCGACGACGGTGACGTCGAGACGACGGGCGACCTCATTCCGGGCGGCCAGCGTCTCGGTGAAGTGATAGCCGGTCTCCAGGAACAGCACGTCCACACCGGGCAGCTGCTTCGCGACCAGCGCCGGCAGGACGGCGTCGGCCATGGAGCAGGCGACGGCGACGTCGGCGGTGTCCACATGCCGTGCCGCCCAGCCGATCACCTCCTCGGCGGGGGCGTCCCAGCCGAGCTCCTCGGCGCCGGCGGCGGCCAGGGCGCGCAGCTCCTGGGTGAGGGCGGTGTCGGTCGCGGCGCTCATACCAGCTCGACCTCTCTCTTCTGCAGCTCGGAATCGTCCACCCGGTGGCTCCACTGGGCGAAGGTCTCCCCCGTCTGTCGGCCGTCCAGGTACCGGCGGACCAGCAGCTCCACGTAGTCCACGAGCTCCTCCGCCGTGACCTTCAGCCCTCGCACAGTCCGGCCGAGACCGGCCTCATCGCGGTCCACGAAGGTGAGCCCGCCGCCCAGGTGGACCTGGAAGCCGGGGGTCTTCTCCCCGTCGGCGTCGGGCAGCAGCTGCCCCTTCAGCCCGATGTCCGCGGTCTGGATGCGGGCGCAGGAGTTGGGGCAGCCGTTGATGTGCAGGGTGAGCCGCTCCGGCATCTGCTCGGCGACGTCGGCCAGCCGCTCCTCCAAGGCATCGATGGTCCGGGCCGCCGTGGTCTTGGTCTCCACGATGGCCAGCTTGCAGAATTCGATGCCGGTGCACGCGATGGTGGAGCGCCGGAAGACGCTGGGCCGGGGATCCAGCCCCAGCTCGGCCAAGGCGGCACAGACCGTCTCGACGTCGTCTTCGGCGATGTCGAGGACCACGAGCTTCTGGTGCGGCGTGGTGCGCAGACGGTGGGAGCCGTGACGCTCCAGCAGGTCCGCCAGCTCGATCAGCAGCGTCCCGGAGACCCGACCCACGGTGGGGGTGACGCCGATGTAGCACCGGCCGTCCTTCTGCCGGTGCACGCCGACGTGGTCCCCGGGAGTGTCCGGGGCGGACGGGGCCGGCCCGTCGGTGAGCGTACGGCCCAGGTACTCGTCCTCGATGACCTGGCGGAACCTCTCCGGCCCCCATTCGGCCAGCAGGAACTTCAGCCGGGCCTTGTTGCGCAGGCGACGGAACCCGTAGTCGCGGAAGGTCTGGGTGACGGCATGCCAGACCTCGGCGGCCTCCTCCTGGCGGACGAAGACTCCCAGTCGCTCGGCCAGCCGGGCGTTGGTGGAGAGCCCGCCGCCGACCCACAGGTCGTAGCCGGGGCCATGCTCCGGGTGCACGACGCCCACCAGGGCGAAGTCGTTGATCTCGTGGACCACGTCCTGGCTGGGGTGACCGGTGATCGCCGACTTGTACTTCCGCGGCAGGTTCGCGAGCTCGGGATCGCCGATGTAGAGCCGAGCGATCTCCTGGATGACAGGGGTGGGGTCGATGATCTCATCGGCGGCGATGCCGGCCACCGGGGAGCCCAGGATCACCCGGGGGGTGTCTCCGCAGGCCTCGGTGGTGCCCAGGCCGACCGCTTCGAGGCGGCGCCAGATCTCCGGGACGTCCTCCACGGCCACCCAGTGCAGCTGGATGTTCTGCCGGTCGGTCACATCGGCGGTGTCCCGGGCGAAGTCTCGGGAGATCTCCCCGATGACACGCAGCTGCTCGGTGGTGAGGGCGCCGCCGTCGATGCGGACCCGCAGCATGAAGTACTTGTCGTCCACCTCTTCGGGCGGCAGCGAGTTGTGGGCCCCGGCCGGCACGCCGGGGCGACGCTGGGTGTAGAGGCCCCACCAGCGAAAGCGGCCGCGGAGGTCGTCCGGGTCGATCGAGTCGAAGCCCTGCTTCGAGTAGATCGTCTCGATGCGCTCCCGGACGTTCAGCCCGTTGTCGGCCTGCTTGAACTCTTCATTGTGGTTCAGCGGCTCGGTGCCGTCGACCTTCCACTGCCCGTTCGGGCGCTTCTTCGGCCGGCGGGCGGACACGGCGGACACGTCAGTGCTCATGCTCCTCCATCGCTCCTGGCGTTAGCACCCGGCTCTCCCGGGTTGCTGCGGCGTCGTCGAGCCAGATCTCTCAGCCGCTCTGGATGGTTGCTGGTGTGAGCACCACGCTACTGGACGCCAGACGGAAAACGAAGATTCCACGTCATATGTCGTCATCTATGTTCATGTGTTCATATGAGTTGCGCGACGGGGTGAGACCTCCCGCAGACACGCGCCATCGACTCCCCGGCGAGGCCGGGCCCTGCTCCGCGGCTCAGGCCTCGTCGAGGCCCTTCTCCGCCAGCCAGTCGGCGGCGACGTCGGCGGCCGACGCCTGGTCGTCCACACTGACGGCGTTGAGCCCGTTGAGCTCCTCCTGCGTCAGTTCGGCCGTGACCTCCTCGATGAGCGCCGCGGCGTCGTCCCCCACGGAGTCGGAGACCAGCGGGAGGATGTTCTGCGGCAGCACCAGATCCTCCGGGTCCTCCAGCATGACGAGGCCGTTCTCCTCGATGGCTGGATCGGCGGAATAGATGTCGGCCACCTGCACGTCCCCGTCGAGCAGCGCCTGCACGGTCAGCGGCCCACCGGAGTCCTCCACCGGGACCAGGGTGACCTCCACCCCGTAGACCTCCTGCAGACCCTCAGGCCCGTAGGGACGAGTCTCGAACTCCGAGTTCGCCGCGATCCGCAGATCCTCATCCACGTCCGCAAGGTCACCGACGCTGCGCAGCTGATGCTCCTGTGCGAACTCGGCGGTCACCACGAAGCTGTCCTGATCGGTGGCCTCGGCAGGCGCCAGCGCGGTGATCCCCTCCGGGAGGCTCTGCTCCAGTCCGGCGAGGATCTCCTCCAGGTCGGAGGCCTCAGCCTCCGCGTCCACGTACTGCAGGAGGTTCCCGGCATATTCGGGGAACACGTCGATGTCCCCGGCCTCCAGCTCCGGCATGTAGACCTCGCGCTGGCCGATGTCGAACTGCCGGTCCACCTCGTGGCCGCCCGCCTCGAGCCGCTGGGCGTAGAGCTCCGCGATGATGGTGTTCGAGTAGTACTGCTGGGAGCCGACCACCAGCGCTCCGCCCTCGGCGCCGGCGTCGTCGTCGCCCCCGTCCGCCAAGGGATCCTCGGCTCCGCAGGCGCTGAGAGCCAGCGCGGCGAGTCCCAGCAGGGCGGCGGAGACGAGGGCAGGACGGCCGAGACGGCCGGGGGCGGGGCTCGAGCAGGACACGGGGACCATCCTCTCCTGGAGCTCAGTGGATCCCGGGGATCCTCCTGAGAATCCGTAGGGCTGCGATGAACAGGGCGTCGACGAGGATCGCCACGGCGATGACCACGAGGGACGCTCCCAGCATCATGGCATAGTCATGGTTGCGCAGGCCCAGGAACAGCGGCCGCCCCAGTCCCCCGGCCCCCACGTAGGCGGCCAGGGTGGCGGTGGCGATGACCTGCAGGGTTGCCAGACGCACCCCGCCCAGGATCAGCCGCAGCCCCAGCGGCACCTCCACGGTCACCAGCACCTGCCACGGGCTGAGCCCCTGGGCGCGCGCGGCGTCGACCACGCGGCGGTCCACCGCCTCCACCCCCGAATAGGCGCCGGCGATGATCGAGGGCACCGCCAGGACCACGAAGGCGATCATCGGGGCCTTCAGCCCGATCCCCACCGCGAGGCCGGCCAAGGTGATGATCCCCAGGGTCGGCAGAGCACGGGCGGCCCCGGTGGAGAGCACGGCCAGCGCCCGGCCCCGCCCGGTGTGGCCGATGACCAGCCCGGCAGGAAGGGCGATCGCCGTGGACAGCACCAGCGCCAGCAGGGTGTACCAGAGGTGCTCGGCCGTGCGGACTCCGAGACCGCCCGGACCCGCCCAGGACTCGGCGCTGAGGACCCACTGCAGCGCCTCCACCAGATGGGTCATGAGCCGGCCCGCCTCGCCTGGGCACGCTGCCAGGGCATCGCCAGCCGGCCCAGGCCCACCAGCAGCAGGTCCACGACGACGGCGAGCAGCACGGTCATGATGATGCCGGCGGCGATGGACGGCACGATGCCACGCTGGAACCCGTCGGTGAACAGGGAGCCGAGGCTCGCCACACCCAGGACCGCGGAGACGCTGACCAGACTGATGGTGCTCACGGAGACCACCCGCAGCCCCGCCAGCAGCGCAGGCCCGGCCAGAGGCAGCTCCACTGTGAGGAAGGCGCCCCAGCGGGACTGCCCGACCGCGACCGCGGCCAGCCGGACGTCGTGGGAGACCGCGCCGAAGGCATCCGCGGCGGAACGGACCATCAGCGCCAGACCGAACAGCGTGAGCGCGACGGTCACATTGAGAGCGTCCCGCACCCCGGTCCCGATGAGGATCGGCAGGACGATGAACAACGGCAGCGACGGAATCGCATAGAGCAGACCCACCGAGCCCAGGAGAGGCTCACGCAGGCGTCCGAGCCGATCGGCGACACGCCCCAGCGGAAGGGCCAGAAGGAAGGCCGCCGCGACGGCGGGAAGGCTGAGCAGCAGATGGTCGACCGTCAGGCTCAGGATGCGCGGCAGGTTCGCCAGGGCCCAGTCCATCAGCAACCTTCTGGCGACGGGGCCGCAGGCTCCGTGCCGTCCTCGCCCTCGATCAGCCCGACCGGTCTCCCGGTGTCGTCGACGACCGTCCAGCCGCCGCCGACCCGCGGGGAGGCATGCAGTCGCCGTCGTCCGTCCTGCAGTCCCAGGAATCGGGAGACGAAGGCGTCGGCGGGCTCCTCCACCAGCTCCCGGGGCGTGCCGATCTGGGCCACCTCCCCGCCGCTGCGCAGCACGACGATCTGATCCCCCAGGGCGAGTGCCTCGTCGATGTCATGGGTGACGAAGATGATGGTCTTGCGCAGCTGAACCTGCAGGCGCCTCAACTGGGACTGCAGCTCCACCCGGACCAGCGGGTCCACCGCGCCGAAGGGCTCGTCCATGAGCAGGATGTTGGGGTCGTCGGCCAGGGCGCGTGCCACGCCGACCCGCTGCTGCTGCCCTCCGGAGAGCTGGGCCGGGTATCGACGTGCCAGCTCGGGGGCCAGGTCCACCAACTCCATCAGGTCACGAGCCCGCTCCTGCGCGGCACCCCGGGAGACACCGTTGAGACGCGGAACGGTGGCGATGTTGTCCACCACCCGGCGGTGCGGCATGAGCCCGGAGTGCTGCATGACATAGCCGATGCTGCGCCTCAGCTGCACCGGCGGTCGCGAGGACACCGTCTCCCCATCGATGCGGACCTCACCTGAGGTCGGCTCCACCATCCGATTGACCATTCGCAGCAGGGTGGTCTTGCCGCATCCGGAGGACCCCAGCAGCACCGTGGTGGTGTGGGAGGGAACCGTCAGGCTGAAGTCCCGGACCGCCGTCGTGCCGTCCGCGTAGGTCTTGGTGACATGGTCGAACTCGATCATGACGCAGCACCCTCACGCTGGCCCTCGATGTCAGCCGACGCAGCAGGCGGAGGATCCGCCCGGTGGACCTCGGCGTGGTCGCCCAGACGCCGGGCCATGACGTCGACCGCCTGCGGTGAGGAGTCGATGCAGACGAACCGGCGGCCGGTCTCCGCAGCGGCGGCCCCCAGCGTGCCCGAGCCCGCAAAGAAGTCCAGCACCCAGTCGCCCGGTCGGGAGGAGGCCTGCACCATGCGGCGTACGAGCCCCACGGGCTTCTGCGTGGGATAGCCGGTCTTCTCCCGACCCGTGGGCGAGACGATGGTGTGCCACCAGACGTCGGTGGGCAGCTTGCCCCGGGCGGCCTTCTCCGGGGTCACCAGGCCCGGAGCCATGTACGGTTCGCGATCGACCTCGGCGGAGTCGAAGTGGTAGCGCTGAGGATCCTTGACATAGACCAGGATCGTCTCGTGCTTGGTCGGCCAGCGCTTCTTCGTCCGGGCACCATAGTCATAGGCCCAGACGATCTCATTGAGGAAGCAGTCGCGGCCGAAGATCGCATCGCACATGACCTTCGCGTAGTGCACCTCGCGATAGTCCAGGTGCAGGTACAGGGTCCCGGTGTCATCCAGCAGACGCCAGGCCTCGAGCAGTCGAGGCTCCAGAAAGTCCCAGTAGTCCGGGAAGGAGTCGTCGTAGGCGGCCAGCAGCTCACGGAAGGTGTCGTAGCTGCGACCGGCGAACCCCACCCGTCCGCCGCCGTCGTGCCGCCGGACGGAGGTCGTGCGGACCGACCGCTGGGCCCGCCCCGTGTTGAAGGGCGGGTCCAGGTAGATCATCGCGAAGGCCCCGTCGGGGAGCCGCCGCAGGTGCTCGAGGTTCTCGCCCTCGAGCACGAGCGACGGACCGTCCACGGCGAAGGTCGTCATCTCCAGGTCCGCACCGGCCCGCGGGAGCTCAGTCCGCGGAGCCTGCTGTCGAGCCGGAGCCCGACCCGGAGCGGCGGCGACGACGACGGCGACGCTGGCCGCCCGAGCCGCCCTCGGCAGAGGAGCCACCGCCGGAGCTCTGCTGACTCTGCTGACTCTCCTGGCGCTGCTGGTCCTGCCCGCCTGCGGAGTCCGATCGGCGACGCGACCGCGACCGACCGCCCCGCGAACCGCCCTCGCCCCGCGAACCGCCCTCGCTCCGAGCGCCGGAGCGGGAGCCGCGACCCTCGCGGGAGCCACCCCGCTCCTTCTTCGCCGAGGGACCTCCGAGGTCCTCGAGACGCTCGTCGCCCAGGCCCGTCTTCGATCGCTTGTGCCGCGGCAGCCGCCCCTTGGTCCCCTTCGGGATGTCGAGGTCGGTGAACAGGTGCGGCGAGGAGGAGTAGGTCTCCACCGGCTCGTCGATGCCGAGGTTCAGCGCACGGTTGATCAGCTTCCAGCGCGGGACGTCCTCCCAGTCCACGAAGGTCACCGCGGTGCCCTTCTGCCCGGCGCGGCCGGTCCGGCCGATCCGGTGGAGGTAGGTCTTCTCGTCGTCGGGAGCGTTGAGGTTGATGACATGGGTGACGTCGGTGACGTCGATGCCGCGGGCGGCGACATCGGTGGCGACGAGCACGTCGATCTTCTCGTTGCGGAACGCGCGCAGCGCCTGCTCCCGCGCACCCTGGCCCAGGTCCCCGTGGATGGCGCCGGCTGCGAAGCCGCGGGCGATGAGCTCGGTGGAGAGCTTGTCGGCCTGCCGCTTGGTGCGGGTGAAGATGATCGTGCGTCCTCGGCCCTCGGCCTGCAGGATGCGGGCCACGACCTCGTCCTTGTCCAGGTGGTGGGCCCGGTAGACGACCTGACGGATGTCCTTCTTGGTGACCCCCTCGTCGGCGGGGTCGGCGGCGCTGATGTGCGTCGGCTTGGTCATGTAGCGCCGCGCCATGGCGACGACCGGACCCGGCATGGTCGCCGAGAACAGCATCGTCTGGCGCACGGCCGGCAGCGCGCCGAGGATCGTCTCGACGTCGGGCAGGAAACCCAGGTCGAGCATCTCGTCGGCCTCGTCCAGGACCACGATGTTGACGTTCTTCAGCTTCAGGTGGCGCTGCCGGTGCAGGTCGATGAGCCGCCCGGGGGTGCCGACGACGATCTCGACGCCGCGCTGCAGCTCCTCGATCTGCGGCTCATAGGCCCGTCCGCCGTAGATGGTGGCGACCCGCACGCCGCGCTTGGCGCCGGCGACCTTGATGTCTTCGGCCACCTGGACGGCGAGCTCACGGGTGGGGGCGACCACCAGCGCCTGCGGGGCGCCCGGGGAGGGCATCTCGTCGAAGCCGGGGTCGTGGGGCGCGGTCACGCGCTGGATGGCGGGTATGCCGAAGCCGAGGGTCTTGCCCGTTCCGGTCTTGGCCTGCCCGATGATGTCATAGCCACCCAGGGCGATCGGCAGCGTCTCCGCCTGGATGGGGAACGGTGTGATGATCCCCTTCTCAGCGAGCGCCTCGACGATCTCGGGGCGGACGTTGAAGTCGGCGAAGGTCACCGTGGGCTCGGCGGTCTCGCCGCCGTCGACCTGCACGGTGCCTTCGGCCGATTCAGCTGTCTGTTCAGTCATAGATTCTTTCATTCGGCGACTGCGGCGAAGCCGACAGTCTGCTTGGTGTCGGAGCCGATCTCCACATACCCGATGCTGGCGACCGGCACCACGATCTTCTTCTCACGACGGTCCGTGAGGGTCAGCAGCGGCTTGGCGTTCTCCACCGCGTCAGCCACCGTCTTCTCGACGTCCTCCGCTGAGGCGTCGGTCTCGATGACGATCTCGCGGGAGACGTTCTGGACTCCGATACGAACTTCCATGCCACTCCTTCGGCTCGGCGCGATCTGTGCCGCTCCGATACTACCTACTGTGCCGGCGTGCCGGCGTCGGGCTCCTTGGGGAAGCCCGAGATTCCGCGCCAAGCCAAACGGGACGTCAGCTGCGAGGAGACGTCCAGGTCCGGACGCTCCGAGAGCCGGCTCCAGTGACGGGCCGCCGAGGTGATCATGCCGATGAGCCCGTGCCCCAGCAGGGTGGCCTCCGCCATGGGCTGGCCCGTGTCGTCCGCGATGACCTCCGCGATGGCGGCGGCCACATTGTCATGGAAGCGCTCCATGCGGGTCTCGACGGCCTCATCGTTGTCCATCCCGGATGTGAACAGCAGCCGATAGGCCTCGTCCTCCCGCGAGATGAACTCGTAGAAGGCCGTCATGGTGGCCGAGACGCGCTCCTTGTTGTCCTCGGTGGACCCCAGCGCCTCCGTGATCATCCGCTCCAGCTGCGCCAGGTGCGTGTCCAGCAGGTCCAGGAAGAGCTCGTGCTTGCCCGGGAAGTGCTGATAGAGCACCGGCTTGGAGACCTGGGCGACATCGGCGATGTCATCCATCGACGCCGCGTGGTACCCCTTGGCCACGAAGACCTGCAGCGCACAGTCCAGCAACTGGCGTCGACGCTGCTCGCGCGGCATCCGCTTGGCGCGCTGCGGAGTGCTCGGCTCGGAGGTGGTCGCGTCCTGTGTCATGGACACCCAGTGTACGGAACCGCGCCCTCCCCGCGTGACACCTGTGCCCGTCGACGCGGACGCACCGCCCGCCCGGCGACGGGGCCGAGCTGAGGGCCGGGACTCACACGCCGGGAAGGCGTCCGTACGCCGGAGAGCCGGTGGCCAGGTCCAGCAGTTCCGCGACCGTGTCCAGGTCGGTGGTGTTCTCTCCGATGAGGTTCGGTTTTCCCGCGCCGTGATAGTCCGAGGAGCCGGTGGTCAGCAGGTCGTGCCGCCGTGCCAGGTCCAGCAGGATGCGTCGGCCGTCGGGCGGATTGTCCCGGTGCCAGACCTCCACGCCGGCCAGTCCGACCTCGATCATCTCCTCCAGCTGATCCATCGACACCGTCCGCCCCCGCGTCGAGGCCATCGAGTGGGCGATCACCGGGACTCCCCCGGCCTCCCGGACCAGCCGGATCGCCGTGGTCGGGTGCATGTTCTCCTGGCTGACGTAGTACGGGGATCCGCGGAACAGGAGCCGGTCGAAGGCCTCCTGCCGGTCGGCCACCGCACCGATGGCCACGAGAGCGTCCGCCAGATGAGGCCGCCCCACCGTGGCGCCGTCGGCGACCTGCTCCAGCACATCATCCCAGCTCAAGGGGAAGTCGACGCTGAGGCGCTCGGCCATGCGTTGTGCCCGCGTCACCCGTCCGGTCCGGGCGTCGCGGATGGCCCGGGCGAGGCCTTCGTGGTGCGGATCGTGCAGATAGCTGAGCATGTGGACGCTGATGCGATCATCGGTCAGCGTGGTGATCTCCATGCCGGGGATCAGCAGGATCCCGTGCTCCTGGGCGGCACGCATCGCCTCGGCCCAGCCGACCGTGGTGTCATGGTCGGTCAGCGCCAGCCCGTCGAGGCCTGCCCGCGCCGCGGTGGCCACGACGTCTGCCGGGGACTGTGTGCCGTCGGAGCAGTACGAATGCGTGTGGAGGTCGACGCCCATGGACTCACTGTATCCGCCACAGCGGGTGAGTGGCCTCGTCCACGGTGGGAGCGGCCGCCGTTAAGTGGAACACTGGTGTCCATGCTCAGTTCGCAGAATCATGCTTCTTCCACTCGGGCGCCCGGCGAGGCGCCGTCGACGACGGCGGACGAGTCCGCCGACCAGCCGCTCGAGGACCGGGGCTCCAACCGGTCCCAGCGCCCCACCTCCGACGCGTTCCGCGAGTTCATGGCGTCCTCCTGGGCGCCGGCCGAGGACGTCCGACACGACCGTGACGCTGTGGCCGACCACGCGGCACAGCGCCGGCGTCGGGTCTCCGAAGCCTTCGCCGGGGAACGGCTGGTGCTTCCGGCGGGACCGCTGAAGGTCCGCTCCAACGACACCGACTACCGCTTCCGCCCGCATTCGGCCTTCGCCCACCTCACCGGGCTGGGGGTCGACCACGAGCCGGATGCGGTCCTGGTGTTCGAGCCCGTGGACGAGGGTGCCGGCGATGACGGCGGCCACCACGAGTGCACGCTGTATTTCAAGCCCATGGCCGGCCGGGACTCCGAGGAGTTCTACGCCGACGCCCGCCACGGCGAGTTCTGGATCGGCCCGCGCCCGGGGCTCGACGAGTTCCGCCAGCGCCTGGGCCTGCGCACCGCCGACCTCTCCGAACTGGAGGTGGCCGCGACCAAGAACGCCGGCGCCGTGGAGATCGGCGGCACCCGGATCCGGCTGCTGCGGGAGGTGGACCTCAACGTCGACGCCCTGGTGGACACCTCCCGCATCAACACCGGCGTGGACCTGGAGGCCTCCGACTCGCTGGACGCCGAGCTGGCCGAGCACCTCTCCGCACTGCGGCTGGTCAAGGACGACTGGGAGGTGGAGCAGCTGCGCACTTCGGTGGCCTCCACGATCGCCGGCTTCCACGACGTCGTCGCCGCACTGCCCCGCGCGGTGGGCCACAGCCGCGGCGAGCGCGTGGTGGAGGGGGCGTTCTTCGCCCGGGCCCGCCTGGAGGGCAACGACCTCGGCTATGACACGATCGCGGCCTCCGGCAACAACGCGACCGTGCTGCACTGGATCCGCAACACCGGCGAGGTGCGCGAGGGCGACCTTCTGCTGCTGGACGCCGGCGTGGAGGCCGACTCCCTCTACACCGCAGACATCACCCGCACCCTGCCGGTGAGCGGCAGCTTCAGCGAGGTGCAGCGGCGGGTCTACGAGGCCGTGCTGGCCGCCGCCGACGCCGCCTTCGAGGTGGTCCGGCCGGGCATCCGCTTCCGCGAGATCCACCAGACCGCCGTGCGCGTGCTCGCCGAGCACCTGGACTCCTGGGGACTGCTGCCGGTGAGTCTCGAGGAGGCCCTGTCCGAGGAGGGTCAGCACCACCGCCGGTGGATGCCGCACGGCACCTCCCACCATCTGGGACTGGACGTGCACGACTGCGCCCAGGCCAAGCGGGAGCTCTACCTGGACGGCGTCCTCGAAGAGGGCATGGTGTTCACCATCGAGCCCGGCCTGTACTTCAAGGCCGAGGACCTCGCGGTGCCCGAGGAGTACCGCGGCATCGGGGTACGGATCGAGGACGACGTGCTGGTCACCGCCGACGGTGCCGAGAACCTCTCGGCTGCGCTCCCTCGGACCGCCGAGGACGTGGAGGCGTGGATGCGCGGGATCTGGGAGCGCTGAGGCCCGCCCTGACCCGGTCAGGCCGGCCGAGCGGCGGGTCTCCCCCACGCTGAGGAGCCCCGGGCGCCCCACCGGCGCCCGGGGCTCTCCTGTGTCTGCGCCCGGCCGTCCTCCGAGCACCTGCCGATTCCAGGAGTCACTTTTGCGCACGTCTCACGCTGCTGACGCGCGTCACTCGGGCGCAGATATGCGCGGATCTGACCCCTCGACGGTCGACGGGATCGCGCTGCCCCTGACGATCACGGTGAAGGCGGCTCATCATTGCTGGTCAGCCGTCGGCGAGCAGTCCTATCCTGACGTCACGGACCAGAAAGGTCCTGACGACCTGCTTAGGAGGCTTCTATGAGTATCATCGGCTGGCTCATCCTCGGTCTCATCGCGGGCGCGATCGCCCGCGCGATCCTGCCCGGCAAGCAGCCCGGAGGGTGGATCGCCGCACTCATCACCGGTGTGCTGGGCGCACTGGTCGGCGGATTCATCGCCTCCGCCATCTTCGGCGTCAACGTCAACGATGCCTTCTTCGACCTCGGCACCTGGCTGTTCGCCATCGGCGGCGGCGTGATCGTGGCGTTCCTCTGGCAGGCCATCACCGGGCGGCGCGGCGCTGAGGCCTGAGGCACTGTCCGCCGATCACTGACGGTCTGACTCCTGGGGCCGGCCCTCCTGTGCCCCGTCAGCTGCAGGGCGGTCGTCGCCCAGCTGCGCCTGCGCAGCCTGGTCCTGCGCCGGCTGCTCCTGCACGGGCTGCTGGTCCACACGGACGCCGAACCGGGGCCTGCCGTCAGGAAGGTCGTCGTAGCCCGCGCGAGGCTGCGCCGCCGAGGCGCCGCCCTGCAGACCAGGATCGCCGGCGCCCTCCGGGGCGCCCGCGGCCGGAGGTGCGACGGCGGCACCTGCCGACGGCTGCTGGTTCGGCGCCGGCTGGTTCGGAGCCAAGGGCTGGGATGTGGGGTCGTCATAGGCGGTCACTCCGCGCACTCCCGCGCCGGGGACGAGCTGCCGCGCCCGGTGGGCCACGGAGAAGTCACAGACGACGTCGAAGGTGGTCGCCACCAGCTGCGACGACGAGGCGAAGTCCCGTCGCCCCTTGCGGATCGCGTAGCTGATCACCCCGACGATCATCCAGATCGCCGTGCCCAGCAGGACCGCCAGCAGCAGGTCCGGAAGACCGGACTCCGGGCTGAACAGCACGATGAGCAGTCCGATGAACGCCCCGAACATGGCGCCCTGCGCCGCACCGGCGCCGGCCACCCGCGGATAGGACAGCCGGGTGCGGATGTGCTCGACGGTCCGCAGGTCGTTGCCCACGATGGAGAGCGCCTTGATGTCGAAGCCGTCGGCGGCGGCCAGGTGGTCCACCACCTTCTGGGCATCCTCATAGGACCGGTAACGGCCCAGGAGCTCACCGCGGGGCAGCCCGCTGTTCTGGGGGGATGTCATCGGAGCATTGGTCGCCATGCCACCATTCTGCCCCGTCCCGGACGCGGTCGGTCCTCGCCCGGCTGTGAGTTCGCACTGGGCGCACCTGTGCGGCGCTCAGCGCCCCAGCTGGTGGACGAGCCCGCGCGGGAGGTCATGCGGACCCCACAGCCGTCCCGGATCCCTCACTCCGCGGACGCGCTGCGGCGGATCGTCGGCAAACCACCAGCCGGGCGGTCTCGGCACGGCGTCGGCAGGGAAGTCTGCCGCCGCGGCCACATGGACGGTGATCTGGTCCACCAGTTGGACCATCGTGGCCAGGCATGCCCGCGCGGCGCCGGCCTGGATCGTGGTCGTGCGCTCCGTGGCCGCATCCGAGAGGGGCACCACGTGGTCGTCGTGGGCCATCTGCTGCGGCAGGCAATGGTGGGCGATCCCGTTGCGCGTGGTGCGCCACCGCCGCAGCTCCTCATCGAGGTCACCGGGCGAACCGTCGGCGCCCAGGGCACCCGTGACAAGCCTCGGGCCCTGCGGTGACCGACCTCGCCACCCGGAGAAGACCTTCACCCGCAGCTCCTCCGGCAGCCTCGACCGTGTCAGACCCGCCAGGATCGCGCGCCAGCCATCGTCGCCCTCCGCCGCGAACACTGATCGGCCGTGCGGGGTCCGCGCAGTGCCGGGCCCGTGCCAGTGCCGGCCCCGGCCCAGGTGGTGCAGATCCACGAGCTGACGTTCCAGCGCAGAGAAGGCCAGCAGGACGATCATGGGGTTGAGCACGCGGCGAGGCTGATCTCCGCGGACCGCACGCTCATTGTGGATCAGCACCAGGTCCACCGCCTCGGAGAGGCGCTCGATCGCCGAGCGGCAGGACTCTTCGAAGGCCTGCTCCTGGTCACCGCGCAACGGATGCGCCCTGCTCTCCTCCATAGTCGCCCAGTATGCCCGCCCCGAGCCGCCGGGACCATGGGCGCGCCTGACGCGACCCGGCCCGCGCCCCTAGACTGGGCGGGTGTCTGATTCCCCCGTCATCGAGCGCATCCGCACCCGACTGTCCGAGGTCCTGGACCCGGAGATCCGGCTGCCGATCACCCAGCTGGGCATGGTCGGCGACATCTCCGTGGACGGCGAAGGTGCCGCGCGGATCCACATCAAGCTGACCATCGAGGGCTGCCCGATGCGCAGCCGCATCGTGGACGACGTCACCGCCGCCGCGGTGCGCGCCGAGGGTGTGACCACGGCCTCCGTCGAGCTGGACGTGATGACCCCGCAGGAGCGCGCCGAGCTCAAGGAGCAGCTGCGCGGCGGCGAGTCCGGACGCATCAACCGGTTCGCCCAACCGGAGAGCCTCACCCGGGTCTACGCGGTGGCGTCGGGCAAAGGCGGGGTCGGCAAGTCCACGGTGACGGTGAACCTGGCCTGCGCCCTGGCCGACCAGGGTCTGAAGGTCGGGCTGATCGACGCCGACATCCACGGCTTCTCGGTGCCGGACCTGATGGGCATCACGGACAGGCCCACCCGCCTGGACGAGATGATCCTGCCACCGGTGGCGCACGGGGTGAAGACCATCTCCATCGGCATGTTCCTGGACGGCAACCAGGCGGTGGCCTGGCGGGGCCCCATGCTCCACCGCGCCGTGGAGCAGTTCCTCACCGACGTGCACTTCGGCGACCTGGACGTCCTGCTGCTGGACCTCCCGCCGGGCACCGGGGACATCGCGATCTCTGTGGCGCAGCTGCTGCCCGGCTCCGAGCTGCTGGTGGTGACCACCCCGCAGGCCGCCGCCTCCTCCATCGCCGAGCGGGCGGGGGCGCTCAGCACCCAGACCGAGCAGAAGGTCGCCGGCGTCGTGGAGAACATGGGACCCATGACGCTGCCGGACGGCAGCACCCTGGACCTGTTCGGCAGCGGCGGCGGGCAGATCGTCGCCGACCGGCTCTCCGACCAGCTGGGGCGAGAGATTCCGCTGCTGGGCAGCGTCCCCCTGGACACGGGCCTGCGCCAGGCCGGCGACGACGGCGCCCCCGCCGTCCTCTCCGCACCCGACTCCCCCGCCGGCACGGCGCTGCGCAGCATCGCCTCCGCGCTCGCCCAGCGGCCCCGGAGCCTGACGGAACGTCGACTGCCGTTCGGCCCGGCCTGAGCCGCCGCCTCCTTCCGCGCCGACAGCGTCGGCTCGTCATCCCTGCTCCGGTGACCCCTCTCGCCTAGGATGGTGCTGTGCATCACAGGACGTCGTGCTGCGCACCTGCACCAGCACCGTAGATCCACGAGGGAGAACACCATGACCCGCACCTATCCTCGAGCCCGGACGGCCGGCGCCGTCCTGGCGACCTCCGCCCTGCTGCTCACCGCCTGCGGCGACGACGGCGACTCCGCGGCCGAAGGCGGCGAGGACGTCGGCAGCCAGGACGCCGACTTCCTGACGATCGCCACCGGAGGCTCCTCCGGGGTGTACTACCAGATCGGCGCCACGATGGCGGACCTGCTCGCGGACGAGCTCGGCGCCGACACCTCTGTGCAGGCCACCGGCGCCTCGGCGGAGAACATCAACCTGCTCACCGACGGCAACGCCGAGATCGCCTTCACCATGGGGGATGCCACCGTGCAGGCCCTCGAGGGCACCGGTCCGTTCGAGGACGACCCCCGCGATGGTCTGCTCGCGATCATGACGATGTACCCGAACACCGTGCAGCTCATCGCGCGGGACGGCGCGGGCATCGAGTCGGTGGAGGACCTCGCCGGCGCCAATGTGGCCGTCGGTGACGTCGGCTCGGGCGTGGAGCTGAACGCGCAGGTGGTCCTGGGCGCCTACGACATGTCCTATGACGACATCAACGAGGACTACCTGTCCTACGCGGAGGCCACCGACCAGATGGCCAACGGACACATCGACGCCCTCTTCGCCACCTCGGGTCTGCCGAACCCGTCGCTGACCGAGCTCGCCACCAACACGGACTTCATCACCGTCCCGATCGACGGGGAAGGCCGGGAGAACCTGCTCAGCGAGTACGAGTTCTTCGGCGAGAGCGTCATCCCGGCGGGCACCTACCAGGACGAGGAGGACGTGGAGACCGTCAGCGTCACCAACCACCTGCTGGCGTCCTCGGAGCTGAGCGAGGAGGCGGTCTACGACATCACCGCCGCCCTGTTCGACAACATCGACCGCATCCACGCCTCCCACGCCGAGGCGGAGAACATCACGCTCGAGACCGCCACCGACGGCCTGGTCGTCCCGCTGCACCCCGGAGCCGCCCAGTACTTCGAGGAGCAGGGTGTGGACACCGGCGCCGAGGACGCGGAGGACGGCGACGCTGATGACGCTGACGACGCTGACGACGCTGACGACGCAGCTGAGGACGACGCTGAGGACGAGGGCGACGACGAGTGACCTCGGCTCGGCGCGAGGAGCTCGGTCCGCACCGGGCTCCGTCCGCGCCCCGGCCATGACTCGACGGCGGCTGCTCACCGGAGTCGGTGGGGCGGCCGCCGTCGTCATCACCGCACCGAGCGCGCTGGCGGGGCTGACCGCCTGCGGATCGGAGCGTCAGCTCATCTGCCGCCACCAGCGCACGCAGGAGGTCTACGCTTCCTGGCCGGTGGAGACCGGAGCGGTCGTCACCCACTCCTGGGTCCATTCCATCGAGCGCTCCCGGTGGACCGACAGCTATCGCGTCGAGGCCGACGGGCTGCTGCTGGTGCGCACAGAGTTCCAGGAGTACGGCGCCGGCATGCCCCTGGACGAAGGTGTGGTCACCCTGGAGGACGGCAGGGTGGTCATCACCGAGATCGACCGCCCCTTCGAGGCGATCCGCTGGATCCACTCGCACCGGGTGGACTATCGCATCGGCATCGACGAGAACACCGATCTCCTCGACCCCCTGCAGCTTCCCGACAACGAACCCGTAGAACTGAGGCCAGCATGATCAGGGAGAAGAAGACCTCCGACGACGGCGCGACAGGCCCGGAGCGCCCACCCGGCGGCGTCCGGCACGACTCCTCCGCCGACGCGACAGAGCTGCCGATCAGCGCGGACGGCACCCTGGAGGTCATTCCCGACTCGGAGGAGGAGCGCCGCGCCCGCGAGCAGGAGGCTGCGGAGGCCGCCGCGAAGTACGACGCCGAGTCCCGAGTCCGACAGACCCGCTGGCGTCCCCTGGCGCTGCTGATCAGCGCGGTGGCGATCTTCACCGCCGTCTACCACCTCTACACGGCCTACTTCGGCGCGCCGCCCACCCTGATCCACCGGTCGCTGCACGTCAGCCTGATCCTGTTCCTGGTCTTCATGCTCTACCCGCCCTCGCGGAAGGCCCAGGCCGCGTGGTGGCGGATCCCCGATGCTGCCCTGGCGCTGCTCTCGCTGGCGCCTGCCTGGTACATGTGGAGCAACTACGAGCAGATCGTGCTCCAGGCAGGACGGTTCACCACCAGTGACATCGTGGTGGCCACCCTGCTGGTGGTGCTGGTGCTGGAGGCCGCCCGTCGTGTGACCGGCTGGGCGCTGCCCATCCTGGCGCTGCTGTTCGTGCTCTTCGGACTCTACGGGCGCGAGCTGCCCGGACTCCTGCGGCACCGCGGCTACGACTGGAACACCCTGGCCGACCAGTTCTACACCACCACCGAGGGGATCTTCGGCACCGCCATCGGCGTCTCCTCGACCTACATCTTCCTGTTCATCCTCTTCGGCGCCTTCCTGGCGAAGTCCGGAATGAGCCAGATGTTCAACGACCTCGCGCTGGCGATCGCCGGACAGGGCCGCGGCGGCCCCGCGAAGGTCGCCACCCTGGCCTCCGGGTTCATGGGCTCGATCAACGGCTCGGCCATCGCCAACGTGGTCTCCACCGGGGCGTTCACCATCCCGCTGATGAAGAAGATCGGCTACAGCCGCAACTTCGCCGGGGCTGTGGAGTCCAGTGCCTCCGTCGGCGGCCAGGTGCTCCCGCCGATCATGGGTGCGGCGGCCTTCATCATGGCCGAGACCATCGGCGTTCCATACACCACCGTGGCCCTGGCGGCCATCGTCCCGGCACTGCTGTACTACGTCAGCCTGATCGCGCAGATCCACCTGCGGGCCACCCGGATGGGGCTGCAGGGCATCGCCAAGGAGAACCTGCCGGATGTGCTGGGCGTCCTCAAGGACCGCGGCCACCTGCTGATCCCGCTGGTGTTCCTGCTCTACATGCTGTTCTTCTCCGGGCGCACCATCCTGTACTCGGCGTTCCTGACCATCCTGGTGACCATCGCCGTGGCCATGCTGCGGCGCACCAGCCGGATGAGTCTGCGGGACATCCTCCAGGCGTTGGAGGACGGCACCCGGTCGGCCCTCGGCGTCGCGGTGGCCTGCGCTTCGGTGGGCGTGATCGTGGGAGTGGTGACGATCTCCGGATTCGGGGTGACACTGGCCTCGGCGATCGTGCAGCTCTCCGGCGGGGTGCTGTTCTGGACGTTGGTGATGACGATGCTGGCCTGCCTGGTCCTCGGCATGGGACTGCCCTCGATCCCGGCCTACATCGTCACCGCCACCATGGCAGCCCCTGCGCTGACCACGCTCGGGGTGGAGCCCCTGGTGGCCCACCTGTTCGTCTTCTACTTCGGCCTGTTCGCGAACATCACCCCACCGGTGGCGCTGGCGGCCTTCGCCGCCTCGGGCATTAGCGGGGGCAAGCCCATGGCCACCGGCGGGGCGGCCTTCAAGCTGGCCTCCGCCGGCTTCGTGATCCCCTACATGTTCGTCTACAACCCGGACCTGCTGCTGCGCGACGTCGACCTGCTCACCGGAGTGACGGTGGTCGCCTCCGCCCTGGTGGCGGTGCTGCTGCTGGGTGTCGCACTGGAGGGCCACTTCATGGTGGTCGTGGCCTGGTATCTGCGCCTCGTGCTGGCCGTCGGCGCGGTGATGATGCTCTCCGCCGACGTCCTCTACGACGTGATCGGCGTGGCCCTGGTGATCGCCGTGCTGGGGGTGCAGCTGCTCAGGGCCCGCAGCGCCGGCAAGCTGAGCCTGAAGGCCATCTGATCCGTCCGGCGCTCAGCCGGAGCGGCGACGACGCCGGGCGGCGAGGGCGGCCAGCAGGTCCTCCTCCGCCCGGGGCCCGGGCGTCACCCCGCCGGGCAGGCGGAGCATGAAGGTGATGCCCAGCAGCCACCACAGCCCGAACATGATCCAGGGCTGGGGCTCCAGGAACGCCGGCATGCCCGGCAGGTAGAGGATCAGCATCAGCGCGGAGGACGCGACGGCGGCCACGCCGACGGCCGTCCCTGCGGCCTGCGAGCCGCTGCCGACCTTCATGGGCCGAGGCATGTCCGGCTCGCGGCGGCGCAGCACCAGGAACACCAGGGCGACCAGCAGGTAGGTGATCACGATGCTCGGCGACCCGGAGTCCACCAGCCAGACGAGCATCACCTCACCGAAGAACGGGGCGATCACCGAGATCCCGCCGATGAACAGCAGCGCGTTGACCGGGGTGCCGTTGCGGCGGTGCAGCACGGCGAACCATGCAGGCAGCATGCCCGAGTTCGCCATGGCCCAGATGAGCCGGGAGGCGCCGATGAGGAACGCGTTCCAGGAGGTCAGCAGACCCGCGAGGCCTCCGGCCACCACCAGGTTCCCCCAGAACTGGGAGCCCATGAGCACCGCCATGGCGTCGGCGGTCGCGAGATCGAAATCGCCCATCTCAGTGGCCGGCAGCGCCACCGAGGTGGTCAGCACGATCAGGATGTAGAACGCGGCCGCGGCGAGCACCGAGACGACCACCAGGCGACCGATCTTCCGGGCCGGAAGGTTGACCTCCTCCGCGGACTGCGGGATGACGTCGAAGCCGACGAAGAGGAAGGGCACCATCACCAGCACGGCGATGATGCCGGCCCCGCCCCCGGTGAACAGAGGCTCCGCATGGGAGGGCTCCCCGCCGAAGATCGCAGCGGCCAGCATGACCACGGCCACCACCACCACGAAGATGATCACCGAGGTCTGGAAGAGGCTGGCCGGCTTGATGCCGCGGATGTTCAGCCAGGTCAGCAGCACCGCGGTGCCGGATCCGATGAGCGCCCAAGTCAAGTGCACCTGGGAATCGGCGATCGTCCACAGCGGGATCTGATGCACCTGCGGGAAGATGTAGGCCACCGTACGAGGGATGGCCACCGCCTCGAAGGCGACGACGGTGATGTAGCCACCCACGATGCCCCAGGAGCCGAGCAGCGCCAACCGCGGGTCGAAGCCTCGCAGCAGGTAGTTGTGCTCCCCGCCGGCCAGGGGCATCGCCGAGACCAGCTCGGAATAGACCAGCCCGACCAGTGCCATGATGATCGCGCCGATGACGAAGGCGGTCACAGCGCCGAACGTGCCGGCGCTGTTCAGCCAATCTCCGGTCAGCACGATCCAGCCGAAGCCGATCATCGCGCCGAATCCGAGGAAGAACGTCTCCAGACTTCCCAGGGACTTGATGAATCGTCGTTCCGTCGTCGCCTCACCCATGTGGTCCTCCCGGCCTCGCCTCGTCCAGCGGTGTGACGCCCTCCGCTGAAGGTGTGGACCACACGATAGGCGCGTCAGAGGGACGTGTCCTCAGAGGTTTCGAGTCCGACCTGAGGGAGCGCCGGCGGACCCGGCACCGGCGGAGGGACCACCGGATGACGGACCGTGAGCTGACGGACCCGGCTCAGGTGGCGTCGACGTCGAAGGGCGCCGGCGTCGGGGGCGTGTCGGCCGATCCCGCACCGTCGCCGTCGTCGAGCGAGGCCGAGCCGGTGATTCCGGCGACGGAGGCACCGGCCAGCCCGGCCGCCAGTGCGCCCGAGCTCTTGGCGTCCTTCCCGGCCCCGAAGACCTCCCGGGGGTCTGCGGACTTCTGGTGGTGGGCGGCCCCAGCGGTGCCGGCACGGCGGGCGGCTCCGCCGTCGCGGCCAGACCCGGTCGTGCTGCGGGCTCCTGGCGTCGCGCCGCGGGCTCCTGCGCCGCTGCCCCCGGACCCGCTGCTGCGGGACCCGCTTGCACCGCTCCGGGGGCGCCGAGGCGGCTCCAGACGGGCCGCGTCCCGCACCTCCCCCACGGCGCGCCGGGTGGTGTCGACCTCCTCAGCCAGCGCCTCGCGGATGATCCGCCGGGGGTCGTACTGCCGGGGGTCGTACTTCTTCCAGTCGACGTCGTCGAAGTCGGTCCCGGTCTCCTCCTTGAACTGCTTCTTGGCATCCTCAGCCATGCCCCGGGCCTTGCGGACCCATTCAGCGAGCGTCTGGGCATACTGCGGCAACCGTTCCGGGCCGAGGATGACCAGAGCGAGCACCACCAGGATGATGAGCTCGTAACCGTTGATACCAAGCACAGACCAAATCTACCGTGAACTCAGTCGTTCCATCGGAACAGCTCGTCCAGGCCCCGGGCCAGACGGTCCCTGGCGGAAGGGTCGGTGGGCAGCATCTGCACCCGAGCCCGGTCGGAGGCCATCACCCAGTCCGCCACCTGCTCCGCCGAGGACTCGGCCAGGTTCGAGGTGATCACATACTGCGCGTCGTCCGTCTCCACCGCCGCAGTCCAGCGGTCCCCGGCCCGGGAGACGAAGAGGTCGCAGCCCTCCCCCGTGCCCAGGGTGACCCGATAGTGCTCCACCAGATCCTCGTCCAGGATGGGAGCCAGCTTCTCCCGCAGCGAGGTGAGACCGACGTCCTCTGACTCCGAGCGGGTCTCCGCCACGCTGATGCGGTCCGCTCCGTCGGCCAACTGCAGCTCCACCGTGCGGACGCCGTCGACCACCCCGGTCTCCAGCCGCTGCGGCTCGAAGCCGAAGCCGAAGTCCACCAGGTGCCCCACGGTCCAGCCTAGCGGCTTGAGGTCGTCCAGGTGGTCCAGTCGCAGCTCGTGGACGGTGGTCGTGGTCAGGGCGCCGGGCAGCTGCGCGGTCCCGTCGGCCTGGACCAGCGGCTCGGAGGCGCCGGCCGGGGCCGACGTGGCCGGGGAGCCGACGCCGCCGTCGGCGGGCGCCAGCGCCTCCACGGAGGCCGGCGCGGAGACGGCGCGGCCGCCGAGGACCCATGCCGCGGCGAACACCACGACGGCCCCCATGACGGCGACCATGAGGCACATCACCACCAGCCAGCCGGCTCGGGGCCTGGCTGACCGGTCGTCGCTGAGGTGACGGCGCGTGGCGGACGGGGACATCGGGGACCATTGTGAGAGCAGAGTCTGGGTGCGCGCTGTGAATATCCTGAGAAGGCTCGCGGCTCTATAGGATGGGGACGAGCCCGGCGGCGACTCTCGCTCCGGCCCCGAGTCCGGGCCCGCCTCGGCGCTTCCCGCAGAGCCCGAGGTCAGCGCAGGAAGGATCTATGAGAGCCCTCACCAGTCCCCAGACGGCCAAGCACGCCAGCTGGGAGTACGCCGAACAGCATCATGCTGAGGATCACATCCTCGAGGCGGCCCGACGTCGGGGAGAGGACCTCGGCGTCACTCCTGTGAGCGAGGGCGTGGCCGCCACCCTGACGGTGCTCGCCGCCGCCATGGGCGCCCGAGGGCTCGTGGAGGTCGGCACCGGCGTCGGCGTCTCCGGACTGTCGCTGCTGCGCGGAGCCGCGCCGGACGCGGTGCTCACCAGCATCGATCCCGACGCCGATCATCTGCAGGCGGCGCGGACCACGTTCAAGGAATCAGGGGTGCCCTCGGCCCGCACCCGCCTGATCACCGGCCGCGCAGAGGAGGTGCTTCCCCGCCTGACCAGCGGCGGCTACTGCCTCGTGCACCTGGATGCGGACAGCCCGGAGCTCGACGAGTTCGTGGAGCAGGGGGTGCGCCTGCTGCGCCCGGGCGGGCTGCTGGCCGTCAACGACGCCCTCGACCACGACCGGCTGCCACGTCCCGCGGTCCGGGAAGAGTCCACCCGCCGGAGGCGCGCGGTGGAACGCTCAGTGCGCGACGACGAGCGCCTGGTCACCACGATGCTCGGCACCGGGACCGGGCTGCTCGTCGCCGTCAAGCGCTGAGCCGGAAGGCCCTGGACAGGGGATCACTCCCCCACGGCGTCGACCAGGCACTCCTTGAGGGCCTGTGCCTCCTCCTCGTTGATCTCCAGCACCAGGCGACCACCACCGTCGATGGGCACCCGCATGATGAGGCTGCGTCCTTCCTGAGCTACCTCCATAGGACCGTCGCCGGTACGCGGTTTCATTGCAGCCATCGAGTGCTTCCCTTCTGGTGTTCCTCTGTGCGGATGTGTGACACATCCGTCTCCATTATCCCCCACATGGGAGGAATGTCACCCGGACGGCCGGTGAACGTCCTGATCAGCGCGGCATCTTCGCCTGTCACCCGGGTGTGTCTTCGCCCCTCTCCCTGGAGTCCTGCTCCAGCTGGGCGGTGAGAGCGTCCAGCAGGGCCTCCACCTGGTCCATGCGATATCCGCGCAACGCCGGGTCCAGGCGGAGTCCGCGCAGGTCGTCGGCGGTGAGCGGACGGCCCTCTCGCGCGGCGAGGAGAGACGTGACGTCGTCACCGGGCGGCAGCTCGGCAGGCGGCGCCGCTCCTTCGACACGGCCTGTCAGCAGCACGACGACGGCGCCCAGCAGCGCGATCGCGAGCAGGTAGAGCCAGATCACGGGGCCGCCTCCTCGTCGACGACGGTCGGCGCGTCGTCTGCAGCCGCGAGCTCGAGCGCGTCATCCTCCGGCTGGAGGATGAGGGTCACGATCGCCAGGAGGATCACGTACACCGCGAAGACCCGGAAGTGACCCCGATAGAGCATGCGCAGCACCAACCACAGGGCTCCGGCCCCGACGACGGCGGACACCACGAAGGCAACGACATAGGCGTCGACGCCCACCCCGAGCGGGCCCCGATGGTCGAGCAGGCTCAACGACTGGACGCCCGTGGCGGCGACGATGGTCGGGATGGCCACGAAGAAGCTGTACTGTGCGGCGATCTTGCGGTGCATGCCCAGGGCGAGCGCCATGGCGATGGTCAGCCCGGAGCGGCTCAGCCCGGGGAACAGCGCGGCGGCCTGGGCCAGGCCGATCAGCAGCGCGACCCAGATGGTCATCTGCGCCGCGCCGCGCCAGGTCTCACGCACCGAATCCGTCCACCACAGGATCGCCCCGGTGACCAGCAGCATCAGCGACACCGCCCACGGCGTGGCGAACACTCCGGTGCCGTATTCGCGGACCAGCAGTCCCAGCACGCCGGTCACCCCGGTGGTGACCACGCCGAAGAGCATGAGCTTCAGGTGGATCATGTGGCGCAGGGTGCGACGTCGCGCCCACCACCGCAGCTCCCGGAGGGTTCCGGAGAGCAGGCGCCCCAGAGGACGATGCATCACCACCACCACGGAGACCATCGTCCCCAGGTGGACCACCAGGTTGAACAGGAGCATCTCCGGGGTCTCCGGAGACGGCAGCGGCGAGCCGGTCGCCGCCATCCAGTGCTGGGTCAGCACCAGGTGGGAGGAGGAGCTCACCGGGATGAACATGAACAGCCCCTGGATCACGCCCAGGAGCACGGATTCCCACAGCGTCAACGCGTCACCTTCTGTCGAGGGGGATGCCGGCGGCGGCCAGCAGCCGGGGCAGGACCTCGCCGGAGCGGCCGCGGATCGCGAAGTCCATGACCTCCGTCAGCCCGGTCTCCTCCGGGTTGATCTCGATCAGCGGGACGCCACGCTCCAGGCCCAGCAGGGGCAGCGACGCCGCCGGCTGCACGATGCCGGAGGTGCCCACCACGATCACCAGGTCGCTGGCGCGGATGGCGGCGGTGGCGGCGTCGAAGGCCTCCGCCGGGAGCATCTCCGAGAACCAGACGACGTCGGGGCGCGCGAGCCCCTCCTGGCAGGCCGGACAGCGGGGAGGCTGCTCAGGCTCGGGCGGGACTGTGAACCCATCGTAGGCCGGGTCGGGAACTTCGACGGGCTCTTGGCAGTCGGCGCAGCGATGGGTGGTGATGCTGCCATGCAGGTGGGCCAGGACGTCCGTGCCGGCACGTTCGTGGAGGTCGTCGACGTTCTGCGTGACCGCCGCCAGCCAACCGCCCTGGTCGGCGAGGTGGCGCTGCCAGGCCGCCAGCGCGCGATGCCCGGGGTTCGGCTCGACCGCGGCGATGAGTGCCTGCCGCCAGCGGTACCAGGTCCACACCAGGGCCGGATCCGCCTCGAAGGCGTCCGGGGTGGCCAGCTCCTCGGCGGAGAACCGCTCCCAGAGACCGCGCTGGACCTCCCGAAAGGTGGGCACGCCGGATTCGGCGGACATTCCGGCTCCGCTGAGCGCCACCACCTGGCGCGCCTCACGGACCAGGGTGACGACGTCCTCCGGCACCGATTCGGTCACAGACAGCTCTCGCATGCTGACCACCGTATCCACTGAGCCGCCCGCGCACTAAGCTGAGCATCACCTGGACGCTCATCACGATGCGAGGAGGAGCCATGACACAGCCCCCGACTGGGCAGGGCCCTGAGCCCGTGGACCCGCAGGATGCCCACAACGCCCCGGGACAGCCCCACCCGGCAGACCCCGGACAGCCCGGGCCCGGACAGCCGCAGCAGTCCGCCTACGGCGGGGTGCCGGCCGGTCCTGTGCGGCCGCTCACCCCCGGTGAGGAGCAGGGTTGGGGCGTGGCCGTCCACCTTGGCGGCGTGTTCCTGTCCTGGCTGGTCCCGCTGGTGGTGTGGCTCGTCTTCCGCGAACGCAGCCGGATGATCGACGACCACGGCAAGGAGGCCCTGAACTTCCAGATCACGCTGTTCATCGCCTATGTGGTCGGCGGCATCCTGACCGTCATCCTCATCGGCGCGCTGATCATCTTCATCGCCTGGGTCTGCGCGATCGTCTTCGGGATCATGGCGGCCATCGCCGCCTACAACAGGCGTCCCTACCGGTATCCGATCAGCATCCGCTTCATCAAATGAGCCGCGCCGGGCACACCCGGGCCGCTCAGCTCTTCCGGTTGTAGATGAGCATGGACAGCGGCCCGAAGACCACCACCAGCACCGCACAGTAGACCAGCACCATGGTCAGGCCGCCGACGTCGTAGGTGCCGTCCATGAGATCCCGGACCGCGGCGACGACGGTGGAAACCGGGTTGATCTCCGCGAAGGCCCGCACGGGGCCCGGCATGGTCTGCGGATCCGCAAAGATGTTCGACACGAAGGTCAGCGGCATCAAGATGAACATGGACACCCCCATGGCGGCCTGCTCGGTGCGCATCAGCAGCGCCACCGTGGTCCACACCCAGGACAGGCAGAAGCTGAAGACCAGCAGCAGCGCGAAGGCCGCGACCGCACCGGTCAGCCCACCGCCGGGGCGGAATCCCATGATGACGCCCACCACCAGGATGATCACCCCCGCGATGGTGTAGCGCACCTGGTCGCCGAGCAGCGCGCCCACCAGCTGCGCGGGCCGCCAGGTGGGCAGGGAGCGGAAGCGGTCGAAGACGCCCTTGGAGATGTCCCGATTCAGGGTCAGCCCCGTGTACATGGTGATCATCACCAACGTCTGCACGAAGACCCCGGGGATCAGGAACTGCACGTAGGCGTCGACGGCGGACTGTGAGTCGCCTCCCGCCATCGCCTCACCGATGGCCCCGCCGAACACGTACGTCATCATCACCGTCATCATGATCGGGAAGATCGTGACGTCGAAGAGCTGCTCGGGGACGTGCTTGATCTTCAGCAGCGCGCGCCAGCCATAGGTCATCGAGGCACTGAAGGCACCGGCCCGGGCGGGGCGGTCCTCCGGGCTGACCAGGATGTGGCGGATCCGCTCGGACTCGTGCAGCGTGGTGGTCCCGTTGATGCTCATCGGATGGTCGCCTCCGCCTGGTCGTCTGGGCCGCCGTCGGTCTCGTCGGCGGCGGCCCCCTCCTCTTCGCCTTCGTGCTCGGCGCGATGCCCAGTCAGCGCCAGGAAGACCTCGTCCAGGCTGGGCTGGCCCAGGGCGAAGGTCTCGACGTCGATATGCGCCTCCTCCAGGGCGCTCAGGGCCGCTGCGGCCCGGGATCGCTCATTGAGCCGCGCGGTCAGCGCCGTCGGATCAGGCTCCCGGGTGACCTCGGCCTCGATCGTGCGAGCCAGCAGCTCCGCCGCCTGCTCCCGGTCTGCGGGCTCGACCACCCGGACGGTCAGCGCACCGGAACCGACCTGCGCCTTGAGCTGGCCGGGCGTGCCTTCGGCAATCACCCGACCGTGGTCGATGACGGCCAGCCGGTCCGCCAGCTGGTCCGCCTCCTCCAGGTACTGGGTGGTCAGCAGCACAGTGGTGCCGGCCCCCACCAGGGTCCGGATGATGTCCCAGACCTGGTTCCGGGACCGCGGATCGATCCCGGTGGTGGGCTCGTCCAGAAAGATCAGCTCCGGGGTGACCAGCAGGGAGCCCGCGATGTCCAGGCGACGGCGCATGCCGCCGGAGTACTTCTTCACCTGGCGACCCGCCGCCTCGGCGAGCCCGAAGGCCTCCAGGAGCTCGTGGCCCCGGCGCCGCGCGGTCCGGCCGGGGAACCCGAGCAGACGGCCCAGCAGCACGAGGTTCTCGATGCCGGTGAGGTCTTCGTCCAGCGAGGCGAACTGACCCGTCAGGGCGATCTTCTCGCGGATGGTCGCGGGTTCGGCGAAGACGTCATGACCCAGCACGCGGGCTTCGCCGCCGTCGGGACGCAGCAGGGTGGCGAGCATCCGGATCACGGTGGTCTTGCCGGCGCCGTTGGGCCCCAGCACTCCGTAGATGCCCCCACGGGAGATGGAGAGATCGACGCCGTCCACGGCGGTGTTGTCGCCGAATCTCTTGACCAGGCCGCGGGTCTCGACGGCCGGATCCGCTGTCGGCACGCTCATGCGTGCTCCTTTCTCCAGCAGGGTGATGAGGAGGACCCGGACAGCATACCGTACGCCGTACTCAGATTCCCAGTGGGTCCGGCGTCCCCGGCGCACCGCCCGCAGCCCTGGAGAGAGCTTCCGGCACGGGATCAGCTGAGCTGCTGCTGGAGGAACCGGTAGATGAAGCTGTTGAGCCGGGCCTGCTGCTCAGGGCTGGCGGCGCCGCCGTGTCCTCCCTCAGTGTTCTCCCAGTACCTCACATCGGCCCCCAGGGATTCCAGAGCTGCCGTCATCTTGCGGGCATGCCCCGGGTGGACCCGGTCGTCCCGCGTGGAGGTGGTCAGCAGGACCGCCGGATATCGACGCCCCTCCTGCAGCAGGTGATAGGGGGAGAAGCCCCGGATGAACTCCCAGTCCTCAGTGTCCGGGTCCCCATACTCGGCGCGCCAGGAGGCTCCGGCCAGGAGATGGGAGAATCGCTTCATGTCCAGCAGCGGCACCTGGATGACCACCGCTCCGAACAGCTCGGGATACTGCGTGAGCATGTTCCCGGTGAGCAGGCCGCCGTTGGAGCCTCCGCGGCAGGCCAGCTGCGGCACCGTGGTGACGCCGGTGGCCACCAGGTCCTTCGCGACGGCGGCGAAGTCCTCATAGGCGAGATGCCTGTTCTCCCGCAGCGCAGCACGGTGCCAGTCCGGGCCGTACTCGCCGCCGCCGCGGATGTTGGCCACCGCGTAGACTCCGCCCGACTCCAGCCAGGTCTTGCCGACCACCCCCAGATAGCCCGGGGTCATCGAGATCTCGAAGCCGCCGTAGCCGTAGAGCATCGTGGGCCGCGGCGCCGCGCCGGAGCCTTCGGCCAGCAGCTCCTGCGGGCCGACCAGGAAGTAGGGCACCCGCGTGCCGTCATCGCTGGTGGCGAAACGCTGCACCGAGGTCAGGCCGGAGGCGTCGAAGCGCTCCGGAGCGGACTTCAGCGCCTCGTGCGTCTCCTGCCCGCCGTCGAGCAGCCCGGAGAGGTCCCCCAGGTGCAGAGTGGTGGGCTTGAGGTGGTCCTCGGAGGTGATCCAGACCTGCTCGGACTCCTCCGGGTCCACCGCCGCCACGGACAGGGTGCCGGTCAGATCCTCGAAGACCGGCGACCGGCGCCAGTCGGTGGGGCTCTGCGAGGTGCGGACATGGGCCTCCAGCCGGTGCACCACGTCCTGCATGACGGTCAGCACCAGGCACTGCGGTGTGGCGGTGACGTCCTGCAGCGAGGTGGATGCGTCCGGGGTGAACAGCGCCGTCAGCTCGGCTCGGCCGGCCATGAAGTCGTCGATGTCGGCGACCACCAGCGAACCGCCGGGGAACGTCTGCCCCTGCAGGGTCGTCTCGGTGCGGGGCATGAACAGGAAGAGATCGCGATGGATGCTGACCCGCACATCGGTGGGGACCGCCACACGACGCAGGCCGCCGTCGTCGATCAGCAGGGTCTCCCGGTCATAGAAGCCCAGCACGCGCACCGCGATGTCGCGTTCGAACCCAGGGGTGCCGAGGTGTCCGGCGGCGGCCACCATGTGGTCGGGCTCCACGGAGACCACCGTCTCGGCCTCCTGAAGGGGCGTGCCGCGGCGCCACCGGCGGCAGGCGCGCGGATACCCGGAGGTGGTGACGGCGTCCTCACCGTGATCGGTGCTGATGTAGACGGTGTCCGCGTCGATCCAGCTCACGGAGCCTTTGCCCTCGGGCTTGGCGAATCCGCCCTCCTCGGGATCCACGAATCGGCGCTCAACAAGGTCGAACTCTCGGGTGACGTCGGCGTCCGAGCCGCCCCGGGACAGCGAGACCAGAGCGTGCCGCCACGGCTCACCGTCCTGCCGGGGCCGCAGCACAGTGGCGCCGTGCCACACCCAGGTCACGCCTTCGGCGGCGGAGAGCTCGTCGAGGTCGATCAGCACGTCCCACTCGGGCTCGTCCGTGCGGTAGGACTCTTCGGTGGTGCGGCGCCAGATACCCTGCGGGTGCTCGGCGTCGGTCCAGAAGTTGTAGAGGTGCGCTCCGCGGCGGGACACCACGGGGATGCGGTCGCTCGCGTCGAGGATCTCGCGGATGTCGGACTGCAGAGCCTCGAAGGTGTCGTCGACCAGCTCCTCCTCGGCGCGGGCGTTGCGCGCCCGCACCCAGGCCAGTGCGTCGTCGCCGGTGACCTCCTCCAACCACAGATGCGGGTCGGCGTCAGGGGCGATGAGCGGCTGCACGGAACGGTTGCCAGAGGTAACTGTCATGGGAGAATCCTACTCCGGATCCCCCGACGTCGGCCCATCGGCGCCTTCGCAGCGGGTCCCATCCCCCAGGTGCCCTCAGTCTCGCGCCGTCAGCAGAACCTCCTCCTCGGACAGGAGCTGCACTGTGCCGATCACCTCGTCCCGGCTGATCTGGAACACCTCCGCCTCACCGTCCAGGCGCAGCAGGATCTCTTCGCCGGCCGGTGGGACCTCCCCCACCACATCCGCCGTCAAGGCCCCGCGCCGCGGGTTGTCCGCCTCCAGTTCGAGAGGCACGCTGTGTTCCTCGCCGTCGATGGTGAGGATCAGGTCCACGTCCACCGCGGCGGCTTCGAACTCGCGCGGTGCGAGGAACGTGCCCTGGGGATACATGCCGAGCCTCATGTCGAGAGTCAACCACGCGTGCTCGGGCGCCCAACCCTGCAGGCCGGCCTCGGTGATCGTGAGGTCCAGCGTCAACCGTTCCTGGACCCCGTCCAGGTCCTGCTCCCCCTCGAGGAGACCGGGCGCCCAGATGATGGACTGGCGCGGATGCACCGGGTCGAGGCTGTACCAGCCCGCGGCCGGATCGTCCGCGGGCACCTGGCGCTGCCCGGTGCGGGCGTCCAGGTGCTGCTCGTGCCCATCGAACTCGAGCACCAGATGCGCCGGGGCGTCCTCCGGGACGGAGAGGAGCAGGCTCTTCCCCTCGATCTGCGCACCGTCCAAGGTGAGCACCTCAGTACGCTCACCGTCGCCCTCAGCCCACAGGACCCCGGGCTCCTCCGGATCCTCGTCCTCCGGGGCCGCCCAGTCCTGGACGAAGAGCTGCACCAGGAGCAGCTCCTCCCCCTCGGCGGGGAAGTAGGCGACGGCGCGGTCGTCGTCGGTCTCGGTTCCCATCGACTGCGCAGAGACGGCGGTCGGGCCCCAGACCCCCTCGACCAGCACCCGGGTGCCGGGCACGAAGAGCGTCCCGTCCTGGCCGGGACGCACCGGCTCGGCAGCCCGAAAGGGAGCCTCGGTCAGCTGGACCAGGCCGGGCTGGAGACGGCGGTACAGGGCATCTCCCGGATCGGCTGGGTCGATCGAGACGCCCTCCACCCTGATCTCGCCTTCGTCGATGTACTCGACGTCGAGGAGTGAACCGGCCATAGGCTCCGCGATGGGAAGGTCCTCGAAGGAACACGTGAACACCGAGGTGACGTCCACGGAGGCGTTCCCGCAGTCCACCTCACCCTCGATGAACTCCTCATCGGCGAGCACCGCGGCGATGTCGGTGCCGTCGGAGATCCCACAGCCGCTCAGCACCAGCACCGCCCCGGCGCCCAGGGCCGATGCCCTGAGCGTCGCCGCCCTCACCCGTCCCATGCTGCCCCCTCCGCTCCGACGACGGTCCAGGCCGGAGTCGTCGACGACACGAGTCTGCCACAGGGGGTTCGCGCGCTGCTCCCCTCGACGGCGGCTCACGGGGCAGCTCGACGCGGTGAAGGCCGGACGGACCCGGCGGATCAGCCGGTGTTCTGCAGGCCGGCGGCCACACCCTTGAGCGTGATGAGCAGAAGGTTCCGGGGGTCATCGACGTCGGCGCCGTCGTGGTCCTGGGTGCGCAGCGCCTGCAGCGCGCGCAGCTGCAGCAGGGAGAGCGCATCCACATACGGGTTCCGCAGCTCCACGGCACGCCCGAGCACGCGGTGGTCCTCCAGCAGGCGGGACTGGTCGGTGATGGCCAGCACCCACTTGGTGGTCAGATCCAGCTCCTCGAGGACGAGCTCCGCGAGATCCTGACGGTCGCCGAGCCGCAGGTACCGCTCAGCGATGCGTCGGTCCGTCTTGGCGAGCGACATCTCGATGTTGTCGATCAGCGCCCGGAACAGCGGCCAGTCGGCATAGGCGGAGCGCAGCTGCTCCAGGTCGCCCACCGCCTCCAGGGCCGAGCCCAGCCCGTACCAGCCGGTGAGGTTGATGCGCGCCTGCGCCCAGGCGAAGTTCCACGGGATGGCCCGCAGGTCCTCCAGAGACTCCACCGAGAGCCCCCGCTTGGCCGGACGCGAGCCGATGGCCAGCAGGCCGACCTCGTCCTGCGGGGTGACCTGCGCGAACCACGGGGCGAAGCCCTCGGCGTCGACCAGGCCGTGGAAGCGTTCCCGGGAGACGGCGTCCATCTGCTCCGCCAACGAGGAGAAGCGGCGAGCGGCCTCTGCATTGCGGCGCTCCGTGGAGGGAGCGGAGGCCATCAGCGTGGCGGCGGCGACCTGCTCGATGTGGCGCAGCGCGATCTCCGGGTTGCCGTAGCGGGCGGAGATCACCTCGCCCTGCTCGGTGACCTTGAAGCGCAGGTCCACCGAATGCGGCGGCTGGGCGAGGATCGCACGATTGGCAGGGCCACCGCCGCGGCCCAGCGCCCCACCGCGGCCGTGGAACTGGGTCAGCGTGATGCCGTTCTCCACCGCCCAGGCCGCGATCTTCTCCTGCGCCTCGTACAGCGCCAGGGTGGCCGCGACCGGCCCCACGTCCTTGGCGGAGTCGGAATAGCCGAGCATGACCTCCAGGCGACGCCCGGTCTGCTCCAGGCGGCGCTGCACGGCCGGGTTCTGCAGCATCTCCTGAAGGATCCTCGGCGCGTTCTGCAGGTCCTCGTAGGTCTCGAACAGCGGGATGACGTCCAGCACCGGTGCGTGCTCCGCTCCACCCAGGGCATTCTCCGCCAAGGTGTACACGTCGGCGAGGTTCTGCGCGGACTGGGTGAAGGAGACGATGTACCGGCGGCAGGCGTCGACGCCGAAGCGCTGCTGCACCGAGGCGATCGCCCGGAAGGTCTCGATGACCTCCTCCCCGGGCACCGCCGTCTTCTCGATTCCCTCCGGGTCCTGAAGCCAGGCCAGCGTCTGCGAATGCACCTTGGAGTGCTGGCGCACCTCCAGCTCGGCCAGGTGGAAGCCGAAGGTCTCCACCTGCCAGATCAGCTCCTGCAGATCGCCGTAGGCCGCACGCTTGGCCCCACCGGCTGCCAGCGAATCCTGCACGACCTTCAGGTCAGCGACCAGCTCCTGCGGCGACTCATAGGACAGGTCGGCGTCGCGGGCTCGGGTGGCGGCCAACCGCCCGGCGACCGCGAGCAGCACCTGACGGTGCGGCTCTCGCGGGGAGTGCTGGACGGCCTGGTCGGTGAGCTCCTCGGAGAGCTGCCGCTGGCGACCCCAGAGGGCGGTCAGACCGTCGCTGGGCGGGGTGTAGCGGTCGTCGAGGGTCAGGGCGAGCCCGACGGTGCGGGCCCGGGACTCCAGGTCGCCCAGGACACGGTCGGCGGCCTGGGCGACGGCGGCGCGGGTGATCGAGGCGGTCACATTGGGGTTGCCGTCCCGATCCCCGCCGATCCAGGAGCCCAGGCGGATGAACGCAGGAGCCTTCGGCGCCTCCGTGCCGCCGGCCTCACCCTGCAGCCAGTCGTCCATCCGGCGGTAGGCCTGGGTGAATACCTTCGAGAACGAGGTGTCGAAGACGGACAGGGCGGTGCGGACTTCGTCCAGCGGAGACGGGCTGGAGACCCGCAGCTGGGCGGTGCGCCACATGTTGTCGATCTCCTCGAGCAGCTCGCGGCGGTTCTGGGCCAGAGCGCCGGTGCCCATGCGGGGGTCGTCCCGGTCGTCCAGCAGCTGGCCGACGCGGCGCACGGAGGCGGCGATGGCATTGCGCCGCGCCTCCGTGGGGTGCGCGGTCAGCACCGGGTGGAAGCGCAGCTCCTTCAGGCGCCGCTCCGCCTCCTCCTGGCCGACCTCGTCCCGGAGGTGGGCGAAGGCCGCGGCGACGGAGTCCGCCGGCTGCTGGTCCTGCAGGGGGATCTCACCGTCGCGAGCACGCAGCGTGCGGATCCGGTGCTGCTCCTCGGCGAGGTTCGCCAGCAGGAAGTAGCAGGTGAAGGCCCGGGCGACCTCCTTGGCGCGGTCCGCGGAGAAGGACGCCACGAGTTCCTCGGCCTGGGCGAGGATGTCGCCGTCGGGGTCCTCCAGGGCGGCGATGGTCAGCTCGCGCAGCGCCTCGACGTCCTCCAGAAGTCCTGCGGAGCCGTACTCGGTGAGGACCTGCCCCAGCAGCTCGCCGAGCAGGCCGACGTCCCGGCGCATGGCCTCGGGGATCTCATGCGTGGCGGCGATGCGGGCGTGCGCAGGCGCGATGGACTGATGGGGCATGCGAATCTCCTCTGTCTGGCCGCGGAGAGGCTCCGCGAGGGGTACATGGTGGAGGTCCGCGCGACCCCGTCGTCACGCAGAAACGTCCTCCACGTTACCAAGAGGGCATCAGTCGGTGAGAGGTGGAGCACGCAATGGGTCACATGCCGAGACGGCCACGCGGCCGTGCGCCGGCGTTCGGGTGCCCGACCGCCGCACCCCTGTGGCGACCGGGCACCCGTGGGGAAGACGCTGACACCACCGCAGCGGGCGCCGCGCCTGAGCCGAGACGTCGGCTCGCTGTCCGCTCTGCCTCGGACGGCATCGACTCTGCCAGAGATCCCTCACATCTCACTCACATCGGCGCCCACTGGAAACAGGGAGACGCGGGGCCCGGCCCTCCGGGCGCGGCTCAGTCCTCAGCGCGCAATGCACGACGGCGCCGCTCCAGTTCCATGACCTCACGGTTCAGCCGCTGGTACTCCTCCGGAGCGTCCGTGGGGTCCATCCGCTGGAGCCGGCCCAACAGATCGGCCTTCTGATGGGTGATCTGCAGCTCCACCAAGCGGTTGAGGATCGACTGGCAATAGACCTCCACATCATCTTCGGTGCGAGCAGGCAGCTGAGCCACAGCCAGCTCCCCCACCAGCGAGCGCAGCGGCTGCGGCACCTCGTCGCTGACCGCGCTGATCCAGTTGCGAGGGTCGGTGGCGGAGGCGGCCGCACTGCGGATCCCCGCATGGACCGCCGCGTGCGCCGGAGCGGTGAAACGGACCGTGAAGATCTCCTCCCACTGCTCTGCGGTCAGACGCGTGGGGTGCTGCAGGATCACTTCAAGAGCCTGCCGCTCCATCATCACCGCAGGGTCTCGGGTGTCCGGGCGGGGGAAGAGCTGGCCCTGCTGCTCAGGACCCTGTCCGGCCACGGCACCGCCGTGGCCCTCAGCACCGAAGGCATCGGGCGGGGAGCCATCCACGTAGGCGTCCTCAGGCACATCCCACGAGGTGTCGGGGCCGCCTTCGGGGGGCCCCTGCCGTCGCGACTCCGTGCGATGTGACTCGTCCTGCCGCGCTCCCGACCGACCCGATTGGTGCCGACCCGATTGGTGCCGGCCCGATTCGTGCCGACCCGGTTCCGGCCGGCGCGCATCCGGCCGACGCGCATCCGGCCGACGCGGTCGCTCGCCCCTGCCGTCGTCGGGCCTCGGCTGCCGACGCCGAGGTCCTCCGCTCATCTGGGGCGCCTGGCCGTGGGAACGGCTCACCGCCCGGGTGACCTCGTCCATATCCATGCCGAGCCAACCCGCCAGCTCGCGGGTGTAGGCGGGACGCAGGGCCGAGTCCTTGATGCTCGCCACCACGGGGGCCGCGTAGCGCAGTGCCCCCACCCGCCCCTCCACCGTGGAGAGGTCGTAGTCCTTCATGCCCGCGCGTATGGCGAACTCGAAGAGCGGACGGCGGGAGCGGATGAGCTCCTCCACCGCGTCGTCGCCGCGGTGCTGGCGCACGTCGCAGGGGTCCATGCCCTCCGGCCCGACGGCGATGAACGTGCGCGCCAGAAACATATGGTCCTCTTTGAAGGCCTTCAGCGCCGCCGCCTGGCCGGCCTCGTCGCCGTCGAAGGTGAAGATGACCTCTCCCCCGCCGCCGTCGTCGGAGAGCAGCCGCCGGGAGATCTTCACGTGCCCCTCACCGAAGGCGGTGCCACAGGTGGCCACCGCGGTGTCCACTCCGGCCACATGGCAGGCCATGACATCCGTATAGCCCTCCACGACGACCAGCTCGCGCTTCTTGGCGATGTTCCGCTTGGCCATCTCGATGCCGTAGAGCACCTGGGACTTCTTGTAGATCTGGGTCTCCGGGGAGTTCAGGTACTTGGGTCCCTTGTCGTCGTCGAAGAGCCGACGCCCGCCGAAGCCCACGGTGTTGCCGGTCATGTCCCGGATCGGCCAGATCAGCCGGCCCCGGAAACGGTCGTAGAGGCCCCGGTTCCCCTCAGAGAACAGGCCGGTGAGGCGCAGCTCCTCGTCATCGCGGAAGCCCTTGGAGCGCAGATGCTTCAGCAGCGCGTCCCAGCTCTTCGGGGCGAAGCCCACGCTGAACTGTTCCGCGTGCTCCCGGGTGAAGCCACGCCCGGTGAGGAAGTCACGCCCGATCTGCGCCTCCGGGCTCTGCAGCTGGGCCTGGAAGAACTCGTCGGCGATCTTGTGGGCGTCCAGCAGCCGCTGCCGACGGCCGATCTCCTGCTTGGTGGGGCCCGTCCCGCCGTCCTCATAGCGCAGCGTGATGCCGGCCTTATGGGCGAGCCGCTCCACCGTCTCCTGGAAGGAGGTGTGCTCCATGGCCATCAGGAAGGCGATGACGTCGCCGGACTCCCCGCAGCCGAAGCAGTGATAGGTGCCCACGTGCGGACGGATGTGGAAGCTCGGCGTGCGCTCGTCGTGGAACGGACACAGGCCCTTCCAGGAGCCGATGCCGGCACCCTTGAGGGTCACGTACTGCTCGACGACCTCGCGCAGGTCGACACGCTCGCGCACGGCGTCGATGTCTTCACGCTTGATCAGTCCGGCCACAGGTCAACTCTAGCCACTCGGCGCAAATCTGCGGTCAGGTTCTCCACAGGTCCCCGGCGCAGACTGTGGCTCTTCAGACGCGCTGCCCCTCCCGCTGGCGGTCCCACCGCTTCAGATCCCCGGCCGCTGCCCGCAGGACCGCCTTGCTGACCTTCCCGTTGGCGGTGCGCGGCAGCTCATCCTCGAGGGTGAGGTAGCGCGGCACCGCGAAGTACGGCAACCGCGGCTCCAGGAAGGTGATCAGCTCGGCAGGCTCGACGGCGGCCCCCGGACGCACCTCGATCGACAGCTGGACCTCCTCCTCGCCGAGCTCGGAGGCGACGGCGTAGGCGGCGGCGTCGACGACGTCGTCGTGGGCCCGCGCGGCCTCCTCCACCTCCAGGGAGGAGATGTTCTCTCCGCGACGCCGGATGATGTCCTTGATCCGGTCCACGAAGCGGAACCACCCGTCAGATTCCCGGACGACGCGGTCACCGGTGTGGAACCACAGGTCATCCCAAGCTCCGACCGTCTCCTCCGGCATGTTGAAGTACCCCCGCGCGAAGGCCGCCGGCTGGGCGCTGCGCAGCAGCAGCTCGCCGGCCTGCCCATCGGGCAGAGCGGAGCCGTGTTCATCGGCCACGCGGGCCTCGAAGCCCTCCAGCTGGACCCCCATATAGCCGGGGCGCGGCTCATCTCGGGGCACCCCTATGACGAAGTTCGTCTCCGTGGAGCCGAAACCGTCCAACAGGGTGACGCCGAACCGATCACGGAACTCCTCGACCATGCGAGCCGGCGTCGCCGGGGACAGCGCGGCCCGGACCCGGTGCGCGGGGTCGAACTCCTCCTGGGACCGGTTGAGCAGGATGCCCACCATAGCGCCCAGCAGGTAGGTGAACGTCGCCCCGGTCTGGGCCGCCTGCGACCAGAACGTCGAGGCGGAGAACCTCTCGGCGACGGCGAAGGTCGCCCCCGAGACGACCGCCTGCATGAAGGCGTTCAGCGCGTTGGTGTGGAACAGCGGAAGAGTGGTGAACAGAACATCGTCGGCGGTGAAGCCCATATGCTCCGCCATGTTGCGGCCCCACCAGTAGAACTGCGCATGCGGGCAGAGCACACCCTTGGCAGGTCCCGTGGTCCCGGAGGTGTAGAGGATCGCGGCGATGCCCCCGGGGCCGACGTCAGCGGGCTCGACGCCGGGCCCATCGACGGTCGGCATCGGTCCCACGCTCAGGCCCGGGACCGCGTCCGCGACATCGCCGTGCCCACCGTCGGCGGTCGATGTGGGGTTCGGGAGCATCCACACGGTGGTGAGCTCGGCATAGTCGTCAAGGGCGGTGAGCGACTGCAGTCCCGCAGCGTCGACGCAGATCAGCTGGGCTCCGGAGTTGGTCAGGGCATGGCGCAGCTGTGCCGGTGTCAGCGCGGTGTTCAGCGGGACAGCGACGGCGCCCATCCACGCTGCGGCTAGGATCACGTCAAGCATCGGCAGGGAGTTGACGCTGAGCAGCGCCACCCGGTCGCCTCGCGAGACCCCCTGCCGTTGCAGGATCCCGGCTGTCCGGGAGACGGCGTCGATCTGCTCGCGAGCCCCACGGCTGTGGGCGCCGCACCGCACGAGCGGGGACTCGGGAGCCTCCTCGGCGCGCCGCAGCAGCATGGCAGGAATGGTGCATTCCTGCAGGGACCTGTCCAATCGGGGAATCATGGGTGTTGTTCACTCTCCTGAGCTGGTGTGTGCTGCGCACCGGGGACGAACAGCAGCGAGCCGCTGCCTGAGGTTTCTGAGGAGGCGGCGAGCCGCAGTTCCTCGCCCACGGTCGGCATGACCGGGCATGAGGCGACGAGACGGACGCCGTCGACGTCCACGTCCACCACCGCGACGCCTACCGACGTGGGCGTGGCACCCAGGACGCGGCCTCTGGTGGCAGGGACGGGCTCGAAGCCCTCCCCGCCGCAGCGGCGACAGGCCAGTCGAACTGGGAAACAGCGAAATCCGCAGTCCTGACAGCGGAAGAGGTGGATGGTCATGCGGCCTCCAGCACGGTCATGCCGGCGCAGGCGCCGTAGCGGTAGAGGACCATGCCGTAGCCGGTGACCGCAGCGCGGGAGGCACCGGTGATCTGACGCCCCGGCGCGCGGCCGCTCAGCTGACGGACCGCCTCCACCACGCCATGCATACCGGCCCCGGCACCGGCCTGGCCCGCGGAGAGCTGTCCTCCCGAGGTGTTGACCGGCGTCCGGCCGGTGGCGACCTCCTCACGGATGAACCGGGATACGTCGCCTTCGGCACAGAGCCCGATGTCCAGGAACTGGGCGATGTTCATCGCGGGATAGTCGTCGTAGACGTGGACCACGTCGAGGTCCTCCGGACCGAACCCCGCACGCTTCCAGGCCCGCGGGGCGACGCCGCGCAGACCGGTGGTCAGACCGTCGGTGTCCTGGTCATCGACGTTGTAGGTGATCTCGGCCGCCAGAATGCGCACCCGCGCCCGTCCGCTCCCGCCGGAGGGAGAGGCGCGGTCCGCCGCCTGCACCACGACGGCGTCGGCCCCGGTGACCGGAGGGACGCAGTCATACCGTCCGAGCGGCGGAGCCACCACCGGAGCCTCCAGGTATTGCGCCATCGTCATCGGCTCGCGGTACACGGCACCGGGGTTGCCGCTCGCCCACCGGCGTTGGGAGAGGACCAGATGTCCGTAGTCCTCCCGGGCCAGCCCCAGCGCCGACATCTGGCGCTGGGTCAGCAGGGCGAACAGCGCATTCGGCCCGCTCATCGGCAAGGGAGCCAGGTGCTCCGCGGTGGCTGAGTTGTAGCGGCTGACCAGGTGTTCGAAGTCTGACATGTCCATGCGGTCGCCCGCGATCAGCAGGATGTTCTCCGCACGGCCCGCCTCGACGGCGTCGACGGCGGCCTGGAGCATGGAGACCCCGCTGGCTCCGCCGTTCGTGTCCTGGTGCAGCCAGCCGAGCTCGCCGAGCCCCATGCGCCAAGCCAGGTCCACGGCATGGTCGGGCTCCAGGGTGAAGCTGGACACTCCGAGTCCGTCGATGTCGCTCCAGGCGATCCCTGACTCGTCCACTGCCTGCCGGGCGGCACGGAACAGCACACGGGCTGTCGTGGTCCCGTCCTGGGGGTGGCGGGTGTAGGGCGCCTCCCCCGCTCCGATGATGTCGGCCATGGACATCATCCTGGGCCGGAGACGCCACGCGAGACCAATGCCGGAACATCCCGTGACTTGCCGAAATCGGCATACCCCGCGCGCTCGGATCGGCGCCGCTCGCCCGCAGGGGGCCGGACGGCTCAGATCTCCTGGTTCGAGAGTGTCAGCGGAGGGTGCGCGAAGATGGGCCGCCGTCGGCGTCCTCGACGAAGTCGTGGGCGAGACTCAGCGAGTCGGCGACCTGCTGGGGTGAGGGGACCGTCCCTCTGGCGGCGTCGAGCACACTGGCGATGAGCTGGGTCCGCGCGTTGTCCGAGACGGACCCTGCTTTGATGGTGACGCCGATCTCTGCGGGGACGGCGTCGAGGCTCGGCGCCAGCGGGGCCAGCATGTCCTCCTCGTCCACCAGGGACTGCGGCAGGGCCGCGATGGCATCGGTCTGCTCCAGGATCGGCTTCGTCGCGGTGAAGGTGGAGCTCTCGATGAGGTTGCGCGGCTGGTCCAGGCCGTGGATGCGGAACAGTCCGTCCAGCTCGCCGCGGAAGACCGACGAGTGGCCCGGCAGGACCCAGGGGTAGGACATGAGGTCCGGCACGGTGACGGTGACGCCGACGCCGGGGTGGCCGTTCCTCACGGCGAGCACCAGGGGGTCATCGAGGAGCCGGAGGTACCGGTGCTCGTCTGCACGTTCGGTCGGCAGCCTGCCGATGATCATGTCGATCTCTCCGCGGTTCAGCATTCCGGTGAGGGCATGCTGATACTCCTCGAGCAGCGAGACGGTCACATGGGGGAACCCCTGCTTGAAGAGCAGGATCGCCTCGGGCAGCAGCCGATGCACGGTGGCCAGGTTGACTCCGACGCGGACGTGTCCGGAGGTGCGCCCCAGCGCATAGTCCTCCAATCGGGCACCCGCATGGCGCATGGTGTTGAGCACGGCATGGGCGTGGTCGATGAAGATCCCGCCCTGCGGCGTGGGGATCACTCCGCGGGCGCCGCGTTCGAAGAGCGGCGCCCCTATTGCGGCTTCGATCTCCTGGAGCCCCCGGCTGACATGCGGTTGGGTCACGTTCAGGGCGTGGGCGGCTCCCACCAGGCTGCCCTGCTCCGCGATCGCCGCCACGAGAGTCAGGTGCTTGAGCCGGACGCGACCGTCGAGCAGCCGTTCCGCAGTGCTGGCCATCGAGTCCTCCCGGTTCGCGGTACGTCCTTCAGCATAGCCTCAGGCGCGCCACGCGTTCGTGTCAGAAGGCCCCTGCCAGACAGCCCCTGCCAGACAGCCCTGACCCACGTACCGACGGCGCTCGTGTCGCTGCCTCTGCGTGTCGAGGTATGCGTTCGAAGCAAGTGGACGCAGAAAACCACATACCTCCTGCACTGCCCTTTCCGCGATGCTGTCAGGAACATCACGCAGACAGGATCATCACCTCTCAGAAACGGCTCTGATGACGCATGAGATTATCTCGCAGAACGTTCATGGCCGGCGGGTTCGCCGCTGCGACCACCCCGCTCGCAGCCTGCGGCTCCCCGGGACGCCTCGGGGCTTCACCCCCTCTCGGCACCGACGTCGTGCTCGAATTCGCCTCCGGGATGGCTCGCAGCCATACGAACAACGTCGGCGTGTGGAAGTTCATCGAGCGGCTGGAGCACAACGCGCCCTGGATCCACGTCCATTTCCGCGGAGGGCCCGACATCGTCTCTCCCACATTGCTGATCGAGGCAGTGGAATCCGGCATCTTTGACATGGCGCAGCTTCCGGCCGATTACTACGTGGAGCAGATCCCTGGCATGGAGATGGCTCGCTTCACTCCCTACACCCCCATGGACGAGCGCGAGACTGGCCTGGCCGAGCTCTGGGACCAGCTCCACCATGAGGCCCTCGGTCTCACGTATCTGGGCCGGTCGATCGCGGGAATGCCCCAGGTGTTCCTGCTCATGCATCCGCTGACTGGCCTCGACATGTCTGGGTGGTCCATTCGGTCCAGCGCAGCGACCTCCCCGCTGATCTCACAGCTGGGCGGAACGCCCGTGTCTCTGCCGCTCAGCGAGACGTTCACGGCCTTGGAGCGGGGAGTCGTCCAGGGCAGCAACATGGCCTCGATCGGCCCCACCAGCGTCGGCATCGACGACGTCGTCAACTATGCCCTCAGCCCTCGCTTCTACGACTCCATCGGAAACTTCGTCGTCTCTCCGCACACATGGGCTCGACTGGACGCACGCACGCGGAGCGTCCTGCGGGACACAGCGGCCGAGATCGAACCGGAGATCTTCGACTTCCACGTCACGGAGTCCCTCGAGGAGACCCTCATCTGGCAGGAGAAAGGCATGCAGCACCACACGCTCGACGAGGCAGACGCCGAAGAGTTCCTCCATCTCGCCTACCACCGCATCTGGGACAGCCTGCCGTGGCAACGCATGGAGCGACAGACCCCGACGGCCGCGCGCATCCGGGACCAGATCCGTGACGGGTGGGATGAGCACGACCTGAGCCGATGCGTTCCCGGTGGGGCGTTCATCGGCATCGAGGAAGGACCGATCAGTGATGAGTGATGTGCAGACTCACGAGGACCTCGCCCGCGACATGTCCACGACGTCGGAGGATCACCAGGCAGATCGCGAGCTGGCCCAGACGGTATGGACCCCGGCCCGCTGGCTGTTCCACCTCGCCGCGGGCACGGTCCTGCTCCTCACCCTCTTCGTCTCCGGCACCGTCATCCTCCGCGCCGCCGGCATCGGTGTCCCCGGGTCGGTGGAGCTTGCCGCCGCCAGCATGGTCCTGCTGACCGTGCTGGCACTCCCCGCCGTCACAGCGCTGGACCGCAATTTCCGCATGGATCTGATCGACCTGATCGCACCTGCGCGCGCACTGCGGATCCTTGATCGCATCGCCCTCGGCGTCCAGGCCGTCGTGGCCGTCTTTCTCGCCGGGACCGCTGTCCTCCTCGCCGTCAAAGATCTCACGACGGGAATCACCATGCTCGGAGAACTTGCGTGGCCCCGTTGGATCCTGACGGCACCGGTCGCCATGGGACTCCTGACGCTCGCCTACGTCCTCGCGGTGCGCCTGAGCTGTCGCCCGCGCAACTCTGCGTCCTGCGCCGACGAGACCAGGGACCGGTGAGGGTCGATCATGGAGTGGTACACATTTCTCCTGCTGTTCTTCGCTGCGCTCATCGTCGTCCTGCTGGCCCGGGTGCCGGTGTCCTTCGCCATGCTGGGGGTGGGCATCGCCGCGTGTCTCGTCGTCTTCGGGTCGGTGGCACAGACCGGTGACCTGGTGGGACTGAGCATCATCAGCAGCGTCAACAGCTTCACCTTCTCAGCCATCCCGCTGTTCATCCTGATGGGTGAGATGCTGTTCAGATCTCGCATCGCCCAGGACGCCCTGGTCGAGATCGCGCACATCCTCCGGAAGGTGCCGGGCCGCATGCCCATGGTCGCCGTGGCGGGCGGCGGGGCGTTCGGCGTCCTCTCCGGCTCGGCGCTGGCCAACACCGCGCTCTTCGGACGCACCCTCCTTCCACGAATGCGGCAGGAAGGCTACGACCCCCAGTTGGCCGCAGGAGCCATCCTGGCTTCGGGAGGCCTCGCCATGATCCTCCCACCCAGTGCCATCGCCATCCTCTGGGGCGGCATCGCCCAGGTGCCTATCGGGCCTCTGTTGATCGCCGGCATCGTTCCAGTTGCGCTCATGGCCGCAGGCTATGCATGCATCGTCATCGTCTGGAGCCTGCGCCGCACCACCGCTCCGCACGGGGCCGCCGAGGTCAGGGGCGCGATGGGGGGGGGGGGGACCGCCGTACGGTTGGCGATGCCGGGCGCGCTCGTGGCGATGGTCCTCGGGCTCATCCTCTTCGGCGTCGCGACTCCGACGGAGTCAGCGGCACTCGGCGCAGTCCTGGCCGGTGCGCTCAGCGTGTCCCGAGGACGCCTGACCGCCAAGGACATCCTCAGCGCTGCCCGGAGCACGGTCATGACCAGCGCGGCGATCTTCTTCCTCGTGATGGCCTCCTCCGTCTACGGCCAGCTGATGAATTATGTGGGGGTGACCGGCCGCTTGGTCGAGTGGACGGCTGCGACGATCAATCACGGTGCCGTGATGCTCGCTGCGGTGCTGCTGATCATCATCCTGCTGGGCGCGATGATCGATCAGGCCTCCATCATGCTCGTGACGGCCCCGCTGCTCATGCCCATCGCCGCCGGGTACGGCTGGGACCCGATCTGGTTCAGCATCCTGGTGCTCATCTCCCTCCAGATCGGCAACACCTCACCGCCGTTCGGCATGGGCCTGTTCATCCTGAAAGGGGTCGCCCCGGAGTACACACTCCCCCAGCTGTACCGTGCAACCCTGCCCTGGATCGGCTCCGACCTCCTGGTCATCGTGCTGGTGGCGCTGTTTCCCGCAGTGGCGACCTACCTCCCCGCCCTCGCCGGGCTCACTTGATGCGCTCGCCCATGGATCGGCCTGACCTGCACCGACGCCCCAGGACGCCTGCTGTCATGCACAGGCGTCGCAACGGCCGCCTGGTACTCTCGAACTCGCCGTGCCCAGGTCCCGAAGAGAGTTCCGATCACCGTCATGCCGCGCCCTCCCCTTCCGTCACACCGCGACCTTCTGCTCACGGTGTTCGGGCTCTACGGACGCGGCACGGACGGGTGGATTCCGGTGGCGCACCTGGTCCAGCTGCTGGCGGACACCGGCGTAGAGCCCTCCGGCGTCCGTGCGTCGATCTCGCGACTGCTGAAGAAGGGCACGCTGATCAACCGGCGGCAGGGCCAGCACAGCGAGTATCGCCTCTCCCCCGAGCTGCACGACGCGTTCTCCGCCGGCGATCAGCGGATCTTCGCGCCGCGTCACGCGAGTATGGACGATCCGTGGCTGCTCGCGGCCTTCACGTTGTCCGAGACCCAGCGCGGCCTCCGCCACCGGATCCGCTCCGGGCTGACCAAGTTGGGCTTCGGAACTGTGGCGCCAGGCCTCTGGATCGCGCCAGTGCACCTCAAGGAAGAGGCCGAGGACTACTTCTCCCGGCACGCCCTCGACGAACACGTCATCTTCTTCCGAGCCGAACTGACGGGGGACCGTCGCCCTCGGCCCGAGTGGTGGAACTTGGAGCTGCTCGAACAGCAGTACGAACGCTTCGTGGCGAACCACTCCGCGCTCCTCGACGATGTCCGGAGCAGGGTCCTCTCTCCCAACGAGGCATTCGCACTGTACATCCCGACCCTCACCCACTGGCGCGGACTGCCGTATCTGGATCCCGGTCTGCCCCCGGAGATCCTGCCGGAGCGCTGGCATGGCCAGGACGCCCGACGCCTCTTCACCGACCTGCACGAGGCCCTGGCCGAGCCGTCCTCACGCCACGCCCACGCCGTCCTCGGGCACTGACTCAGGCGGGGCGCTGACGGGGACGACCGGGCCATCGACCCTCAGCGGCTCTGGATCACCGCCACGCCCTGGATCTCCACCACAGCCTCTTTCTGCCACAGCTGAGAGACGCCGATGCCGGCCATGGCGGGGTACCGCTTGCCGACCATCTCCTGCCAGACTGCTCCGATCTCCCGGCCGTGCGCCATGTAGTCATCGACATCCGTGAGATAGATCGTCAGGGTCACCAGGTCTTCGGGCCGTCCCCCAGCCTCGCGCAGGGTCTCCAGCACGTTGCTCAACGCCTGGCGGAACTGGTCGACGACGCCGCCGTCGACGATCACGCCGTCCTTGGTCAGCGCGGTCTGCCCTCCCAGGTAGACGGTGTCGCCCGCCTTGACTCCATGGGAGAAGCCCTTGGCAGGGGCGAGGCGGTCAGGGGCGATGATCTCGTTGATGAACACGGTGTCCTCCAGCGGCTCGGATGAGTGCAGATTCTCCTGGCTGACCTATGGCGCAGCCCACATCTGCTGTGCTAGCTTCGATCTTACACATTCCTGACGGTCGTTACGAGAACAATATGCATGGAGCGTTCTGCGGACCACGGCCGATCCCCCAGGCACGAGAGGAGCGGGATGAGACTCGCCACCGTTCGCCTTCACGGAGATCCCACCACCAGGCGCGTCGTCGCCGACCACGGCGCTGGCTGGACCCTGCTGGACACAGCACTGTCCTCCGTCTCCGAACTGCTCAGGCATCCTGACTGGCAGGGCCAGGCCTCCGGCCCGCGGGTGGACGAGCAGGACATCATCGCGTTCGAGAACCCTGTCCAGGACCCAGAGAAGGTCATCTGCTGCGGGCTCAACTACCGGAACCACATCCTCGAGATGGGACGCGAGCTGCCCGAGTTCCCCACACTCTTCGCCAAGTTCGCCGACACGCTGACCGGACCGACCTCGGCGATCAGCCCTCCGGCGGCCGCCGCGCTCGACTGGGAGGCGGAGCTCGCCGTCGTGATCGGCGCAGAGCTCTTCCAAGCCTCCTCGGAGCAGGCGAAAGACGGCATCGCCGGATACACCGTCAGCAACGACATCTCCATGCGTGACTGGCAACGCCGCACCCTGCAGTGGTTCCAGGGCAAGGCCCACGACGCGACCACGCCGGTAGGCCCGGTCGTGGTCACCGCGGACGCGATGGATCCCGCCCAGGGCCTGCGCATCACGTGTGCAGTCAACGGAGAGATCGTCCAAGACTCCACCACGGACCAGCTGGTCTTCGACTGTCCCGCGTTGGTGGCCTACGTCTCCCACTTCACGCGCCTCCGACCCGGCGACCTCATCCTCACCGGGACGCCGGGCGGGGTCGGGATGGGCATGGAACCGCCCCAGTTCCTCGCCGACGGCGACCTGGTGACCACAGCGGTCGAAGGCATCGGTGCCCTGGAGAACCTCATCGTCCATCAGCCCACCTGACGGAGGGCATCCCGACGAACCCTGTCACCATCCACCTCTCAGAAAGGACCCCGAGATGACCCACACAGCCCCCGAGGATCTCGTCACCCAGGCAGCGGCCGAGACCGTTCCGGTGGTCACCCGCTCCGGCGAGGAGGACACCAACACCACGCAGTCAGGCGACTGCATCCGAGTCTCCGGTGTGTCCGTCCAGCACACTCCCGCCACCAAGATCTGGTTCGGCCAGGTCTCCAACAAGCCCGGCTACCGTTCGGTGCCCCACCACCACGGGGAGGCCGAGACGGGAGGATACGTGCTCAGCGGGCACGGTCGGATCTACTTCGGCAAGGACTACCAGGAGTACGTGGACATGACCGCCGGAGACTGGGTCTTCGTCCCGCCCTACATGCCGCATGTGGAGGCCAACATGTCCGTGACCGAGGACCTGGTCTGGCTGACCACCCGCACTCCCGAGAACATCGTGGTCAACCTCGACGACGTGGCGGACGAGACACTGGAAGGCTTTCGGCGAGCATGAGCACCCGTGAGGCGATCCTGATCAACACCCCTGACAGCGCACGGATGCTCGCCGCTCTGGAGCTGAGCCCCGCGCCGGAGCCATCCGCCGGCCCCACCGTCTGGACGGCGCGGACGCAGTACGTGCCCTGGCCCAAGGCCTATGGCGGAGACCTCGTCGCCCAGGGCGTGCGGGCCATGCAGAGCTCCTTCGCGGAGATGGACCCTCAGCAGGCGCACAAGTCGCTCCACTCCATGCACAGCTACTTCATGCGCCCCGGCGACGTCGACGCCGAGATCACCTACGAGGTCGAGAACCTGCGTGACGGGCGCGGATATTCGACGCGCCAGGTGCGGGCCTACCAACACGGGAAGATCATCTACACAGGGCTCGGCTCGTTCTCTGTACCCCAGGACGGTCCCGAGTACTTCCCGGCACTCGAGGACTGCATCGCAGGAGCGATCCCGGCACCTGAAGACGTGCCCAGCGCCGCAGAAGCCTTGACGACGCAGGGGGTGCTCGGCTCCCCGGAGCCCGGGACCGCTCAGACCGCCGAGGTCTCTGACGCACTCCACCGAGCCGCCGACTACTGGGCCCACGGTCGCAGCTTCGACATCCGCCACGTACCCGGTCCCGTCTACGTCGCCGCCGATCCCTCCTGCACCCCGCGGCAGGCGCTCTGGCTGAAGACGTTCGAGAGTCTGCCCAGCGACGACCCCGCCGTCCACCAGGCCGCCCTGGCCTACGCCTGCGACTACACGATCCTCGAGCCCTCCTTGCGGGCCATCGGCGCCCATTGGACCGCCGAGGGGTTCGTCTCCGCCTCCCTCGACCACTCCATGTGGTTCCACCGGCCCGCCCGCGTGGACGACTGGCTGCTCTACCTCAGCGAGTCCCAGAACGTCTCCGGCCAACGCGGACTCTCAGGCGGCAGGTTCTACACCCGCGACGGGACCCTGGTGGCCTCCCTCGCCCAGGAGGGCATGATCCGCCTGCCCCGCTGACCCCTGCTGAAGACTCCGAAGGACACATGATGACACTCTCGCCCAGCGCCCATGAGGACACCTTCTGCCGCGACAGTCTCCCACCACGGGAGCTGTGGCCCGACGTCGAGTTCACCGTGCCCGAGGTCCAGTACCCCGAACGGATCAATGCCGCGAAGGTCCTGATCGACGACGCCGTGGCACAGTTCGGCCACGAGGCCGACGGCTCCCCCCGCATCGCTCTGCGGACGGCCGAGGGGGCGGTGGTCACCTATCCGGAGCTTCGACGTCGCGCGGACCAAGTGGCCCACGTGCTCACCCGAGAGCTCGGCGTCGTCCCAGGAAACCGGGTGATGCTTCGTGCCCCGAACAACCCCTGGCTGGTGGCCTGCTGGCTGGGTGTGTTGAAAGCAGGCGCCGTCGTCGTGACCACGATGCCGATCCTGCGGCATCACGAGGTCGCGACCTTGGTGAAGCTGACCAAGCCCACGGTGGCGCTCATCGACGACCGGTTCCTGGACGGCGTGGACCGGGAGAGCCTCGGTGTGCCCGTCGTGCCGGTCTCCAGCGGCGAAGCCGCACCCGCATCCCGCACTGATGCTTCGGAACTGACCGCCCGGGCGGCCAGGTACAGCGAGCCCTTCGCCGCGGTGGACACCGCCGCCGACGACGTCGCCCTGCTCGGCCCGACCTCCGGGTCCACCGGCACTCCGAAGATCACCATGCACTTCCACCGCGACATCCTCGCGATCGCGGACACCTTCTCCGGCTATCGCCTGCGCCCCACCCGCAACGACGTGTTCGCCGGGTCTCCCCCGCTGGCCTTCACCTTCGGACTGGGAGGGTTGGTGATCTTCCCGCTCCGGGTGGGCGCTTCCTCTCTGCTGACAGAGAAGAGCACTCCCCTGCAGCTGGCCGAACTCGTTGCTGAGCACGAGGTCAGTGTCCTGTTCACCGCACCGACCGCGTATCGCGCCATCATCAAGGAGGGTCGCGGCGAGCTGCTCCGCGGGCTCCGAGTGGGCGTCTCTGCCGGTGAGCACCTTCCCGCCACCACATGGCACGACGTCTACGAGGCCACCGGGGTGAAGCTGCTCAACGGCATCGGCGCCACCGAGCTCCTCCACGTCTTCATCTCTACGGAGCTCGGCACCGACTCCCCCGGCAAGACAGGAAAGCCGGTCCCTGGGTACCGTGCCCGGATCCTGGACGAGAACGGCCAGGAGGCGCCACGAGGAACATCCGGTCGACTCGCCGTCATCGGCCCCACCGGATGCCGCTACCTCGACGACGAGCGGCAGATGTCCTATGTCAGCAGCGGCTGGAACATCACCGGGGACACCTTCCATCAGGACGAGGACGGTGACTTCGTCTACCGGGCGCGCTCGGACTCGATGATCATCTCCTCGGGGTACAACATCGGAGCTCCCGAAGTCGAAGAGGCCATCTGCTCCCATCCCGCCGTCTGGGAGGCGGGGGTGATCGGTAAGCCCGACCCCGAGCGGGGCAGCATCGTGTGCGCCTTCGTCGTGCTTCGGAACGGATTCGATCCTGGCGCGGAGCTCGCCAGATCGATCCAGGACCACGTCAAGGCCACCATTGCGCCGTACAAATACCCGCGCGAGATCCGATTCGTGGATGAACTGCCCAAGAACCCCTCCGGCAAGACGCAGCACTACCGACTGCGCCGGTTGGCGCGGGCCTGACCATCGTTCGACGACCGTTCCTCTGAGGGACGTCCACCAAGGAGATCAGAAGCATCATGAAGATCGCAGTCATCGGAGGAGGGCCGGGAGGCCTGTACTTCTCCGCGTTGATGAAACAGCTCGACCCGGCGCACCGGGTGACCCTCTGGGAGCAGAACGCGGCCACCGACACCTTCGGCTTCGGCGTCGTCTTCTCCGACGAGACCCTCGGCGGCATCGCGACCGCCGACGCCGTGGTCGCCTCCGGCATGGAGCGGCGCTTCGCCCGCTGGACCGACATGGACGTGCACTTCCGCGGCGAGAAGCACACCGTCGGTGGCCAGGGCTTCGCGGCCATGGGCCGGCATGAACTCCTGACGCTGCTCCAGCGCCGCTGCGAGGACCTGGGCGTCGACGTCCGGTTCTCCACCAGAGCGCCCGACGTCGAGGAGCTGGCCGCCGAGTACGATCTCGTGCTGGCCGCCGACGGTGTGAACTCGCGTGTGCGCAGCCGCTATGCGGAGGACTTCAGGCCTTCGCTGGACCGGCGGCAGAACAAGTACATGTGGCTGGGCACCGACCAGGTCTTCGAGGCCTTCACCTTCCACATCAGAGAGACCGAATGGGGCCCCATGCAGATCCACGGGTACCCCTACTCGGCGGAACGCTCGACATTCATCGTGGAGATGCACGAGGACGTCTGGCGGCGCGCCGGCTTCGACGCCACGGAGGATGAGGTCTTCCCTCCCGGGGTCAACGACGAGTACGCCATCGACCGGATCCGGGAGATCTTCGCCGAGGAGCTGGGCGGCCACCAGGTGCTCGCCAACAACTCCAAATGGCTGAACTTCACCACAGTCCGAAACGAGACCTGGCACAAGGACAACATCGTCCTGGTCGGCGACGCGGCGCACACCGCACATTTCTCCATCGGCTCAGGCACCAAACTGGCCATGGAGGACTCGCTCGCGCTGGCGGCCTGTCTGCATGAGCACCCCACGGTGGAAGCCGCGCTGGCCGCCTACGAACAGGAGCGCCGGCCCGTGGTGGCGTCCACCCAGCGCGCGGCCCAGGCCTCGCTGGAGTGGTTCGAGAACATCGCACAGTACCTCGGACAGGACCCCCACCAGTTCACCTTCAATCTGCTCACCCGGTCGCGCCGCATCACGCAGGAGAACATGCGTGAGCGCGACCCCGAGTATGCCGAACGCATCGACAGGCGCTTCGCCGAGTGGACGGACAGCGAACAGGTCATCCCTGCGATGTTCCAGCCGGGCCGCATCGGCGAGCTGCCGCTGAAGAATCGGGTGATCGTCTCGGCGATGGACATGTACTCCGCCACCGATGGTGTCGCCGGCGACTTTCACCTGGTGCATCTGGGGTCAAAGGCCCTGGGAGGCGCCGGACTGGTGATGACGGAGATGGTCTGCGTCTCCCCCGAAGCGCGCATCACGCCCCGCTGCTCGGGGCTGTGGAACCAGGAGCATGTGGCCAGCTGGCGTGCGGTGACCGAGTTCGTGCACAGCTTCACCGATGCCAGAATCGGCGTGCAACTGGGCCACGCTGGTCGCAAGGGGTCCACGAAGGTGATGTGGGAGGGGATCGACGATCCGCTGGAGGAGGGCGGTTGGCCCGTGGTGGGCCCCTCGGCTGTGCCCTACGGGCCCGACTCGCAGATCCCGCGGGAGATGAGCCGCGAGGACATGCGGCACGTCACCGAGGACTTCGTCGCCGCCGCGGAACGTGCCGTCGAGGCCGGATTCGACCTGATGGAGCTGCACTGCGCCCACGGGTACCTGCTCTCCAGCTTCCTGTCCCCGCTGGCCAACCGTCGCACCGACGAGTACGGCGGTCCGCTGGAGAATCGGCTGCGCTTCCCGCTGGAGGTCTTCGACGCGGTGCGGAAGGTATGGCCGCAGGACAGGCCCATGATCGTGCGCATCTCGGCCACCGACTGGCATGAGGACGGCACCACGGAGGACGACGCCGTCCAGATCGCCCGGGCCTTCGTCGAGCACGGGGCCGCCGCTGTCGACGTCTCCACCGGTCAGGTCCTCAAGGAGGAGAAGCCGGTCTACGGGCGCAGCTACCAGACCCCCTTCGCCGACCGGATCCGCAATGAGGTCGCCGCCCCCTCCGGGGCCGCCGTCATCGCGGTGGGCGCCATCGCCTCCTACGACGACGTGAACTCCATCCTGTTGGCCGGGCGGGCGGACTTCTGCGCCCTGGGTCGACCCCACCTGTACAATCCGAACTGGTCGCTCAACGCCGCGGCTGAGCAGGGCGTCGACGGGATCCCCGGCGCGACCTGGCCGAAGCAGTTCCGTGCCGGGCGCCGCAAGCCGCCCAGCGCCAGGACCGACGCCGTGCGGCCTCGTCTCTCCCTCGTCCGGCAGGATGACGAGGGGGCCGCCACCCATCTGCGCTGGCGTCCCCACCCCAGCAACGGCGCCGTGGGCGCCCGGGAGAAGGAGGCCCTGACCACATGAGCTCGGCAGATGAGGCGCAGCTGACGGTCGCTGACGCGGTGGGCCGCACTCTGGCCGAACTCGGCGTACGGCGGGTCTTCGGCGTCGTCGGCAGCGGCAACTTCACCATGACGAACGCCCTGCGACGCCATGGTGCGGCGTGGACGGCGGCGCGGCACGAAGGCGGGGCGGCCACCATGGCCGACACCTATGCCCGGACCACCGGGACCGTTGCTGTGGTCACCACCCACCAGGGCTGCGGCCTGACGAACGCCGTCACCGGGATCACGGAGGCGGCCAAGTCCCGCACCCCGATGATCGTCCTGACCGCGGACACGGGAACCTCCGCGGTCCTGTCGAACTTCCGCATCGGGCAGGACGCCCTGGCGGAATCGGTGGGCGCCGTCGCCGAGCGTGTGCACAGCGCAGCCACCGCTGTCCAGGACACCGTCCGCGCTCTTCGCACCGCCGTGGTGGAACGCCGGACCGTGGTGCTCTCGGTGCCGACCGATCTGCAGGTCGCCCCTGTCCCTGCTGAGGCTCTCTCCCCTGCACCTGCCGCGCCTCTGGCCGCCCGGGTCCGGCCCTCCCAGGATGCCGTCACCGAGCTGGCCGACGCACTGGCCGCTGCCGAACGCCCGGTGATCATCGCCGGCCGGGGCGGTCGGCATGCCGGAGAAGAGCTGCGAGCGCTGGCGGAGGCCACCGGAGCCCTGACCGCCACCTCCGCGGCGGCCCACGGCCTGTTCCGGACGGACCCGTTCAGCCTGGGCATCTCCGGCGGCTTCTCCTCAGACTTCACCGCCGCGACCATCCGAGACTCCGACCTCATCGTCGCCTTCGGCTGCGCGTTGAACATGTGGACGATGCGCCACGGCGGACTGATCGGCGAGGATGCGCGGGTCGTCCAGGTCGATGTGGAGGCACAGGCGCTGGGGGCGCACCGACCGGTGTCCCTGGCCGTGCTCGGAGATGCCGCCGAAACGGCCGCCGCCGTCCGCGAGGAGCTCACCTCCCGCAGCGGTCATCCGGGCCGGGTGGGGCGACGGACTCCTGCCATGCGCGAGCGCATCGCGACCATGTCGCGGAAGAATCACGAGCCGTTCGAGGATCTCAGCGGTGACGGCACCATCGATCCCCGGGTGCTGAGCATCGCCCTCGACGAGGCCCTGCCGGCACAGCGCAGCGTGGTCATCGACTCGGGGAACTCGATGGGCTACCCGGCAGCGTACTTCCGGGTGCCCGACGAGGCCGGCTTCTGCATGACCCAGGCTTTCCAATCCATCGGGCTGGGCCTCTACGGCGCCGTCGGAGTCGCGCTGGCGGCCCCCGAACGGCTCACGGTGCTCGGCACCGGCGACGGCGGATTCCTGATGAGCATCTCGGAGCTGGAGACCGCCGTGCGGGAGGGCTTGGCCATGGTCGTGGTGGTCTACAACGACTCGGCCTACGGGGCGGAGGTCCACCACTTCGACGCCAGCGCTGAGGAGCTCGAGATCGTGGAGTTCCCGGAGACGGACATCGCCTCGATCGCCCGCGGCTTCGGCGCCGAGGCGATGACGGTGCGCAGCCGCGAGGATCTGACGACGGTCTGCGCCAGGATCGCCGAGGGCGTCGATTCCGTGCTCGTCATCGATGCGAAGGTCGCCTCCGACGGCGGGGCCTGGTGGCTCGCCGAAGCATTCCGAGGGCACTGACCGAGGGCACTGACCGAGGACACGGCACGAAAGAACTGCACAGGCACACCGGATGAAGGAACTGAACGAGAGCACTGGACCGGCCTGACCGACGACACCCAGGAGAACGTCATGTCCACAGCACGACCAGTTTGGAATGTCCCCGCCCGCGTCACGACCACCGTGCTGCTGGCCTGTTGGCTCACGATCCTGGCCGAAGGGTATGACATCGGCGTCCTGGGCGCGGTCCTGCCCTCGTTGGCGGACTACGCGCCCTGGGGCCTGACCCCGGTCCAGCTCGGGGCGTTGGGCTCCTACGGGCTGATCGGGATGCTTCTCGGAGCGATGTTCATCGGCCAGCTCAGCGACCTCTTCGGGCGCCGTCGGGTCCTGCTGGTCTCCTTCGTCATCTACAACGCCGCGGCGCTGGGCGCGGCGCTGGCGCCCACCGCGGAGGTCTTCGGGCTCTTCCGATTCATCGGGGGTCTCGGCATGGGCGGGCTGATCCCCATCGCGGCCGCCATGACCATTGAGTTCTCGCCGCCCTGGCGTCGCTCCATGAACTACGCCCTGATGTTCTCGGCGTATTCGTTCGGCATCGTCGTCGCCGCGCTGACCGCCTTGGTGACCTTCACTGCGGTGGACGATCCGGAGGCGTGGCGCTGGGTGGTCGGTCTGGGCGCCGTCCCGCTGCTGCTGTACCCGGTCATCTCCCGCATGATGCCGGAGTCTCTGGAGTTCCTCGTCAACAAGGGACGCGAGACGGATGCGCAGGCCCAGGCCACGCGCATGGGCATCACTCCCTTCGACGCCGAGGCGCTGCGCATCCCGGAGGCGGAGAAGGTCTCGGCCGTGCCGTGGCGCCAGGTGCTCGCCGTCATGTTCACGCGCCGCTTCATCCGTTCCACGATTCTGTTCTGGGTCGGACTCTTCATGGGTCTGCTGCTGGTCTACGGACTCAACACCTGGCTGCCCTCGATCATGCGGGATGCGGGATACGACCTCGGCAGCTCGTTGACCTTCCTCCTGGTCTTCAGCCTCACCGCCGGGTTCGGCGGCATCCTGGTGGGATGGCTGGCGGACCGCCACGGCCAGCAGAAGGTCCTGGTCCTCTTCTACGCGCTCGGCGGCGTCGGCGTGCTCCTGCTGATGATGGACTTCCCGTTCATCGTGAACATGGTGCTGGTCGGCGTGGCAGGGCTCGGCGCAATCGCCACCTCGGCAGTGCTCACCGGGTTCATCACGGACTACTATCCGCCCAACGCCCGCGCCACCGCTGCCGGCTGGGCCCTGAGCTTCGCCCGGCTCGGCGCCATCATGGGGCCGATGGTCGGGGGCTGGATCGCCGCCTCCGCTCTGGGCTTCGAGTGGAACTTCTACGTCTTCGCCCTCGTCGCCGGGCTGGCCGCGCTCTGCCTGGCGGGCATCCCGCGACGGCGCCCCACCAGTTCGGCGGTCGAGGAGAAAGCCGCCGTCCAGCCCGCCATCACGCCCGCCTCCCAGCCCACCCCGAGCCGCTGATCCCCGGAGATCCGAGCCCCAGAAGCCCGTACCGCTCTCCACCCCTTGAGAACCCAGGAGCACCCATGTCACTCGTCACCGCCCTCACCGCCGGACTGGCTCAGGGAGATCTTCGGGTCATCGACCTGACCAACACCCTCTCGGCCCAGACCCCGGCGCTGCGGCTCCCGGAGCCGTTTCCCAATCTGATCGACTTCAGTCTTGAGGAGGTCGCCGCCTACGACGACAAGGGGCCCTTCTGGAAGCACCACAACATCCACACCGGAGAACACATCGGCACCCACCTGGATGCTCCGGTGCACTGGGCCACCGGGCGCGACGGCAAGGACGTGTCCCAGATCGAGCCGGCTCGGCTGATCGGTCCTGCCGCGGTGCTCGACGTGTCCGCCGCGGTGGAGGACGACCCGGACTTCCTGTTGGAGATCGACCATGTCACCGCCTGGGAGGCTGAGCACGGGGCTCTGCCGACCAACGGCTGGCTGCTGCTGCGCACCGGCTGGGATCGGTACTCCGACGATCAGGAGGCCTTCGTCAACGCGGACGAGAAGGGCTCCCACACCCCTGGGGTCTCCGCAGAGTGCGCCCGGTGGCTGGCTGAGGAGACGCAGCTCTCAGGGTTCGGCGTGGAGACCGTGGGAATCGACCAGGGCAACGCCGCCCAGCTGGATCCCCCCTTTCCCGTGCACCACTACCTGCTGGGCCGGGACAAATACGGGATCACCTCGCTTCAGAACCTCGACAGGCTGCCGCCCACCGGGGCGCTGATCGTGGTCTCGCCTCTGCCGATCGTCGGAGGAACCGCGAGCCCCTGCCGGGTCTTCGCCCTGTTGGAGGGATGAACTCCGCACATCCCTGTGAGGCGACCGATGGCCGCCTCATCATGGCACGGCGCCACCGGGGGCGGCATGGCTCCCCCGGTGGCAGAGTCGTGCTCGCAGGTCTCATGGAGGATCACGTGCAGCGCAGGTCGGACCCACCTCTGCCCCTCCTGATGACCGGATTCTGTGAAGGTATGCGAGATCACAGCCGCCTCCTCCAAAGGCGCATACCTCTTCTCTGTCTTTGAGCTTCCGCGCTGAGTAGCATCGCTGATCAACCCGCACCGGGTTCAGAGAAGGGACGAGGAACCATGAGCTCACGCACGCGAACTGAGCAGCAGAGGACGAAGCGAGGAGGCCGTCTGCAACGGGCCGGCTTCCGCTTCCTGAACGGGGTGGAGAAGGTCGGCAATCTGCTGCCGCACCCCTTCATCCTGTTCGTCTTCCTGGCCTTCGTGGTCGTGGTGATCTCCGCCGTCGCGGCGTGGGCCGGCGCTGAGGTCACCAACCCGATGACGGACGAGACCACCCCCGTGAAGAGCCTGGCCACCGCCGAAGGTGTGGCCTTCATGCTGACCTCGATGCTGGACAACTTCTTGTCCTTCCCGCCCCTGGGACTGGTGGTGGTGCTCCTGCTGGGACTGGGGCTGGCCAATGAGTCGGGGTTCCTGAAGACGGCGCTGCGGGCCGCCATGGCGCGAGTCCGGCATCCGCGGCTGATCACGTTCATGGTCATCCTCATCGGCATCATCAGCAACATCGCCTCCGAGTCCGCCGCGATCGTGGTCCCGCCGCTGGCCGCCCTGCTCTTCCTCTCCGCCGGGCGCCACCCCATCGCGGGACTGGCCGCCGGCTTCGGCGCCGTCGGTGCGGGCTTCTCTGCGAACATCATCATCGCCGGCACCGATGTTCTGCTCTCCGGCATCAGCACCTCCGCGGCGGCCATCGTCGATGAGTCCGCTGTCGTGACGCCGGTGTCCAACTGGTACTTCATGAGTGCCTCCACCATCGTCCTCACCGTCATCGGCGTGCTGGTCACTGAGCGCATCGTCGAGCCCCGGCTCGGAGCCTACGACGGCGAGGCACCACCCGATGCGGACACCGCACCGGTGACGGACCTGGAGAAGAAGGGCCTGCGGAACGCGGGAATCGCCTTCCTGGTCTTCGTGGTGCTGGCCGCACTGCTCATCGTCCCCGAGGGCGGCATCCTCCGCGGCGAAGACGGGTCCGTCATCCCCTCCCCCTTCATGTCCTCCATCGTGCCGCTGCTGTTCCTCATGTTCGTCCTGGTCGGGACCGTCTACGGCAAGACGGTGGGGACGATCTCCAGCATCAATGACATCCCCCGGCTCATGGTCGCCTCAGCCAGAGACCTCGGCAACCTCTTGGTGCTGATCTTCGCCGTGGCGCAGGCCATCGCCTACTTCAGCTGGTCGAACCTCGGACTGTGGTTCGCGGTGCTGGGCGCCGAGGTGCTGACCGGGCTGAACATCGGCCCCATCGGCAGCCTCGTGATCGTCAGCCTCGTGAGCCTCCTGTTCGGCCTGGTCATCTCCAGCGGATCCGCCCAATGGTCACTCATGGCCCCCGTGGTGATCCCGATGCTGATGATCACCGGGGTGGATCCGGCCTACACGCAGCTCGCGTTCCGGATCGCCGACTCCTCAGTGAACATGCTGGTCCCGCTGAGCCCCATCCTGGCGATCGCCCTGGGCTACATCCAGCAGTACAACCGCAAGGCGGGCATCGGCACCGTCTTCGCCCTGATGATTCCCTACGCCGTCGCCTTCTACATCAGTTGGATCATCCTCTTCGTGATCTGGATCTCCCTGGGCATCCCCATCGGGCCGGGAGAGTCTCTGTCCATCGGCTAGCACCGAGCTGGCCCTGGCACCGACGCTGTCGACGGCGGCCCGTGTCCACCCATCACACACCCGACGAAAGGGACCCTCCCCATGACCTCGACGCACGACGAGACGAGCACCTGCCACTCGGGCACTTCGCTGGCACCCGGTGATGAGGCGTCACTCCGGGCGGGCCTGACCGCCATCGGCGACGACCTGCTGGGGATCAGCCACAGCATCCACGCACACCCTGAGATCCGGTTCCAGGAGCACCACGCCTTCGAACTCCTGACCCGGACACTCCGTGAGGAGGGCTTCGCCGTCCAGACCGACATCGGCGGTCTGGATACCTCATTCCGGGCCGAAGCCGTCTACGGCGATGGTGGCCCGACGCTGGCCTTCGTGTGCGAATACGACGCGCTGGAAGGCATCGGCCACGGGTGCGGCCACAACATCATCGCCGCCGCAGGACTCGGCGGCGCACTGCTGGTCAAGCGTCTGATCGAGCAGCTGCTCGAGCGGGGCGAGCATGGCGCGGCCGGACGGATCGTCGTCATCGGCACCCCTGGAGAGGAGGGCGGAGGCGGCAAAGCCTACATGGTGGAGGCCGGCTGCTTCGACGATCTGGATGCGGCCATCATGATCCACCCCGCCGGCGAAAATCTCTCCGGCATGAGCACCCTCGGACGGGTGGCGCTGACCTTCGAGTTCACCGGAACTCCGGCCCACGCCGCGGTGAACCCTGAGAGGGGAGTCAACGCGCTGGACGCCGCAGTGCTGACCTTGAACGCCGTCGGCCTGCTGCGCCAACAGCTCCCCTCCGACGTCCGGGTCCACGCGGTGATCGAGGACGGCGGCGACGTACCGAACATCATTCCCTCCCGCTCCTTCATTCGGGCGTTCGTCCGGGCCCCCAGGACCGATGTGCTCCTCAACGACGTGGTGCCGCGGGTGATCAACTGTGCCCGGGGTGCCGCCCTGGCCACCGGCACCGAGGTGGACCTCCAGCTGCCGACGCCGCCCTACGCCGCTCTGCGACCCAACCCGGTCCTCCAGGATCTCGTGGAGAGCGCCTTCGCACGCCTGGGCAGGACCACGGTGCCCCCGCTGCAGGAGGCGTTCCCGGGCTCCACAGACATGGGCAACGTCAGTCAGATCGTCCCGGTCATCCACCCCAATGTGGAGCTGCAGACGGGCCTGAACATGCACAGCCAGCAGGCCACGGACCTTGCGGGCGGCCCCCGTGGAGACGAGGCCGTGCTGGACGGCGCGCTGCTGCTGGCCATGACTGCGACCCAGCTGCTGCGTTCCCCCGCGTTGCTGGACGACGTACGATCGGCCTTCGTACCCGGCGTCCGCACTCCCGCCACGGTCGACAGCGTCGAGGACCTACGGAGGATCTTCGCCCAGCAGGAGTCCGCAGGCAACTGACGTCAACCGGGTGCAGGACCCGCTAGGCACTGCGGGGTTCCGCGTCGCGCCAGGTCAGGCTAGGGTCGGCCCCCATGAGCAACTCTGAGACTCCGAGCACGGCACAGGACGCGTCCGAGAACCAGGAGGGCCGGCCCCCGGTCAATGGCCTCGACCTGACCTTCGGCTCCCCCATGAGCGTGGCCCGATCCGAGCAGCTCATCGCTGAGCTCACCGAGGTATCGCCGCGCACCGTGCTCGATGTCGGCTGCGGCTGGGCGGAGCAGCTGCTCCGCACCCTGATGGCTCTGCCAGGCAGCCACGGCATCGGCGTGGATCTCGAGGAGATGGACATCGCCCGCGGGCAGGGGCGTGCCCGGCAGCTGGGCGTGCAGGACCGCGTGGAGCTGCGCGTCCAGGACGCCGGCGAGCTCACCGAGGAGCTCACGGACCCGGCTCAGGCCGTGATCTGCCTCGGGGCCTGGCATGCACTGGGCGGTTCACCGGCGGAGGCGCTCCAGCGGCTGCGGTCGCTGACCGTCGACGGCGGCCGTCTGCTCTTCGGCGTGGACCACTGGACCCAGGTGCCCAGCCAGGACCGGTTCGACCACATGTGGGAGGGCGCCTCCGCGGCTGACAGCCAGCTGCTGCCCGACGTCGTCGAGGCCGCCGCCGAATCGGGCTGGCGCCTGCTGGACCTGCATGAGGCCACCGACGACGAGTGGAACCACTTCGAGTGCGGCATGACGCGCAACCAGGAGTTGTGGCTGCTGGAGAACCCGGAACACCCGCAGGCCGGTGAGCTGCGCCAGAGGCTCGACGCCGGCAGACGTGCCTGGCTGCGCGGACACCACGGCCACATGGGCTTCGCGACTCTGGTGCTGGCCGCCGCCTGATCCCTCGATCCCGGGAATCTCCTCGCGTCCGGCCGGGTTGATCAGACCATGGAGAAGACCACCGATCAGCCCGGCCGCAGCCTGCCCGCCCTCGACGCCGCCGTCGGACTCTCCGCAGCCGAGCGTACCTCCGTGGCCAGGCTGCTCGCCGACGCCGAGGCTCACGGGGTGGACGTCGAGCTCGTGTCCCGCGGTCCGGCGCAGTCCCTGGAGGAGGCCGCGGCGGCCATCGGTATCGAACCGCGACAGATCGTCAAGACCCTGGTCGCCAAGGCCAAGGTCACCCAGACCACCCGCGAGCACAGCTACGTGCTGGCCCTCATTCCAGGCGACCGCCAGGTGGACTGGGCGAAGCTGCGTCGGCTGGCCGGGATGAAGAAGATGTCCATGACCGCCCCCGAGGAGGCGGTGGAGGCCACCGGATATCGGCCCGGCACCATCACACCCTTCGGCGCGGAGACCGCCGAAGGCGTCCGCTGGCCGGTCTACGCGGATGAGTCGATCACCGGGCGCATCGCCATGGGCGCGGGTGCACAGGGGCTGAGCCTCTTCGTGGACTCCGCGACGCTGTTCGCCGCGTACGACGTCGTCCCCGCGGACATCACTCGGTCTCCGCAACGCGCCTGAACGGCGCGGCCGGGTCCGATCGATCAGTCGGGTCAGGCGGGTGCGCTGACCGCCTGGATCTCCTGCAGCACGTCCTCGATCCGGACCGGCCCCTGCGGGCTCTGGTTCCAGGGCATCTGGGCGAGCACCTTCGCCATCCCACAGGTGTTCGTGGCCGCCGAGAAGACGAGCCCTGAGGCGATGGCGCCAGAGACCACCCGAGCCTTGGGGCTCAGCAGACGGCCGCCGAGCAGGCCCACCAGCACCAGCGAACCGGCCGCCATCCGCACCTGCCGCTCCATCGCCCAGGGGCCCTCGCCGATCTCGACGGCGTCGTCTCCGACCGTCGCCCGGTAGGCGTTCAGGCCGCCGGCAAGAACCCGAGAGTCCGTCAGCCCGGCCGCGGTCAGTGCCTCCTGCGCCTGCTGGGAGCGAGGCCCGGCCTGACAGAGCAGCACCACGGGGCGGTCGACGGCGACGAGTGCGTCGGCCAACCGCTGGGTCTCCCGGCTCACCAGCTCGTCGGGCACCAGCAGGGATCCAGGGAGGTGCGCGCTGCGATGCTCCGGCGAAGTACGCACGTCGATCAGCAGAGGGTCGGCGCCGTCGGCGATCATGCGGCGCAGCTCCTCGGCGCTGAGCAGGGTCAGGGTGTTCTGGTCGGCCATCGGGTCTCCACCATGACGTATCGGGGACGTGCGGGCATCACAGGCGGGCGCCATGCGCGGCACCCTGCGCGGCTCCCGAGTCTACAGACCTTCCCCCGCTCGCGTGCGGGCCCTAGCCTGCCTCCATGACTTCGTTCGTCTCCCACACCACGTTCTCCTGCACCGACGCCTACGCGCTCTCCGAACGGTGGAAGCGACTGTTGGACTACACCGACATTCCCGGGGACCCCAACGAGCCCGGCCACGACCACTGCATGATCGTCGACCCCGTCACCGGGCACCGTCTGCTGTTCCTCGAGGTCGACGACGTCGCCGCTTCCCGAACCCCGCGGGCCCATCTGGACCTGCGTCCGCGTCAGGGCGGACGCGACGCGGAGGTCGAGCGGGTCCGCGAGTTGGGCGCAGTGGAGGTGGCTGACCGTCGCGGGATCCATGGCCCAGGCTCCGGCTGGGTGGTCTTCGCCGATCCGGAGGGCCATCAGTTCTGCGTGCTGCGCTCCGAAGAGGAGGCGGCGGCCCGCTGAACCGACCCGCTCAGCCGAAGAGCCGGTTGGTGAACGGCTTGCCCTGCACCAAGGCGTAATACCACTCCAGGGCGGCCCCGTCGGTCAGGGAGGCGATCTGGTCGACGATCACGCGTCGGCGGGCCGAGTCGTCGGCGGCATCCCGCCAGTCCTGCTTGAACATGGGCTCCAGGTAGCGGTCCTCGGTCTCGGAGAGCAGACCCACCAGCCCTTCGAGCACCTCGCGCTGCCGCAGGTAGACCGGCTTCTGCTGCTCGGAGGTCATGATGTAGGCCGCAGCCAGGCCCTTCATGGCGGAGATCTCCACCAGGGTCTCCTCGGGCACCACCAGATCCGCCTCGTGGCGGACCAGCGGGTGGTCCCCGTGAGCCTCACGAGTGGCGGAGTAGATGGCACCGCAGAACCGTCCGATCAGCTCGCTGGTCATGTTCTTCAACGCGGCCAGGGAGCGCCGTGAGCCGTCCGACTCCCGCACCCAGCCCTCCGTGGCGGCGAGGCGGTCGAAGGCCTCCTCGATCCGATCCTCCTCGGTCTGGGGCAGGTACCACTCCTTGGTCACCTGCACCACGCGCTTGCGCTGCAGCGGCACCTCCAGGAAACGCAGCTGGAACTGGCCGGAGAAGATGCCGTCCTCCACATCATGGACGGAGTAAGCGATGTCGTCGGCGGCGTCCATCACCTGGGCCTCCATGGACTGTCGTCGGCCCTCCACCCCCTGGCGGATCCACCGGAAGACGTCGACGTCGTCCTCATAGGCGCCGAACTTCTGGCTGCGTGTCCCATCCGGCTTCAGGGGCGCCTCGTGCTGGCGCCACGGGTACTTCACTGCGGCGTCGAGGGAGGCCCGTGTCAGATTCAGCCCTGCGGAGCGGCCGTCCGGGTGGAACCGTTTGGTCTCCAGCCGGGTCAGCAGCCGCAGCGTCTGGGCGTTGCCCTCGAAGCCGCCGGCGTCCCCCATGAGCTCGTTGAGCACGTTCTCGCCGTTGTGCCCGAACGGTGGGTGGCCCAGGTCATGCGACAGGCAGGCGGCGTCGACGACGTCGGGGTCGCACCCCAGCATCCGGCCCAGGTCACGCCCCACCTGGGCGACCTCCAGCGAGTGGGTGAGCCGGGTCCGAGCGAAGTCGTCGGCGTCGGGTGAGACCACCTGGGTCTTCGCGCCGAGGCGTCGCAGCGCCGAAGAGTGCAGCAGGCGGGCCCGGTCCCGCTCGAAGGAGGACCGGTAGACGGACTTGCCGTGTTCGGGCACCCACCGCTCCTCGTCGGCGGGGCGGTAGCCCGGACGCAGGGCGGCATAGCCCGCCTCGACCCGTTCGACGTTCTGCACAGACATGCCTTCCAGCTTAGAGCAGGGGCAGCATGGGTGGGGCCATGCCCAGGCGCTTCGCCGACGCGAACGGCCTCGGATCAGGTAGCCTCCTACTGCACCCTTATTGAACAGTGTTCAAATCTCTCTGAGGAGGGACAGGTGACTTCCCTTGGGGCTCTGTGGACGGGCACCGCCCGCATCGAGGACGGAGACGACGTGACCCCGGAAGCTCCCATCGCACCGCATATGACAGACCCAGAGCTCCTGGCTGATCGCCTCCTCGGCGGAGGCCGCCTCACCGAGCACGAGTGCCTGGAGCTGCTCCGCACTCCCGACGACGCCACCGTCCGCCTGGTGGCCGCCGCCTCTCGACTCCGCCGGCAGCACTTCGGCGCCACGGTGAAGGTCAACTACCTGGTCAGCCTCAAGACGGGCCTGTGCCCCGAGGACTGCACGTACTGCTCCCAGCGGCTCGGCACCGGTGCGGAGATCCTCAAGTACACGTGGCTCAAGCCCGAGGAGGCCGTGGCCCAGGCCTCGCACGGGATCGCCGCCGGCGCGCGCCGGGTCTGTCTGGTGGCCTCCGGCACCGGGCCCACCGATCGGGACGTCGACAGGGTGGGCCGGATCGTCACCCGGCTGAAGTCCGATCACCCCGACGTCGAGGTGTGCGCCTGCCTGGGACTGCTGAAGGAGGGGCAGGCGGAACGACTGGGCAGCTGCGGCGTCGACGCCTACAACCACAATCTGAACACCGCCCGCTCGCACTACCCGGAGATCTGCAGCACCCACACCTACGACGACCGGGTGGACACCGTCGGCCGCGCCGTCGACGCCGGACTCTCCCCCTGTTCCGGTCTGATCGTGGGCATGGGCGAGAGCGACGAGCAGCTCGTGGAGGCCCTGGCCGCGCTGCGGGATCTCGACGCGGACTCCGTCCCGGTGAACTTCCTGATGCCCTTCGACGGCACCCCGCTGGAAGGAACGTGGAACCTCACCCCGCTGGCCTGCCTGAGGATCCTCGCGGTCGCCCGCATGATGTGCCCGGACAAGGAGATCCGAATCGCCGCCGGCCGCGAGATGCACCTGCGCAGCCTGCAGCCCCTCGCCCTGGAGGTGGCGAACTCCCTGTTCCTGGGCGACTACCTCACCTCCGAGGGCCAGGGCGCCGCCGATGACCTGACGATGATCCGCGACGCCGGGTTCACCGTGCTCGGCGCCGACGGCTCCCCAGCCTCCCCGGCCTCCCCTGCCGCTGACCGCTCGACGGCACCTGCTCCGCGAGCCGAGACGGCACGTCCTGCCACCTCACCGCCGCCGACCCCGTCAGCAGCCCCGACCGACTCCGCAACGGCACCTGCTTCGGCACCCGCTGCGACACCCGCGATCCGCCGCCGTGGCGCCGGCACCGATGTGGCGCCCAACGCCTGAACCGGCGCGCCTCAGCCGGCCAGGTGCGACCATCTGCCGCTGAGCTGACGCCACGGGCCGACGGCGGCGACCCGGCCGGCTTCGAGGACCACCACGCGATCCGCCCGAGCCAGCGCCGCGCGCTTGGAGGTGGAACCGATCACCGTAACGCCCTTGTCCCGCAGCGCCTGCCACAGCTCGATCTCCGTGGACGCGTCGAGGGCGCTGGAGACATCGTCCGCGAGCAGCAGCTCGGAGCCGGTGGCCAGGGCACGCGCGGTGGCCAGGCGCTGCACCTGACCGCCGGACAGGCGCACGCCGCGGTGCCCGACGGCGGCGTGCAGGCCTCCGGCCTCGGCGATGTCCTGCTCCATCTGCGCAATGCGGATGGCCTCGCCAGCCTCCCGATCGCGATCGAGCCGGATGTTCTCCTCGAACGTCCCGGAGAGCACCCGGGGCATCTGGGCGACGTAGGCCACGCGACGGGGCCGCAGGAAGGTGTCCGAGGTGACCTCTGCTCCGTTCCAGAGGATTCTCCCGCGGTGCGGCACCAGGCCCGCCAGGCTCCGCAGCAGGCTGGACTTGCCCGAACCGATGCCCCCGAGGATGAGGATCAGCTCGCCGCGGGCGACGGTGAGGTCCACCTGCTCCACCCCGATGATGCCGTCCGAGTGGACCGCGGAGAAGCCCTCGAGGCTGAGGCTGCGGAGCTCGTCCCGCTCCTCGGGCCCAGGGGCAGGGGAGTCTCCGGTCAGTTCGTCGACCCCGTCCACCCGGCGGAAGATGCTCTCCCCGCCGGCCAGCCGCTGGGTGGCCACCTGCCAGGCACGAGCCCCCGGCGCCTTGGTCACGACTGATCCTGCGCAGAGGCCGTACCAGGTGAAGCCCATCACGCTGCCGGAGGCGAGCACCGTGGTGGCCAGCCCCCAGGCGCCGATGAAGTACATGGCCCAGGAGAAGGTCACCCCGACGGCGATCACCAGCCCGGGCACGCCGTCCAGGAGGGCCTGGATGCGATGCTCCCTGATCTGGGCGTCCACACGCCGGCGGTCCACGGTGTTCAGGTGCTGGTGCACCGGCCCGGTGGCCGCGGAGAGCTTCACGGTCCGTGCGGCGTCCAGCGCCGAGACCAGCACCCGGCCGAACTCCACGCGCGCGTCGGCGGCACGCGTGGCAGAGCGCCCCGCTGCAGGTCTGCCGGCCCACGAGGCCGCCGCGGAGAGGATCAGCACACTGGCGAGCACCGCTCCGACCACCCAGCTCCCCGAGAGCAGGACGGAGAGCAGCACGATCAGCACCGCATTGCAGAGATCCGCCCAACGGTCCGCGTAGTCCTGGATGCGGTCGCCGTCCATGGCGCGGGCCACGACCTCACCCGGCGGCGTGGTCTCCAGCCGGGGCTCACCGAGCTGACCGTCCAGGACCCGCGTCCGATGCCGGGACAGACAGGAGACCCACCAGCGGGGGTAGAGATTCACGCCCAGCGCGAAGACTCCCGGCATGATCAGCACGGAGGCTCCCGCCAGAAGGATCACCAGTCCCCACACCTCGTGATGACCCGAGGCCAAGGAGTCCGCGATGCGCCCCCACAGCCAGTTGGTGACCAGCCCCTGCGGGGAGAACAGGGCGATGAGCAGGAACATGGACAGGCCGACCAGTCCCCACCGCGGCAGGTGGCCGAAGGCGGCGAGCACGGCACGGGTCAGGCTCGGCCCGTCCCCGATGTCAGACGTCGTCGGCACATCGCTCCTCCGACGCGTGCCCCCGATGGCCACCGGACCGGTGGCCCCGTCGGAGGCTCCGGACGAGGTGTCGGTGAGGACATCACCGGGATCGTCATCCATATTGCCCTGGTGTTCCCTCGAGGCCGCCAGCAGCCCTCGGAACGGTCCCCGCGCGGCAGCGAGCTCACCGTAGGCTCCCTGCTGGATGACTCGACCGTGATCGAGGACGGCCACACGGTCCGCCCGGGCGACAGTGGTGAGCCGGTGCGCGATGAGCAGCCCGGTGCGCCCGGCCAGCAGCCGGTCCGAGGCGCGGATGACTCGGCGCTCGGTGAGTGGGTCCATCCGGGCCGTGGCCTCGTCGAGGATCACCACGGACACCTCGCGGACCAACAGCCGGGCGAAGGCCACCAGCTGCTCCTCCCCGGCGGAGAGCGTGACCCCGCCCGCACCCATGCGGGTGTCCAGCCCATCAGGCAGTCGCGCCACCCAATCCGTGAGGCCCAGCTCCTCCACGGCTGCCTGGACCCGCTCCCGGGGGAGCGGGGCGAAGAGGGTGATGTTCTCCTCCAACGTGCCGGAGAGCAGCTCGGTGCGCTGCGTGACCACGCCGATCCCGCGGCGCAGCTGCTGAAGATCGATGTCTCTGACGTCGGTGCCGCCGAGGAACACCGTCCCCAGCGGGGGCTCGGTGGCGCGGGTGACGAACGAGGCCAGCGTGGACTTCCCCGAGCCGGTGCGTCCCACCAGCGCCAGGGTCTCTCCGTCGTCGACGCTCAGCGAGACGTCCTGCAGGGCGAAGGACCCCTCCGTGTAGGAGAAGTGCAGGCCGCGGAACTCCAGGGCGTGGGTCGCTGGGAGCGCGGCGCCGCCGTCGGGCTCGGGCTCGACCTGCATCATCTGCTTCACGCGGGTGATTGCGCCGAGCCCCTCCTGCAGCTGGGGCAGCTGATTGATGAGCTCGCCGACACGTCCGATCAGCAGCGTGGTGGCCATCACCAGGGTGATCAGCTGGGGCAGCGCCATCCCGCCGGTGATGACCAGCGCGACGCCTGTCACGAGCAGCCCGGCGAACATCGCCTGCAGGACCGTCTGCGAGCGCAGGATCAGGTCGGCCTCCTTGACGACCATGTGCCGGAAGGTGCGGTGGATCCCCGCGGCCAGGCCGGCGACGCGCCGCATGCCGAAGGCCTGACCGCCGCTGGTGCGCAGGTCGTCACGGGCCGCCACGACCTCCTCGAAGGCGGCGGCGTGGTCGGTCCAGGCCCTTTCGTTGATGACTTTGCGCTGCGCGATGATCGCGAAGAGCGGGCGGACCATCAGCAGGGTGGCGGCCACGAGCACCGGCATGATGATCCAGGCCGGCCACCACATCACCCCCGCGACGACCCACAGCGGAACGGCGCCGAGGACGGTGGCCATCATGCCCCACCACTGCTCCCGCATGAGGGTGTTGATGGCGTTGGTGTCGTCGTCGATGCGGTCGAGCACCTCCCCCACAGCCTGCTCGCTGAGCACGCTGAGCGGCTGGGCGAAGGCGGCCGCGAGCAGGTCCCGACGCAGCTTCCCGGCCGCGCGGTCGATGACCTGGGCCCAGGCGACCTGCGCGCTGACCTGCACGGCCGCCGCCCCGACGATCAGGGCGCCGAGCAGCACCACCCCGTCGAAGGTGGGATTCTCGGCTAGCCGGCCAGAGACGACTGTGGCGAGGGACTGTGCGACCATCGCGACGGCGAGCACGGCCACCGCCAGCACGCTGAGCGGGCTGGCGAGCCTCCTCCAGGAGATCCGGCGCGAGGGTGGGACAGGACGCAGAACGGGCACCTGCGACATCCTAGTGGCCCGCACGGACGACTCATCCGCCGGAGGTGTCGACCTCCGCGGCAGCGATCATCTCACGCTGGGCCTCGTTGAGCTCCTGGGAGGCCAGCCAGTCCTCCGGCAGATGCACCTTCTTCGGCGAACCGGCCCGGCCGCGGGGCCCCTCGGCGTCGGCACCGGGGTACCCGATGCTCTGGTCGAGCTGGCCGAGCAGGTCCTCCAGCTGGGTCAGGGATTCGACGGTGACCAGCTGGGAGCGCAGCGCCCCGCCGATCGGATAGCCCTTGAAGTACCAGGCCACGTGTTTGCGGATGTCCTGCATGGCCTTGCGCTCGTCGCCGTCGAAGTACGGGATGAGCATCTGGGCGTGCCGCAGCAGGGTGGAGATCACCATGGGCAGATCCGGACGGTGCCGGTCATCCCGGCCCTCGAAGGCGGCCTGCAGGTCGCCGAAGAGCCAGGGCCTGCCCTGGCAGCCCCGGCCGACGACGACGCCGTCGACGCCGGTCTGCTCGACCATGCGCACCGCGTCCTCGGCGGACCAGATGTCGCCGTTGCCCAGCACCGGGATGTCCGGCAGGGACTCGCGCAGGGCGGCGATCGCGGACCAGTCGGCCTGGCCTGAGTAGTGCTGGCGCGCGGTGCGACCGTGGAGCGCGACGGCGGCGACGCCCGAGTCGCGCGCGACCTTGCCAGCTTCGATGAAGGTGAGGTGGTCCTCGTCGATGCCCTTGCGCATCTTCACCGTCACGGGGATGCCGCGCCGCCCGGCCTCCCGCACGGCGGTGGCGACGATCGACTCGAAGAGCCGGATCTTCCAGGGCAGGGCCGAGCCGCCGCCCTTGCGGGTGACCTTGGGCACCGGGCAGCCGAAGTTGAGGTCGATGTGGTCGGCGCGGTCCTCCTCGACCAGCATGCGCACCGCATGTCCGGTGGTCACTGGGTCCACGGAGTAGAGCTGCATCGAGCGGGGGATCTCGTCCGGCTCGTGCTTGATGATCCGCATCGACTCGGGCCGCCGTTCGACCAGCGCACGTGCGGTGACCATCTCATTGACGTAGAGCCCGCCGCCATGTTCACGGCAGAGCCGACGGAAGGCGGTGTTGGTGATCCCTGCCATGGGGGCCAGCACCACCGGGGTCTCCACGGTGATGGGGCCCAGGTGCAGCGGCGGCAGGAGGGCACGTCGGTCGCCCGACCCAGCCGGGGTCGGGCCGTCAGGGAGCGGCTGCTCCTCGGGAAGGGTCTGTGCGGTCATGGCATCCGGGTGTGCTCGGCGGAGGCGGGGCCTCCGGGCGGTCAGCGGGCGTAGATGAAGGCTTCGAAGTCGATCTCGGCGTCGCCGGAGGCGATGAGCTCGTCGGTGACGGTCTTCAGCGGGGCCATGGAGTCGTCCACCTCCAGCTCCACCGGGTGGCGGGCGGCCAGCAGGGCCAGCAGGGACCGGATGTGCTGCTCCGCCTCGGCGGCGTCGAGCTCCGGGTTCCAGCCGACCAGGACGTCGGCGGGGTCCTCGGTGCGGGCCGGGGTGTAGCTGACGGCGAAGGCGAGGACGGCGCCGTCGCCGCCCTCGGAGACGTCCCGCAGGGCCACTGCGCCCGTGGCGCCGGTGGCGTCGCCGAGGAGCAGCTGCTGGGCCTTGCCCACGGTCATCTCCGCGCGGTCCCAGTCGTGGACGGCGTTGTAGTAGTCGGCCACCAAACGGCTCAGCTCCACCGACCCGGTGGCGATCTCCTGGAGATCCAGGCCGGTTCGCTCCAGGTCCGGAAGCCGAAGGGCGCCCGGCTGGACGATCACTCGGCGGGTGGTCTGGATCTTGGTGAAGCCGTTGTCCTTGAGGAAGCACTGGGCGGCGGAACGCTTGGCGCAGCGGGCCTTCAGACCGGTGGCGCTGCAGTTGCTGGCCTCGGCCTCCAGGATCGCCAGCATCTCTGCGGCCACCCCGCGGCGGCGGTGGTCCGGGGCGACCTCCGCGTAGAAGGACAGCCGGTCCGGGTGCAGCGAGGAGCGCAGGATGGTGGCCGCAGCCACGGGCACCCCCTGGTCCTCGGCGACGATGCACCGTGACCAGGGATCGTTGGAGGAGGGCCGCAGCAGCGCGCGGTCCTGGTGGTGCATCGCGTTCTCCGGGTCGCCCCAGACCTCAAGCAGGGCGAGGTCGTCGCCCTCGGCCCAGGGCCGGACGGTCAGGCCGGACTCGAGGGTGAGCCGGTCTGTGTCTTCGGTGGTGCTCATCGCCTGTCCTTCGGAAGCGTCCGTCTGCGCGGTGGCGCAGGGTTGATCAGCCACGCGAGTCTAGTCCTGCCGCCGCGGCACGGCAAACGAGCGACGCCCGGCCCCGTGCCGCAGGGTCAGGGACCCTGGGCCGGTGCCGGGCGTCTGTCCCGGGCATCTGTGCCGGGCGTCGCGCTCGACGTCGTCGCGCTCGACGTCGTGGTGCTCAGCCGAGGAGGCGGCCGGCCAGGTAGCCCTGCACCTGGTCCAGGCTGACACGCTCCTGGGTCATCTCGTCCCGGTCGCGGATGGTGACTGCCTGGTCCTCGAGGCTGTCGAAGTCGAAGGTGAGGCAGAACGGGGTGCCGATCTCGTCCTGACGGCGGTACCGGCGACCGATCGCACCGGCCTCGTCGTAGTCGACGTTCCAGTTCCGGCGCAGCTCATCGGCCAGCCGCTGGGCGGGCTCGGCCAGCTCCGGCTTCTTCGACAGGGGCAGCACCGCCGCCTTCACCGGGGCGAGCCGCGGGTGGAGCTTCAGCACGGTGCGGGTGTCCACGCCGCCCTTCGCGTTGGGGGCCTCCTCCTCATGGTAGGAGTCCACCAGGAAGGCCATCATCGCGCGGGTCAGGCCGAAGGACGGCTCGATCACGTACGGGGTGTAGTGCTCCTCGGTCTTCGGGTCGAAGTACTGCAGCTTCTCGCCGGAGGCCTCGATGTGGGAGCTGAGGTCGTAGTCGGTGCGGTTGGCGATGCCCATCAGCTCGCCCCACTCGGAGCCCTGGAAGCCGAAGCGGTACTCCAGGTCGATGGTGGCCGCGGAGTAGTGGGCCCGCTCGTCCTCGGGGACGTCGAACTTGCGCAGATTCTCCGGGTTCAGCCCCAACTCGATGAACCAGTCGTAGCAGGCGTCCACCCAGTGATCGAACCACTGGCCGGCCTCGTCCGGGTGCGTGAAGTACTCGATCTCCATCTGCTCGAACTCGCGGGTCCGGAAGATGAAGTTGCCGGGGGTGATCTCGTTGCGGAAGGCCTTGCCGACCTGGCCGATGCCGAAGGGCGGCTTCTTCCGGGCGGAGGTCATCACATTGGAGAAGTTCACGAAGATGCCCTGGGCGGTCTCGGGCCGCATGTAGTGCAGGCCCTCCTCGTTGTCGACCGGACCCAGGAAGGTCTTCATCAGGCCTGAGAACTGCTGCGGCTCGGTCCACTTGCCGGGCTGGCCGGTCTCCGGGTCCTTGATGTCGGCCAGACCGTTGGCCGGCGGGTGGCCGTGCTTGGCCTCATAGGCCTCCAACAGGTGGTCGGCACGGTACCGCTTGTGGGTGTGCAGCGACTCCACCAGCGGGTCGGTGAAGGTCTTCACGTGCCCGGAGGCGTGCCAGACGGCCTGCGGCAGGATGATGGCGGAGTCCAGGCCGACCATGTCGCCCCGACCGCGCACGAAGGTCTGCCACCACTCCGCCTTGATGTTCTCCTTCAGCTCCGTGCCCAGGGGACCGTAGTCCCATGCCGACCGTGATCCCCCGTAGATCTCACCGGACTGGAAGACGAAGCCGCGACGCTTCGCCAGGGTGATCACATGGTCGAGGGCAGTCTTGGGGGCCATAGGGCGGTACACCTCAGGTCGGGAGGGGACGGGACAGACGGGGGAAAGCTTACCGCGCCGACGCGCGCACCGCCGATTCACCCGGCAACACGTCCGTCCCCGGGGGACGCACGGTGCGGGCACGGCTGCGCGGGGACCGTCAGTCGAAGACGACGGCGCCGTCGTCGGCGACCCGCCAGCCAGGGTTGTAGGCGATCTCCCAGATCACTCCGACCGGGTCCTGGACATAGGCGTGCAGCATGCCCGGCACCGCGGCTGGCTGGGGGTGCTTCAGCACCGTGCCGCCGGCACGTTCCAGGCGTTCGACCGTGCGGTGGACCGCATCGGCGTCGTGGACGTTGTGGGCCAGGGTGAAGCCTCCGGGGGTGCTGTGGTCCCGGCCGTCCCCGATGTCCTCGCTGAGACTGTCGGCGTCGAAGAGCCCGAGGACCTGCCCAGGCGCCACCTGGTAGAACTGGATCTCCCCTGCCGCCTCGAAGATCGGGCGCCAGCCCAGCCCGCCCACGTAGAAGCGGCGCGCGGTCGCCAGATCCCGCGTGGCGACGGTGATGATGTGGATGCCCTGCTCCATCGTGACCTCCCCCGGTGCTCTGCGCTGCCCGTCGTCCGACGCGACCCCTCGGGCCCGTCTGACCAGGGGCGCAGGAAGGACTGCGGAATGGCGAGTCTACGTCCGGAGTCAGGGCCAGGTCAGCGGCCGCCGCCCGTCAGCCGCCCCGGGGGCCCAGCACCGGGCAGAGGATCGGCTCAGCGGGTGCGGCGGATGTCCGGCAGGGAGGCGATCACGACGGCGACCAGGGTCAGCAGCGTGCCGAGCACCGTGGAGAGGGTGACCACGCTTCCCGGGGCGGGGACGATGAGGTCGAGCAGCAGCGAGCCGATCAGCTGACCGGCGATCATCCCCATGGCGGCCAGCAGCACACCCACTCGGGTGACCAGCACGGCCCCGAGCCCGATGAACACGCAGCCCAGCGGCCCGCCGAGGTAGTACCAGGGAGCGGTGGGCAGCGTCTCCCCCACCCCGCTGACCAGCACCTTCACCAGGTAGGCCAGCAGGAGCACTGCCGTTCCGGCCACGAAGTTGATGAGCGTGGCGGGGATCGGGCTGCCGTAGGCCGCCGACTGGCGTCCGTTGAGAGCCTGTTGGGCGCTGTTGGTGAAACCGGCGGTCAGCGGGAAGATCACTAGCAGCAGCCATGCCCAGGAACCGGCGTGGCCTCCCAGCTGCGGCGAGACCGTCCACAGCACCGCCAGCACGGTGAGCAGTGCGCCCAGCACCCGGACGGCGTTGAGCCGCTTCCGCCCCGCCGGGCCCAGACCGATGCGGTCCCACAGCAGCCCGCCGAGGGTCTGCCCGGTCACCACCGCCACGGTGAAGACCGCGACCCCGATGAGCCCGATGGTCAGGGACTGGGTGAGCACGAAATAGCCGCCGATGCAGCCGGCCAGCAGGTACCACCAGCGGACCTCGCCGCGCCGGAGGGCTGGCCGGACCTGTCCCAGAGTGCGGCGTCCGGTGGGGGTGAGGTACGCGATCACCAGCATCAGGAGCAGCCCGGTGCCGAAGGACAGCAGCGCGGCGAGGAACGGGTCGTCCACCTCTGCGGCCAGCTCCGAGTTGATGCGGCCCTGGCTGGGGATGGCCGCCCCGGCGACGAGAGCGGTGAGCAGGAATCCGAACCAAGCGGCGGAGGACTGCCGCGACTGATCGACTGCGCTCATGGGCAACACTGTAGACCCGCCTGGCCGCCTTCTGCGCCGCGGCGTCAGAAGCGGTCAGCTCGCCACGGCCGCATCCCGTGGGAGACACTGACACCATGAACGCAGATGACGTGCAGCAGGTCCCGATCCGTGACGAGTCCATCCGCCTGGGGCAGCTGCTGAAGCTCGCCGGCGTCGTCGAGCACGGGGTGATGGCCCGTGAGGTGATCGACGCCGGAGCGGTGACCGTGGACGGCGAGGTGGAGACGCGCCGGGGGCGTCAGGTGCGCCACGGCCAGGTGGTCCGGCTCAACGCCGAAGAGCTGGGGCTGCCCGGCGCCGTCATCTCTCCGACCGCTGAGTGAGGTGAGCGCAGCGTGAGATGAGCGCAGAGTGAGGCAAGCGGGCGCCGTCGTCGTGCTCCTCAGGCTCGACCGGCGGACCTCCGAGACCGCAGCACCATGTAGGTGAGGAATTCGCCCACATGGGCGATCTCCTGGGGCACGACACCGTGGCCGGCCCCGGCGTAGAGCACCTTGGTCAGCTCCACCGACGAGTTCGCCCAGCGGTGGGTGTAGTCGATGTGCTCCTCGGGAATGATCGGGTCGTCCTGGTCCCGGCCCCAGAAGAACGGCACCCGGCGGGCGGCGAGCGCGGCGTCGTCGAACCAGTCCTGCATCTCCGAGCTCTCTCCGGGGTCCACCGCGAAGCCGGAGAGCCCGACGACGGCGGCGAACTCCTCGGGCCGAGCGCGCAGCAAGGAGGTGGCCATCGCCATCCCCATGGAGAAGCCGAGCAGCGTCACCGAGGTGTGCTGGTCCTTCACCGAGGCGATCCAGGACCACAGGTCCTCGACGGCGTCGCGCGCCGCGGCCGAGGAGTAGGCCAGCCGTTCCGGGTCGAGGTCGAACCAGGTGTAGCCGCCGTGACCCATGGGCACCGGTGCGCGCAGGGAGGCGTAGGTGAACTCCTCGGGCAGGCTGGGCACCAGACCGAACAGATCATGCTCGTGGGATCCGTAGCCGTGCAGCATCACCACCAGCGGGGTGCCTTCGCGGTCCTGCGGCTCGCGGGACCACACGACGACGGGCTCGGGATGGGTGGGACTCATGCGGGGCTGCTCCTCGTACGCGACGTCGATGACCGCCTGTTCTGCTGGACGGCCGGACCATCTTCTCATTCCGGTCCCTTCGGCTGGTGCAACCGGGCTGATGTCCGCCTCAGGGAGGATGGAACCGACCGGTAACCTCAGGCACAATAAGACGTGTGGACCGATCAGCCGAGAGACCAGACGAGCAACCAGACCACCAGCACCCCGGCCCCGGCCAGGACGCTGGTGTGGTGACCACTCCGACACACCCCTGGACGCGCTACGTGGCCCTGGGGGACTCCTTCACCGAGGGCATCGGCGATCCCGACGAGTCTCGGCCCGGGTACCACCGCGGCTGGGCCGACCGGGTGGCCGAGGAGCTGGCTGCCGGAGCGGACCCTTCCCCGGGCGGGAAGCGCTTCGCCTATGCGAACCTGGCGGTCCGGGGGAAGCTGATCGGACAGATCCGTGACGATCAGATCGCCCCAGCCCTGGACCTGCAGCCGGATCTGATCACCCTGTGCGCGGGTGGCAATGACGTCATCCGTCCCGGCGGCGATCCGGACGAGACCGCTCGCATCCTCGACACGATGGTCCAGATCCTCTCCACCACGGGTGCCGCGGTGGTGCTGTTCAACGGCCCCGACGTGCGTGAGACCCCTGTGGTGGGGTCGATCCGCGGGAAGGTCGCCATCTACAACGAGAACATCCGCACCGTCGCCGCCCGACACGACGCCCTGGTGGCGGACATGTGGTCCCTGCGGCAGCTGGCGCACCCCCAGATGTGGGACGAGGACCGCCTGCACTTCTCCCCGCTGGGGCACCACACCATCGCCGCGATGGTGCTGGACACCCTCAATGTGGAGCACGACCTCGAACCCCTGGAACCGCGGCCGGTGCCGGAGCGCACCTGGCGGGAGGCTCGGGTCGACGATGTCGTCTGGGCCCGCCACCACCTGTTCCCCTGGGTGGTGCGCAGACTGCGCGGACGCTCCTCCGGGGACGGGGTCACGGCGAAGCGGCCGTCCTTCGAGCCGCTGTTCGGCGGCTCGATGCCTCCCGGCAGCGGCGCCGCCGAGGAGGAGTGAGGTTCAGCGCCTCAGAGCCCCAGCGTCTCCCGCATCTGGTCCGCGAGCTGCTCCGGGCTGGTGAGGAAGCCGTCGTGCCCGATGGGTGAGGAGATCATGTGGACCTCGTGCTCGCCGGGCAGCAGTGCCGCCAGCTCATGGGACTGTTCGGGCAGGTACAGCCGGTCTGACTCCACGGCGGCGATGAACGGCGTGGCGGTGACGCGGGACAGCGCCTCGGCGACGCTCCCGCGCCCGCGGCCGACGTCGTGGCTCATCAGAGCCTCGGTCAGCACGATGTAGGCGTTCGGGTCGAAGCGGTCCACCAGCTTGCGGGCCTGATGGTCCAGGTAGGACTCCACCTGGTAGCGGCCCCGACGTCGGGCGCTCCAGCCGAAGGGGTCCTCCTCCCCCTGGGGCTGACGACCGAACCGCACCTCCAGTTCGTGCTCGGTGCGGTACGTGATGTGCGCGATCCGGCGGGCCAGGCCCAGCCCCTCCTCCGGAACGGGCCCGCCGTAGTAGTCTCCGCCGGCGAAGTGCGGGTCGTTCTCGATGGCCTTGATCTGTGCCTGCCCGAAGGCGATCTGCTCGGCGGTGGCGGCCGCGCCGCAGGCGAAGACCGCCACCGAGCCCACTCGGCCCGGGAAGGTGGCCGCCCACTCCAGCGCCCGAGCCCCGCCCATGGAGCCGCCGATCACCGTGTGGAACCGCCGGATCCCCAGCTGATCGGCCAGGCGCGCCTCCAGGCGGACGGCATCGCGGACGGTGGTGAAGGGGAACCGAGAGCCCCAGGGCCGCCCCTCAGGATCCGGAGAGGCGGGCCCGGTGGAGCCGTAGCACCCGCCGACCATCGCCGGGGCGACCACGAACCACTTCTCGGTGTCGATCGGGCGCCCCGGCCCCAGCAGGCCCTCCCACCAGCCCGGGGCCGGGTCGGCCTCCGTGGCGGCGACGTGGGTGTCTCCGGTCAGGGCGTGCGCGACCAGGATCGCGTTGTCGCCCGCCGCGTTGAGCGTTCCCCAGGTCTCGTAGGCCAGCTGCACGTCCGGCAGCTCACCTCCGGCGTCGAAGGTGTGGGCCCCGACGTCGACGACGGCGAGCGCGCCGTCGGGACGAAGGGTCGAGGTCAGCACCTGGGCGGTCATCGGGGTCGGAGCTCCTGCGTCGTTCATAGTGTGGACAGGCCTGCCGGGACGGTCCGGCGGATTCGTACGGGCCTCATCGGCCTCTCAGGCTAGCCTCAGGCCACCGGCTGCGGCTCGGGAGCGGCCGCCTTCTCACTCTGCGGACCGGTGGCCGCGGTCGTGATCGCCTTCTCCAGCCCCTGCTCGAGGTCGGCGATGATGTCGTCGATGTGCTCCAGGCCGACCGACAGGCGCACCAGACCGGGCACGACGCCGGCGGCGCGCTGCTCGTCCTCGGTGAGCTGGCGGTGGGTGGTGGAAGCCGGGTGGATGGCCAGAGAGCGGACGTCGCCCACGTTGGCCACCAGCGAGTGCAGCTCGAGGGCGTCCACCACGGCCTGGCCGGCCGGCGCGCCACCGTCGACCTCGAAGGCGAGCACCGCTCCCACGCCCTTCGGCAGGTACCGCTGGGCCTGCTCGTACCAGGGGCTGGAGGCCAGGCCTGGGTAGGAGACCCGCTTCACGGCCGGGTGTGCCTCCAGGAACTCGGCGACCTTCTGGGCGTTCTCCACGTGGCGCTCGATCCTCAGGCTCAGAGTCTCCAGGCCGAGGTTGATCTCGAAGGCGTTGTGCGGAGACAGCGCCGGGCCGAGGTCGCGCAGCAGCTGCACGCGGGCCTTGAGCACGTAGGACAGGTTCACTCCGAAGACGCCGTCGGCGCCCAGATCCCGGCCGAAGACGAGGCCGTGGTAGCTCTCATCCGGGGTGTTGAAGCCGGGGAAGCGCTCCGGGTAGGCGGTGTAGTCGAAGCTCCCCGAGTCCACGATCACACCGGCGATCGCCGTGCCGTGGCCGCCGAGGAACTTGGTGGCGGAATGGATCACGACGTCGGCGCCGTGCTCGATCGGCCGGATCAGGTAGGGCGTGGTCAGAGTGTTGTCCACGATCAGCGGGGCGCCGTGCTCGTGGGCCACGGCGGAGACCGCCTCCAGGTCCAGGACGTCACCGCGCGGGTTGGCCACGACCTCGCCGAAGAAGGCCGCGGTGTTCTCCCGGATGGCGGCCCGCCAGGACTCGGTGTCGTCCGGGTCCTCCACGAAGGTGACCTCGATGCCGAACTTCGTCAGCGTGTGCTTGAAGAGGTTCTGGGTGCCGCCGTACAGCGACGGGGAGGCGACGATGTGGCCGCCCGCCTCGACGACGTTGAGCAGCGCCAACGAGGCCGCCGCCTGGCCGGAGCCGACGGCGAGGGCACCGACACCTCCTTCGAGCGCGGCGATCTTGTCCTCCACGGCCTGCACCGTGGGGTTGCCGATGCGGGTGTAGATCGGGGCGACCTCCTCCAGCCCGAACCGCTTGCCGGCGGCCTCGGTGCTGGGGAAGACGAAGGAGGTCGTCTGCTGGATGGGCAGGGCTCGGGCGCCGGTCACCGGATCCGGGGCGACGCCGGCGTGGATCTGCTGGGTCTCGAACCGAGGGGTCTGCGTGTGCTCGGTGGTCGTCATGGGAGGTGTCTCCGTTCAATGCGGTCGTGTCGACAGGACCGTCGGAGACACTCCAGGCGTGACGCCCGAAGCTGTTGCCCGTGTGGCGGCCCTGTCGTCGAGGACATGGGTTTGTGGGCCGCACTGTGGTGTGATGGCCCGCGCTTGCCCCACCGCATGGGCGGCAGGGCCTGGTCGTCACCCGGGGCACCCCACCGCGAACTGGAGGGTTGCCGGCCAGCAAACCGGGGTTTGACGCTGGCACTCTTGACCTGCCTCACAGTCTGCCCTGATCTGCGCGATCAGGGCAAGTCTGTGTCCTCAGGTGTCGAACCCCGGGAGCCCAGGAGACCGGGAGCCCAGGAGACCGGGAGCCCAGGAATCGCACGGACGCGGCACCGCCGCCGACCGCTCCGGTCGGCGCCGCAGCCGCTTGCGCCCCGAGTTGATTCTGGAACCCCGCTGATCTTTGCGGGGTTCCAGAATCAACTCGGGGCGGGGTGGACTCACACCTCCGCTCAGTCGCGTCCTCCTGGATGACCCGCAGGCTCCACCGCGCCGACATGCCCACCGTCGATCCCACCACCGGTGAGGAACGAATGGAACGTGGGTCGGGCGAAGTCGCCGTGGACCAGTGCCCCGTCCTCGTCGCGCGCGTGGGAGTCCGGCGGCGTGGCGGAGACCAGGTCGCGTTGCACCACGAGCCGCTGCCCGTCGGAGGTCTGTGAGCGGCTGCCGTCGTAGAGGACGTTGCTGGCGTCGACGTCGCCGGAGACCTGGTCCGCCCGGTCATGGCTGTCCGTGTGCGCCGAGAGGTTGTTGCGGAAGACGCCCTGCTCCTCGGGCTCGAAATACGGATTGGTGCGGAAGATGTAGTTGTACCGGGCGTTGTCCACCGCCGTGTTGTTGGTCAGCTCGAGCCGGCCCGGGTTGAAGTTGTCGGAGAAGCCGTCCAGGTTGTTGGCGTAGGCCAGGTTCCCGGCGAGCACGTGGTCCACCGGCAGGCCCTCGCCGCCGACCTTGAAGCCGGTGCCCACGCCGGACCCGGCGTTGTAGCCGTCGGAGAGCTGCCCGTTGTGGTGGGCGATGTTGTCCTCCAAGGTGATCGGGAAGTTGGGGCCCTCGTTGGTCCGGTTGTAGAGGTCCCAGCCGTCGTCGATGTTGTGGTGGGCCACATTGCCGCGGAAGACGTTGCCGGGGCCGACGCCGAGCTTGGCAGCGAAGCCGTCGGCATTGATGTCGGCCGGGTCGCGATTGTCGTGGGCCTCAGAGTTCACGATCAGATTCTCGGCGGGCCAGTCCTCCGAGTCGCCGGAACCGGTGAGCTGGAAGCCGGAGTTGCCGTTATGGCTGAAGACCATCGAGTCGACGACGTTGTGCGAGCCTGAGGAGCGCAGCCCGTTGCCGGCGGAGCGGGTGAGCTCCATGTCCGAGATGACCCAATGGTCAGCGTCCAAGCGGATGATCTGCTGCAGGGCGGACCGACCGTCGAGCGTGACCTCCGCATCCTCTGCGGCGGTGAGCGTCTTCGGCTCCTCGGCCGTGCCGGAGTAGGCCGGGGACAGCGAGATGGTGCTCTCCGGCTCATAGTCGCCCTTGAGCAGCTGGACCTCCTGGCCCGGCAGCACGTGGGTGACCGCCGTGTGCACATCGAGCGGGCTCTCCTCGGTGCCGTCCCCCTCGGGGGTTCCCTCAGGCGAGACCACCAGCGGGGCGTCGTCGCGAAACTCGCGCACGGTGACATCGACGCCGCGGGTGATCGGGCTCAAGTCCGGCCCGTCGGCCGGGTGGTAGGTGGCGCTGATGGTGCTCGCCCCCTCGGGCAGCTCCAGCTGCGCGGTGAACTCCTCCTCCGCGGTGATGGGCTCACCGGCCAGGACTGTCTCCCCGTCGACGGCGACGTCGACGGTGCCCGGGTAGCTGGCGGATGCGGCGAAGGGATAGTCGGTGCTGTCGGAATGTTCGGGGGCACGCAGGTCGAAGGCGACCGGGGTGACCGGTTCGGGCTGCTCGGGGCGGGGCTGGGTGTCGGCATCGCTGAGGGTCAGGGAGGCGTCGGAGAAGGTCACCGCCACGTTGCGGGAGGCGAAGAAGCCCACGGTCATCAGGTCCGGCTCGATGTCCTGGACCCAGTCCGCGCCCTCGAGCTCGTGGGTGTGGGTCTCCGGCTCATCCAGATGCGTATAGGTGGTGGACATGAGGAAGGCGTCGTCGGTGCGTTCCAGGCGCATGGTGACCGGCTCGTCGATCATCAGTCCGTGCCGTCCGAGGTCCGTGGCGCTGCGCTCCGAGCCCACCGTCCCCCACGGCTCTGTGACGCCGGTGCGTGTCATCCCCACCGACCCATGACGCAGCATGGTGGTGGAGGCGTAGTTCGAGGCCGCCGGGACCTCTTCGAAGCCCTCGAGCATGGGGTCCTGACGGGGTCCGCCGTTGAGATCGCGGACCATCAGCCCCGCGCCCTCCTGACCGTTCGGGTTCGCCCCGGTCTCGGGGCCGAGCTGGTGGACGGTCACCTCCGCCTCGAGGACGAAATTGTGCTCGTTCGGGTCGAGCGTCACATGGTAGAAGGTCAGGCCGTCGTGGCCCGGGGCGAGCTTACCGCCGCGACTCTCCATGAAGATCTCCCCCTCGATAGTGCCGGGCTCATCAGGCACAGCATGATTCACGCCGACCTTCTCCGGCAGCACGTTGGAGGAGAAGTCCAGGTCGGTGGACTGGCCGAAGGTGATCTCCTGCCATTCGAGCTCCTCCGCCTGGACGTCTGGCTCCGGAGCGGACTCCTGCTCGGCGTCGGCCCAGGCCGACGGCGGCGCCAGCAGCGCGCCGACCAGCGCCAGGGCGACGGCCGTCGTCGCTCCGCGGGAGCTCACGGCGGGGCCTCTTCTTCTGCGGACGGTGGGTCGCTCGGGTGCGGCGGGCTCGGACATCTGGTCTCCCCCTCAGGCAGTGGACAGCGCTGTCCCGACTAACTTAGAGGTGATTATCGTCACAGAGAAGGAGATTCGACGCTGAGTGCATTGCCAAGGAGGCAATCGTCCGATACGCTCCTCGACCTGACGCGCCACAGCGTCATCGTCCACCACTGGCGCCCCGACATGATTCTGGAACCCCGCTGACCTTCGCGAGGTTCCAGAATCATGTCGGGGCAAAACGGTCAGGCCTGCGACTCAGATCCTCCTGCCCAGACCCGCAGGATCAGGGCGTCACCCTGACCGCCGCCGCCGCAGAGGCCGGCCGCGCCGATCCCACCGCCGCGGCGTCCCAGCTCCAGCGCCAGGTGCAGCAGCAGCCGAGCGCCGGACATCCCCACCGGGTGTCCCAGGGCGATGGCCCCACCGTTGACGTTGAGCTTCTCCTGCCCGATCCCTAGCTGCCGCGCCGAGGCCACCCCGACGGCGGCGAAGGCTTCGTTGATCTCCACCAGGTCCAGCTCCGCGGCCTCGATGCCCTCCTTGGCGCAGGCGGCCGCGATGGCGTTGGCCGGCTGCAGCTGCAGGGAGGAGTCCGGACCGGCGACCATGCCGTGGGCACCGATCTCGGCGATCCACGCCAGCCCGAGCTCCTGGGCCTTCTCCTTGGCCATGACCACCAGGGCGGCGGCGCCGTCGGAGATCTGTGAGGCCGAGCCGGCGGTGATGGTGCCGTCCTGGGCGAAGGCGGGACGCAGCTTGCCCAGCGATTCGGCGGTGGTCTCGGGCCGGATGCCCTCGTCCGCGTCGACCACCAGCGGCTCCCCGCGACGCTGCGGCACCTCCACCGGGACGATCTCCGCGGCGAAGAGGCCGTTCTCCTGGGCGGCGGCGGCGCGCTGGTGCGAGGCGGCGGCCACCCGATCCTGCTCCTCCCGGGAGACCTCGGCCTCGCCGGTGTTGCAGGACTCGGTCAGCGCCCCCATCGCCTGAGAGGTGGCCTGGTCGTAGAGCGCGTCGTATGCCATGGAGTCCACCAGCGCGGTGTCGCCGTACTTGGTACCGGTCCGGGAGCCGGGCAGCAGGTGCGGCGCGTTGGACATCGACTCCATCCCGCCGGCGACGACGATCTCACACTCCCCGGCGCGGATGAGCTGGTCGGCGGTGGCCACGGCATTGAGGCCGGACAAGCACACCTTGTTCAGGGTGATCGACGGCACCGAGGCGGGGATCCCGGCCCCGATCGAGGCGGTGCGTGCAGGGTTCTGCCCCGCGCCGGCCTGGATCACCTGACCCATGACCACATAGTCGACCGCGTCACCGGAGACCCCGGCACGCTCCAGGGCGCCGGAGATGGCGACCGCACCGAGCTCCGCGGCCGACAGCGACGACAGCCCTCCCAGCAGCCGCCCCATGGGCGTGCGGGCACCGGCGACGATGACAGTTCCAGACATGACTCTCCTCTGCTGCAGTGATGGTCGCATCCTGTCCGGGAGCCGGACGACGCCGCGGCCGCACCGCAGAGGACGCCGTCGTCCCGTCAGACGTCCAGCCAGAGTATCGCGGTGAGCAGCGTCACGTCAGACGTCGGCGACGCCGACCGCGCGCTGTCAGCTCGCATCCGGACGGAGACGGCACACTGTCCGTCATGATCGTCTCCGAGACCGCCCCCTCCGCGGGTGCTACAGCGTCGCCCCCGCCTGCGACCTCCCTGGCACCGCACATGTCGACGCTCGCAGACTGGCCCGCCCAGCTCTGGGACAGGGTGGCCGCCGCCCAGGATCCCGTGGGATGGCAGGTGTCCCTGCTCCTGGCCGCCGTCGTGCTGGCCGTGATCTGGAGCCCGGGCGGGTACCGCCTGGTGCGGCACCTGGTGACGCTGGTGCATGAGGCGGGCCACGCCGTCGTCGCGGCCCTGGCGGGCCGGCGACTGCAGGGGGTGCGCCTCCATGCTGACACCTCCGGTCTGACGGTCTCCCGGGGACGGGCGGACGGCCCCGGCATGATCGCCACGCTGTGCGCGGGCTACCCGGCCCCGGCCGTGGCCGGGGCCGCGGGCGCGATGCTGCTGGGCGCCGGCCACGCGGCGGCGGTGCTGTGGATCCTGGTGATCACCAGCGCCCTGATGCTCCTGCTGGTGCGCAACCTCTACGGCCTGTGGGTGGTGCTGCTGCTCGGCGCCACGGTGGGCGCATTGTCCTGGTGGGCCACCGGTCCGGTGCTCTCGGCGGCCGCCCAGCTGGTGGTGTGGTCACTGCTCCTCGCGGCGCCGCGGGCGGTCGTCGAGCTGCAGCGCCAGCGCCGACGCACCCGCGGCGGTGACAGCGACGCCGACCAGCTGGCCCGCCTCACCCGCACTCCCGCGGCCCTGTGGGTGGGGCTGTTCTGGCTGGTCTGCGTCGCGGCGCTGGCCCTGGGCGGCTGGCAGCTGCTCGACGGCGCCCCCTGGCCCTGGGGCTGAGCTGCCCTGGCCCTGAACAGCACTGGGCCTGAACAGCACGGGGCCGGTAGCCTGAAGCCCATGACCTCCCCCACGGCGAGCACCGGCCCCACCGCAGAGTCCTCCGAGGTCGGCCGGGTGGTGATCGTGGGCGCGGGCGACCTGGGGGCCCGCATCGGACGACTGCTGCGGTCGGCGGGCCGCGCCGTCGACGGCTGGAAGCGTGACCCCTCGACGCTGCCGGAGGGGTTCGGCCGCGTCGCGGCGGACCTCACCCGCGGCTCGGAGCTGCCCGAGCTGCCCGAAGACACCGCCGCCGTCGTGTTCTGTCCGACCGCCGGGGCGCGCTCCGCAGCGCGCTACCGAGCGGTGTACCGTGACGGCCTGCGTGCACTGCTGGAGCGTGCCGATCGGCTGGGCGGCCGCTCCGGACGGCGGGTTCGGATGGTGCTGGTGTCCTCCACCGCGGTCCATGGCGGGGAGGAGGGCCTGATCGATGAGACCTCTCCCCTGCACCCGAACACTCCGACCGGCGAGGTGCTGGCCGAGACCGAGCAGCTGCTGCGCAGCGACGACTCGGTGGAGTCCGTGGTGCTGCGCCTGGCCGGGATCTACGGGCCCGGACGTCGACGGCTGCTCGACCAGGTGCTCGGCGGAGGGTTCGGCGCCGCCGCTGAGCTGACCGGTACCGCCCAGGCCTCCACCGCCGGAAGCCTGGGCACGGACCCGTGGAAGATCTCCAACCGGATCCACGTGGACGACGCCGCCGCGGCGGCCGCCGCGATGGTCACCGCATCCGAGCGCCCCTCGGTGCTGCTGGGTGTGGACGAGCTGCCCGTGCCGGTGGGGATGGTGCACGACTGGCTGGCCGATGAGCTCGGCCTGCCGCGTCCGTGGCCGCACCTCATCCCGGAGGGCGTCGCACTGGACCAGGTGCTCCACACCGGGCGGGAGGACCCCCTGTGGAGCGCGACGCCGGCCCACGGCCGGGCCGTCAACGGCGCGGCGCTGCACCGCTTCCTGGGCGGGCTGAGGCACCCGGACTTCCGATCCGGCTATGCGCCGATGCTCGAGAAGCCCGCCGCGGACGACTGAGAGGACCGGGCCGCCGCCCTCTGCCGCCGACCGGGCCGCCGCACGGGCCGCCGCCCTCTGCCGCCGACCGGGCCGCCGCCCAGAGATGTGCTTGACATCACATGACGGCGATGCTTGAGTTGACTTACCGACCAATCGGTCTGGAAATAAGTCGAGGAGTGTCGATGACCGAGCCCACCCAGCTGGCCTACGAAGGCGTGATCATGCCCGACGGCGGACCCCGGCACAGGATGCTGGAGACGGACCGCTGCACCCGCTGGCTCGGCGCCGAGGTGCTCCAGGCCGACCCCGGGCACGCCCGCCTGCGCATGACGGTGCGCCGCGAGATGACCAACGGCTTCGACATCGTCCACGGGGGAATGATCTTCGCCCTGGCCGACACCTGCTTCGCGATGGCATGCAACCACCCGGACGGCGACGACGCCACCGTGACCGTCGCCTCCGGGGCCGACATCAACTTCCTGAAGACCGCCTGGCTGGGTGATGAGCTCATCGCCGAGGCCGTGGAGGTCTCCCGCTCCGGACGCAGCGGAGTCTATGACGTCACCGTCACCCGCGGGGACGAGACCATCGCCGTCTTCCGCGGCCGCTCCCGCACCGTCCCGTCCCCCGGAAAGAAGTGAGCCATGAGCACCCTGGCCGACGAGCCCATCCGTCACAGCCCACAGTCCCACGACCCCGCCCTGCCGGACCCTGAGGAGCTGGCCACCCGCGAGGAGATCGAGACGCTGCAGCTGACCCGACTGCAGCACACCGTCCGGCACGCCTACGACAACGTCCCCGCCTACCGCGCGCTCTACGACACCCACGGCGTGGGACCCGATGACCTGCGCAGCCTGGAGGACCTGGCGAAGTTCCCCTTCACCGACAAGGAGTTCCTGCGGGCGGCCTACCCGTTCAAGGCCTTCGCCGTGCCCATGGAGCAGGTCCGCCGGATCCACGCCTCCTCGGGCACCACCGGTCGCCCCACCGTGGTGGGCTACACGCAGGACGACATCGACGTCTGGGCGTCGCTGTTGGCCCGCTGTCTGCGATTCTCGGGCGTCCGGCCGGGCGACCTCGTCCACAACGCCTACGGCTACGGCCTGTTCACCGGGGGCCTGGGCGCCCATTACGGCGTCGAGAGGCTCGGCGGCACCGTGATTCCGATGTCCGGCGGACAGTCCGAGAAGCAGGTGCAGCTGATCCAGGACTTCCGGCCCCGCGTCATCCTGTGCACGCCCACCTATCTTCTGACCCTGGCCGACACGTTCCGCGAGGCCGGCATCGATCCGCGCTCCACCTCCCTGGAGATCGCGGTGCTCGGCGCCGAACCGTGGACCGAGCAGATGCGGCATGAGATCGAGGAGACCTTCGCGATCCGGGCCTGCGACATCTATGGCCTCTCCGAGATCATGGGCCCGGGCGTGGCCGGCGAGTCCTGGGAGCTGCAGGACGGCTCCACCATCTGGGAGGATCACTTCCGCCCCGAGATCATCGATCCGATCACCGAGGAGCCGCTGCCCACGGGGGAGGACGGCGAGCTGGTGTTCACCACGCTCACCAAGCAGGCGCTGCCGATCATCCGCTACCGCACCCATGACCTGACCCGGTTGATGCCGGGCACCGACCGGCCGGGGCACCGGCGCATGGCCCGGATCACCGGTCGCAGCGATGACATGATCATCCTGCGCGGGGTGAACCTGTTCCCCTCCCAGATCGAAGAGATCGCCCTGGAGATCGAGGAGCTCTCTCCGCACTTCCAGCTGCGCCTGAGCCGCCCAGGAACCATGGACGAGATGACGGTCCACATCGAGCGCCGGCCGGAGTGCGACGGCGCGGCCGCCGAATCCGCCGGCGCGGAGCTCGCCCGCCGCATCAAAGTCCGCATCGGCACCAGCTGCCGAGTATCGGTGGAGGAGCCGGGATCGCTGGCCCGCTCCTCCGGAAAGCTGCGGCGCATCTATGATGAGCGTCCGCGGCAGGCCGGATAGCCTGATGCCCATGACGACCACTCCCACCTCATCCGGGACCTCGCGCCGCGGGCGGCCCGGCTATGACCGCGAGGCCCTGCTGACCGTCTGCGTGGAGGCCTTCAACCGCCACGGCTACGAGGCCACCTCCATGGGAGCGCTGTCCCGGGAGCTGGGCATCTCCAAGTCCGCGATCTACCATCACGTGTCCTCCAAGGAGGAGATCCTGGACATCGCGTTGAACCGGTCGCTGGCGGAGCTGGAGCGCGTGGTCAGCGAGGCCGAGGCGCTCGGCGCCCCAGCGGTGGACGAGCTGGAGACCATCATCCGGGAGTCGGTGAAGGTCCTGACCGCCTCCCTGCCGTACGTGACGCTGCTGCTGCGGCTGCGCGGCAACTCGGAGATGGAGGTCAAGGCCCTGCAGCGGCGCCGGGAGATCACCCTGCGGATCGCAGAGCTGATCCGTCAGGCCCAGGCCGACGGCGACCTGCGCGAGGACGTCGACGCCCGCACGGCCTCCCGCCTGGCCATGGGCATGGTCAACTCCCTGGTGGACTGGTACCGCCCGCAGGACGGGCAGCCCGACGACGCCCTGGCCGCGACGGTCACCCACCTGCTGCTGGACGGGCTGCGTTCCCCGCGGAGCTGACGCCGCCACCACATCCTTCTGCCGCCGCTCGTGCGATGCGAGTGCCCACCGAAGGCTTCACGGCCGACGAGGCCCGTCGCATCGCCCGATCGACGCGCTCCCCGCGCATCTGCTGAACCACATATCCCCAGGTCATCGTGTGTTGACCATCACACCTACCCTGCTATACTGAACGAACGGTCGGTAATTCAGGCGACGGAAACGAGGACCAGCATGTCGGCAGAGCACCCTTCCCAGGACCACCACGCACCGCGGCTCCGCCTGGCGGACGACTCCGACGCGACCGCGGCCGAGGACGCCGCGCGGGCCGGCCAGGAGCGCTTCGAGGAGCTCATCGCCGCCGACTCCCGCGTCGAGCCGCGGGACTGGATGCCCGAGCCGTACCGCAAGACCCTGGTCCGCCAGGTCTCCCAGCACGCGCACTCGGAGATCATCGGGATGCAGCCGGAGGGCAACTGGATCTCCCGCGCCCCGAGTCTGAAGCGCAAGGCCATCCTCATGGCCAAGGTCCAGGACGAGGCCGGCCACGGACTCTACCTCTACTCCGCAGCCGAGACGCTGGGCACTCCGCGGGACGAGATGTTCGACCAGCTCTACACGGGCCGCGCGAAGTACTCCTCCATCTTCAACTACCCGGCCCGGACCTGGGCCGACGTCGGCGCCATCGGCTGGCTGGTCGACGGCGCGGCCATCACCAACCAGGTGCCCCTGTGCCGCGCCTCCTACGGGCCCTACGGACGCGCGATGGTACGCATCTGCAAGGAGGAGTCCTTCCACCAGCGGCAGGGCTGGGAGATCCTCTACACGCTCTCCCACGGCACCGAGGAACAGCATCAGATGGCCCAGGACGCCGTGGACCGCTTCTACGGACCGGCCCTGCAGATGTTCGGCCCGCCGGACAGCGACTCCCCCAACTCCGGACAGTCCATGGCGTGGAACATCAAGCGCTTCTCCAACGACGAGCTGCGCCAGCGCTTCGTGGACATGATCGTCCCCCAGTCCGAGGCGCTGGGACTGACGCTGCCGGACCCCGAGCTGCAGTGGAACGAGGAACGCGGCCACTACGACTTCGGCGCGCTGGACTGGGACGAGTTCTTCTCCGTGCTCAAGGGCAACGGCCCGCTGAGCCGCCAGCGCCTGGAGCACTACCGCCGCGCCCGTGATGAGGGCGCGTGGGTGCGCGAGGCCGCCGCGGCCTACGCCGGCCGCCAGCACCAGGAACAGGCCGCCCTCGCCGGCGCCTGATCCGTCGGCCCATCACACCCCACCACCCTTCGACTCCCGAGACACCCTCAGGAAAGGCGAGGCCCATGACCTCCATCGACCCCGCAGACTCCGGCTCGTGGCCCCTGTGGGAGGTGTTCATCCGCTCCTCCCGTGGACTCTCCCACGTCCACGCCGGCTCGCTGCACGCCCCGGACGCCACCATGGCGCTGCGCAACGCCCGGGACCTCTACACCCGGCGCAACGAGGGCACCTCGGTGTGGGTGGTGCCGGCCGAGGCGATCATGGCCTCCGACCCCGACTCCAAGGGCGGGTTCTTCGAGTCCCCGCAGGGCAAGAGCTACCGTCACGCCACCTACTACACGCAGTCAGAAGGGGTGAAGCACCTGTGAACTTCGCATCCCACGACTCCGCCACGCGCCAGTCCCAGGGCGAGGCGATCACCCCGGAGGAGATCGCCTCCTCCGACGCCGTCGCCGACGAGGCCACTGCCCGCTACGCGATGATCCTCGGCGACGACGCCCTGATGCTCTCCCAGCGCCTCAGCTCCTGGATCTCCCGCGCCCCTGAGCTGGAGGAGGACGTCGCGCTGGCCAACATCGCCCTGGATCTGCTGGGACATGCCCGCTTCCTCCTCACCTATGCGGGCACCGCCTGGGGCAAGACCGAGGACGATCTGGCCTACTTCCGCGATGAGGAGGAGTTCCGCTCCTGCCGTCTCGTGGAGCAGGAGAACGGGGACTTCGGCCGCACGATCGCCCGCCAGCTGATCTTCAGCACCTATCAGCACCAGCTCTACAGCCGGCTGGTCCACTCCACCGACCCGACCCTGGCCGCCATCGCGGACAAGGCACTCAAGGAGGTCCAGTACCATCAGGACCATGCCGCCCAGTGGACCCTGAGGCTCGGACTGGGCACCGAGGAGTCCAGCCGCCGCATCCAGGACGGGCTGGACTCGCTGTGGTCCTACGTGGAGGAGCTGTTCCTCGACGTCGACCCGATCCCCGCACTGGGCGACGTCGCGGTCCTGCCCTCCAGCCTGCGCGAGGACACTCTGCACCGGCTCCGGGAGGCCATCGAGGCCGCCGGTCTCACCGTCCCGGAGATGTCCGGGGCCTACGGCTCGGACCGCACCGGACGGTTCTCCGAGCAGCGGGGCTACATCCTCGCCGAGATGCAGGTCCTCGCCCGGCAGCACCCCGGGGCGACCTGGTGAGCATCGCAGTCCGGACCCGTGCCGGCAGGACGGAGGACGACATGAGCACACGCTATAAGACATCTGACCCTCGCCAGGCCTCCCGCATCGTGGCCGAGACTATGATGGCCGGCCACCCGTCACTGGAGCCCACTGACCAGAGCACGAAGCCAGCCCTCGACGACGGCAGGGAACGCACCGTGTGGGAGGTCGCCGCCACGGTCAACGACCCGGAGATCCCTGTGCTCTCCATCGAGGACCTGGGCATCCTGCGCGAGGCCCGCCTCGACGAGGATGGGACCGCCGTCGTCGTGATCACTCCCACCTACTCCGGCTGCCCCGCCATGGACACCATCACCTCCGATGTCCGGGAAGCGCTGCGCACCGCCGGCCACGAGCGCGTCCGCGTGGACACGGTGCTGCAGCCGGCCTGGACCACCGATTGGATGACGGAGGCCGGGAAGGAGAAGCTGCGCGCCTACGGGATCGCTCCGCCCACGGGGCGGGCCGCCGTCGGCCCTGTGCGGGTCGGGCTGAGTGTGAAGTGCCCGCACTGCGACTCCCCGGACACACGCGAGATGACCCGTTTCAGCTCCACCGCCTGCAAGGCCCTCTACCAGTGCCGGCAGTGCCTGGAACCCTTCGACCACTTCAAGGTGCACTGATGCAGATCAAGACCACCAAGCGCCGCCGCGCGAAGTTCTCCACCCTGACCGTCTCCGAGGTGCGGCGGCTCACCCCCGACTCGGTGGAGGTCACCTTCGCCGTGCCGGAGGAGCTCCAGGACGACTTCGACTACGCGCCCGGCCAGTACGTGGCGCTGCGCGCCGAGATCGAGGGCCAGCAGATCCGACGCTCCTACTCGCTGTGTCAGGAGCCCACGCGCGGCGAGATCCGGATCGCCATCAAGCGCGACCTCGGCGGTTCCTTCTCCACCTGGGCCAACGAGCACCTCTCCCCCGGTGACACGCTGCAGGTGATGAACCCCTCCGGGACCTTCGTGTCCAAGACCGCCATCACCTCGATGAACCGGCCCGAGGAGCTCGCCGCCGAAGCCGTGGCCGGCCGACCCGATGTGCACCTGGTGGCCTTCGCCGCGGGCTCCGGGATCACCCCGATCATGGCGATCGCCCGCTCTGTGCTGGCCGCCTCGGACAGCTCGACCTTCGACCTGGTCTACGCCAACCGTTCCGCCGGCGACGTCATGTTCGCCGAGGAGCTGGGCGATCTGAAGGACCGCCACCCCTCCCGGCTGGCGATCCACCATGTGCTCAGCCGCGAGCAGCGCATCAACCCGCTGCTGACCGGCCGGATCGACGTCGAGAAGCTCGGCGACCTCCTGGACAAGGTGCTCCGCGTCCCTGAGACCGACGAATGGTTCCTCTGCGGACCCTTCGAGCTGGTCCAGCTGGTCCGCGACCAGCTGGCCGCCCGCGGCGTGCCGGAGGAGAAGGTCCGCTTCGAGCTGTTCACCACCGGCCGCCCGGACCGCCCCGAGGGACATCAGGGCCGCAGGGTGGAACAGGAGGCCGACGGCGAGACCGTGGAGATCGAGTTCACCCTCGACGGGCTGACCGGCCAGGTGACCTCCCCGAAGGGATCCGGGGAGACCGTGCTCAATGCGGCGCTGCGCTCCCGCTCCGACGTGCCCTTCGCCTGCGCCGGCGGCGTCTGCGGCACCTGCCGGGCCAAGGTGGTGTGCGGGGAGTTCGAGATGGAGGAGAACTACGCCCTGGAGAGCGACGAGCTCGAGGCCGGCTATGTGCTCACCTGCCAGACCCGTCCCACCGCGGAGAAGCTCGTGGTGGACTACGACGCCTGACACGGCCCCGAACCGACCGACCTGCCCGACCCACCCAGACCCACCCAGACCCGCCCGCCCCGCCTGCTGACGTGCCGCTGAGGAGCCGCCCTGTGATCCGCACCCACCTCGACGACGGCCTGGCCGAGATCGTCCTGGACGCCCCGAAGAAGCTGAACTCCCTGGACGAGGAGGCCTTGTCGGCACTGGACGAGGCCTACCGGCAGGCCGAGGAGGCCGGAGTGCGCGCGGTGCTGCTGCGCGGCGAGGGCAAGGGATTCTGCGCCGGGCGGGACATCTCCGGAGTGGACCCCGCCACCGACGACGCCCTGGGCTATCTGCAGGAGAAGGTCACCCCGGTGCTTCGCCGGATGGCGGACTTCCCCGCGCCGACCTTCGCCGCCGTGCAGGGCCCCTGCCTGGGCGTGGGGCTGGGCCTGGCGATCGCCACCGACGTCGTCTATGTGGCCCAGGACGCGAAGATCGGCTCCCCGTTCGCCGCGCTGGGCGCCACCCTGGACTCGGGCGGCCACGCCCTGTTCACCGAGCGGCTGGGGGCGCACCGCACCCTGGACCTGATCTACACCGGCGACCTGATGTCCGGAGCCGAGGCGGTGGCCTCCGGGCTGTTCTCCCGGTGCCTGCCGCCCGAGGAGCTGGTGGACTTCACCCGCGAGAAGGCCCGCCGGGCGGCCTCCGGCGCGACGCTGGCGTTCCGCGAGTCCAAGGCGCTGGTAGCCCGGGTGCGGGATGAGCGGATCGGGCTGTGGGAGTCCCTCGAGGAGGAGAACCGGGCCCAGGGGCGGCTCTGCGACTCCGCGGACTACGCCGAGGGCTTCGCGGCCTTCCAGCAGAAGCGGACCCCCACCTTCCGCGGCGAGTGACGCTCGGGAGTCAGCCCTCGTCAGTGTCCTCGTCAGTGTCGTCGTCCTGCCGGTGCTCCTGGACCGGGACGTCCTCGAACCTCCACGGGTCGAAGCCCTCACGGTCCTCCCATTCGGTCTCCACCGGGACGTCGATGGTCACCTCCTCGCTGGAGACCAGAGGCCAGACCACGGTGACGACGCCCCGGACACCTTCGGCCGCGCCGTAGTCACCGCCGAAGTACTGGTCCGCCATGGGCGAGTACCAGGGGAGGTCGTCGATGATGAACTCGCCGTCCTCGTCCACTCCGAAGACGAACCCCTGCCCGCTCATCTCCAGAGGGAAGACCCGGCTGTCACCGATCAGCAGGGTCACCGCATCCGCCTGCCCCCCGTCGGCCAGCGCATCGAGGTCATCCCGCTCGCCGCCGGGGCCGAAGCTGAACGGCCAGGCCAACGAGCCTGAGCTGTCGTGGCCGTCCGCATTCTGGGTGATCTCCACCGAGAGACGACCCACCAGCAGGCTGTCCACCTGATAGAGCTCCTCCACGGCGACCTCCGCGGATCGGCCGTCCTCCGCGGTGACCTCCAAGACGTCGTCGGCCGCACCCACCGGGCCCTGCGGCTCCGCCGGCTCGCCGATCTGCTCCAGGTCGCTGAGGTCCTCCAGGTCCGGGAGCTCGAAGCGCAGCTCCACGCGTCGGTTCTGCGCCCGCCCCTCCTCGGTCTCGTTGTCCGCCACCGGCTCCTGGAAGTTCCGGCCCTCCACGGTGATGTCGAAGCCGGAGAGGTCGGTGAGGTCGTCGAGCCGGTCATGGACCGACTCCGCACGCCGTTCCGAGAGCGCCTGGTTGTAGTCCTCGTCGAGCACGTCATCGGTGTGCCCGATGATGAACAGCTCACCGCCGTCGAGACGCTCCAGCTCCTCGGCTGCGGCCTGCAGTGCGGCGTCGGCGTCGTCATCGAGCTCGTGCTCGTCGACGTCGAAGAGCACGTCGGAGGCCATCGTCAAGGTGGCCTGGCCGTCGTCGTCGCGGATGGTCACGTCTCCGCCGTCACGCTCCCGATAGATGTCCGCCGGGAAGATCCGCGGCTCGATCCGCTCCGGCGGGTCCTCCAGATCCTCCAGCAGCGGGTAGGCCTCCAGCACCTCAGCGTCGAGGTCATCGGGATCCAAGACCTCCACGCCCTCCACGAGCCCGAAGTACGGCAACAACAGGGCCGCCTCCTCAAAACCGGTGTCTCCGAAGTAGGACACCCAGGTCCCACCCTGGTCCGGCAGGACCAGGTCACGGTCGAGCGCGAAGAAGTCCCAGACGTATTGGCCGTCCGAGCTGACCGTGGTGAGCTGGATGTCCATGGCCTCGGTGTCCACCAGACGCACCTCCACCGGGTTCTCGGTGTGGGATCTCAGCGTGTGGTCCAGATCGAGCGCGCCGTCCTCGCTGAGCAGGGTGAAGTCCATGCGCGAGGCCAGGAAGTCCTCGCCGTCGAAGGTAGTCCTCACCAGCGGGTAGACGGTGACCTGCGCCTCGACCTCCTGATCGTTGAGGAAATCCCAGAGCGTGGTCTGGGCCGTGACGCCCATGCCGTCGGGAAGCTGATCCGCACCCGAGTCGATCACGACCTCGCCCTCGGCCTCCACCGTGGGCTCGTCAGTGGGCTCGTCCGTGGGCTCGTCAGTGGGATCGTCGCCGGCGCCGTCCGCAGCGCCGGCCTCGTCCGCTCCCCCGTCCACGGTCGGATCGTCGCTGGTGGAGTCGAGGGTCTCCTGGGAGGCCGCCGGTTCGCCCAGCGGCACACAGCCGGAGGCCAGGAGGACCGCCAGCGCGGCCAGGGCGAGCGGGGTATGCGATCTGTGAGCCGAGGTCATCTCATCCGCCTTCCACGGGAACCGACCACTGGCGTTCACTATCGCAAATACATGTCTGGGTGTCAATGCTCACGGGACGACGGCGCGCGGCGCCGTTCGCGTCGGCGTCTCGCGGCCGTCTCAGCGGGCTGAGGCCGCGAACGCCTCCTCCACCGCGGCGGCGAGTCTCAACAAGGCCGTATCGGCGGATCGAGGGCCCTCGAGAAGCATGCCGACCGGCATGCCGTCGGCCGCACGACCCGCCGGGACGGAGATCATCGGCAGGCCCGCAGACGTTCCGGGGCCGGTGTTGCGGATCAACGTCTCGAACACCGGAACGTCCCGCCCGTTGTGGCGGAAGGTCTGATCCTCACCCAACAGAGGAGGAAGCGCCACAGCCGTCGGCGAGATGAGGGCCTCGACGTGTGGATCCCTGAACGCCGACGCATAGGCCCCGCGCAGCCGCCACACCATCCTCCGCGCCGTCTCATAGTCTTCGCGACTGACTGGGGCGGCGGACAGGTGCCTCAGCAGCCCTGCCACATCGGGAGAGTCGACGGAATCCGCCAGCTCTGCCAGGGCAGCCCCCGGGGTTCCGCCGGTGAAGATCGCATGCTGCTCTTGGAGCAGCTGTGCCGCTTCATAGAGCACGACCGTCATACCGCCCTCGGCTGCCGCCCGGAGGTCATCCCTGACGGAGACCTCGACGAGCGTCGCACCGGCGTCCTCCAGCCGCCCCAGTGCGGCCCGGGACAGAGCATCCACCTCCGGTGAGAGGTCGTCGAATCTACCGGCTGGGACGCCGATCCTGCGACCTGCCAGCGGCCTGCTCCCCACCTCGGCCCCGGATTCGGACTCGGACTCGGACTCGGACTCGCGCGTGATGATCCCATCGAGGAGCTGGGCATCCGCCACGGTGGTCGTATGCAGCCCGACGGTGTCCCGGGTCCATGAGATGCGCAGGAGCCCATCGTCGGGATAGCGCCCCGTCGTCGGTCGGAATCCGACGACACCGCAGAACGACGCGGGCAGGGTCACCGACGCACCGGTGTCGGTTCCCAGGCTGAACGGCACCACGCCGCTGGCGACCGCCGCCGCGCTGCCACCGCTGGAACCACCGGCCGTGCGAGTGCGATCCACGGGGTGGCGCACCGGCCCGAAATGTCCATTGTTGCTGGTCACGCCCAGTGCCAGTTCGTGCATGTTGGTCTTGCCCACGACCCAGGCGCCGGCGTCGCGGAGCACACTGACGACGCTCGCATCATGACGCGGCACGTTGCCCTCGAACAGCCCGCTCCCCGCCGTCGTGGGCAGGCCCTGCACGTCGATGTTGTCCTTGACGGCGAACGGGACTCCGGCGAGCTCGCCGGAACCCCCGGCGGCCTCAGGATCCGAGTCTCCCGCCTCGGACACCAACTCGGACGCCACCTCGGACACGGCCACGAACACACCGGACGACGACGCCGCGTCCTCGGCTCGCGCCACGGACTCGCGGCGCAGCTGCGCTCGGGCGTCAGCATCGGACCGGCTTCACGTCTGGAGAATCTGCTCCACGGCTGTCATCATGCGCTCCGCTCCTCAGGCCCAGTCCGGGTCCTTCTCCTTGGCCACACGGGTCAGCACGTCATAGGTGGCGACGATCTCGTCATGCTGGTTGTGCAGCACGGTGTCCCAGCGGACCTCGCCGTAATCGTCGGTCTCGCGCGGGATGATCTGCTTGGCGGTCAGCGTCACGCGGATGGAGTCGTCATAGGTCACCGGAGTCTGGAAGGACAGGTTCTCCAGGCCCGTGTTGGCCAGCACCGGCCCCGGCGCCGGCTCCACGAACAGCCCGGCGGCCCAGGAGACCAGCAGGTACCCGTGGGCCACCCGGCGCGGGAAGAACGGGTTGGCCGTCGCCGCCTCCTCATCCGTGTGCGCGTAGAAGGTGTCCCCGGTGGACTCGGCGAAGGCCAGGATGTCCTCCAGGCTCACCGTCCGCAGCCCCGAGGCGAACTGGTCGCCGATCCGCAGCTCGGCCAGGGACTTCCGGAACGGGTGGACGGCCTCGCCGGAGGCCACCGTCTCCGGGGTGGCCGTGTTCGCCCGTGCGCCGCGGTGCCACACGCCGGTGACCCCGGTGAGCAGATCCGGCGAGCCCTGGACGGCGGTGCGCTGCATGTAGTGCTTCACCGCCCGCACTCCGCCGAGCTCCTCCCCGCCGCCGGCGCGGCCGGGCCCGCCGTGGACCAGGTGTGGCAGCGGCGAGCCGTGACCGGTGGAGGTCTTGGCGTCGTCGCGGTCCAGGAACAGCACGCGTCCGTGGTGGGAACCGATGCCGCGGGCGAAGGCTGCCGCGGTCTGCGGGTCGTGGGTGCAGACGGTCGCCACCAGGGAGCCGCCGCCCAGCGCCGCCAGTTCGACGGCGTCGTCGACGTCCGCATAGCCCAGCACGGAGGTGACCGGCCCGAAGGCTTCCACGGCGTGCACCTCGGGAGTGCGGGCGTCGTCGAAGGACAGCACGGTGGGTGGGAAGAACGCGCCGGCCTGGGCATCGGCGGTGCCGACGTCGCCCTCGGGTCCCCCCAGGCAGAGGGTGCCCCCGGCGCTCAGCAGGGTCTGCACGGCACGGCCCACTTCGGCCTGCTGGTCCTTCGAGGCCAGTGCCCCGACGGTGGTGGCCTCGTCGCGCGGGTCGCCGAGGACCACGCGAGACTCCAGCCGGCTCCGCAGCGCCTCGACCACGGCGTCCACATGCTCGCTGGGCACGATGGTCCGCCGCACGGCGGTGCACTTCTGCCCGGCCTTGGCGGTCATCTCCAGGGTCACCGACTTGATGAAGGCGTCGAACTCGGGGGTCCCCGGCCCGGCGTCGGGGCCCAGGATGGCCGCATTGAGCGAGTCGGTCTCGGCGGTGAAGCGGACGCCGCCCTCCTGGACGTTGCGGTGGGAGCGGAGCATCTGCGCCGTGGCCGCCGACCCGGTGAAGGCCACGTGGTCGCGATGGTCCAGGTGGTCGAGCAGATCCCGGGCGGAGCCGGAGATCAGCTGGATCGCGCCGTCGGGCACCAGCCCGGACTCCAGCATCAGCCGCACGCAGGCCTGCGTGACGTAGGCGGTCTGGCTGGCAGGCTTGACGATGGTCGGCACTCCGGCGATGAAGCTGGGTCCGAGTTTCTCGAGCATGCCCCACACCGGGAAGTTGAAGGCGTTGATCTGCACGGCGGCGCCGGTGAGCCGGGTGTAGATGTGCTCGCCGAGGAAGGAGCCGTCCCGGGAGAGCTGCTCGACGTCGCCGTCGATGATGACGTTGGTGTTCGGCAGCTCCTTGCGCCCCTTGGAGGAGAACACGCGCAGGGTGCCGATGCCGCCGTCGACGTCGATCAGATGATCACGGCGCGTGGCGCCGGTGCGGTCGGAGAGCGCGTAGAGCTCCTCCTTGTGCTCGTCCAGGTAGCCGGCGATGTGCTTCAGGCGCAGCGCGCGCTGGTGGATGGTCATCTCGCCCAGCCCGGCCTGCCCGACGCTGCGGGCATGCTCGACGGCGGCACGGGTATCGAGGCCGTCAGTGGAGATGCGGCACACCGGCTCTCCGGTGGAGGCGTCGTGGACCTCGGCGACCTTCTGCGGGTCCTCCGGCGTCCACCAGGAGTCCTGGATGTAGCTGGGCAGCAGGTCGACGACGGCGGCCTCGGCGGTGGGGGCTGTGGCGGTCATGGCGTCCTCTCGACGGCGGCGTAACTGACCGAACGGTCGGTAATCATGATCATCCTAACGTGATCGCGGCCACTTTTCGAGGGGCAGTCGATGCGGACCGAGACCCCATCCACCGAGACGGGGCCTCAGCCCTCCGGCGCCACAGCATGCCGATGCTCGGCGTGATCGTCGAAGATCAAGGCGGTCTGCGTGGACTGCACACAGGACAGTGACTGGATCCGCTCGAAGATCACCCGGCGCAGCTCCTCCACCGTGCGCGTGCGGACCAGCAGCACGGCGTCGTACTGCCCGCCCACCAGGGCCAGGTGCCGCACCGCCGGCTCGTCGGCGAGCGCCGAGCGCAGCACCTCCCAGTCATCCTGCTTCAGCGTGAGGAACACATAGGCCGCCGTCGCGAGGCCCGCGGCGCGGGGATCGATGACTGCCGTATAGCCACGGAGCACCCCGGCCTCGCGAAGCCGCGCGATGCGCTCATAGGCGTTGGCCCGAGACAGGTGGAGCTCCTGGGCGATGCTGGTGACCGATTTCCGCGCATCCGCACTCAGCGCAGCCAGGATGCGATGGTCGACGGCATCCAGCGGCCGCATGCTCGACGAAGTGGTGTCCGGCAGACTGCTCATATCGCTGGACGATACCACTGCCAGATGCCCAACTGGAGAGCAGATCGTCCAACCGACAGCCCGCCGACTGAGACGACGTCTTGGATGTCCGGCAGAGCTGGAGACCTCGCCATGAGCTGGGTCACACTCGAAGCATCACCCGTGATGCACCGATGCCGCGATCCCCGCGCCGGCGACACCTTCGAGGAGGCTGACAGCCATGACCCCCGGCACAGCACCAGCCGACGAGACCACCCCCACCGGGGAGGCCTCGTCGCACGCGCAGCAGCCCAAGCAGGCCGCCGACATCGGACAGGGCACCGGCGCCGGCCCCACGAGCACCGACGTGGACCCGCGCTTCGCCCCGGAGGTCCCGGGCCACGAGAAGGCCGAGCAGGCCACCCATATCTGGGAGACGAGCCGCCGCTTCGGGATCACCCCGGAGCAGTACATGCTCCCGGCCGGCCAGCAGATCCGCATGCTGGCCCCCGACGGCACCCTGATCCCGGAGGACCAGCAGGGCACCAGCCCGGGCCACGAGTACCCCCTGCCGGAGGACGAGGCCCTGCTGGCAGCCTATGAGGCCCTGGTGGTCGGCCGCCGGATCAACGACCAGAACTACGCCCTGGTCCGGCAGGGCCGCCTGGCCGTCTACCCCTCCTCCCACGGGCAGGAGGCCTGCCAGGTGGGCGCCGCTCTCGCCCTGGGCGACGGCGACTGGATGTTCCCCACCTACCGGGACACGGTCGCGGTGATCACCCGCGGCGTCGACCCGCTGGAGGTCATGGTCTCCTTCCGCGGCGACTGGCACTGCGGATACGACCCGCACCAGTACCAGGTCTCCGCACTCTCCACCCCGCTGACCACCCAGTTGCTGCACGCGGTCGGCGTCGCCCACGCCGCGAAGCTGCGTGGCGAGGACACCGTGGTGCTGGCCATGTGCGGCGACGGCGCCACCAGTGAGGGCGACTTCCACGAGGCGCTGAACTTCGCCGCCGTCTTCGAGGTTCCGGTGGTCTTCTTCGTGCAGAACAACGGGTATGCGATCTCGGTGCCGCTGTCACACCAGTCGGCCGCGCCCTCCCTCGCGCACAAGGCCATCGGCTATGGCATGGCGGGCGAACAGGTGGACGGCAACGACATGGTCGCCGTGCTGGCCACCCTCCGCCGCGCCGTCGACCTGGCCCGGGAGCATTCCATGCCGCTGCTGCTGGAAGCCACCACCTACCGGATGCAGGCCCACACCAACGCCGACGACGACACCCGCTACCGGGACGCGGATGAGGTGGAGCTATGGAAGGAACGCGATCCGCTGCTGCGGATGAAGCGGTTCCTCTCCGGCAAGGGCGTGCTCGACGACGCCGTCGAGTCCCGCATCAGCGCCACGGCCGAGGAGGTGGCCGCCTCCCTGCGCCAGGCGATGACCACCGAGCCGGCCATGGACCCGCTGGAGATCTTCGATCACGTCTACTCCGCCCCCACCGCCCAGCTGCGCGAGCAGCGCGCCCAGCTGGCCGACGAGCTCGAGCGCAGCCAGGAGGACTGACCATGGCCACCACCACAGAGACCACCAGCACCGCCGAGACTTCCCCCGCCTCCGCCATGGGCGACACCTCGCCCACCGGAGTGAAGGCCACCACCTTCGCCGCGGCACTGAACACCGCGATGTCCGACGCCATGGAGCACGACGACGCCGTCTGCGTCTTCGGCGAGGACGTGGGCACCCTCGGCGGCGTCTTCCGCATCACCGACGGGCTGACCCAGCGCTTCGGCGAGAACCGCTGCTTCGACACCCCGCTGGCCGAGTCCGGGATCGCCGGCATGGCCACTGGCATGGCGATCAACGGCATGAAGCCGGTGATCGAGATGCAGTTCGACGCCTTCGCATACCCGGCGCTGGAGCAGATCTTCAGCCACATCGCCAAGCTGGCCAACCGTACTCGCGGCCACGTGCGCCTGCCGATGGTGATCCGGGTGCCCTACGGCGGCGGAGTCGGCGGCGTGGAGCACCACTGCGACTCCTCCGAGGCGTACTACGCCCACACCCCCGGCCTGAAGGTCTACACCCCGGCCACCGTGGCGGATGCCTACCTCATGCTGCGGGAGGCCATCGACTCCCCCGACCCCGTGGTCTTCTTCGAGCCGAAGAAGCTCTACTGGACCAAGGAGCAGGTCGACTTGGCCGCGCTGCGCCGCCGGTATGAGTCTGGCGCCGCGGACGCCGGGGTGGGCACCGAGGGCCGCGCCGTCGTCGTCCGCGAGGGCTCCGACGTCTCACTGATCAGCTACGGGCCCTCCGTCTCCGTGGCGCTGAAGGCAGCCCAGGTTGCCGCCGAGGAGGGCATCTCCGCCGAAGTCCTGGACCTGCGCAGCATCGTGCCCTTCGACGACGACGCGCTGACCGCCACCGTGGAGAAGACCGGCCGCGCCGTGGTGATCGCCGAGCCGCAGGGTTTCGTCTCGGTGGCCGGTGAGATCGTGGCCCGCATCCAGGAGCGCTGCTTCCACTCCCTCTCCTCCCCGGTGCGGCGGGTCACCGGTTTCGACATCCCGTATCCGTCGCCGAAGCTCGAGGAGCACCACCTGCCCAGCGTGGACCGGATCCTGGACACCCTCGACGAGCTGCAGTGGGAGGACTGAGATGACCACCTTCGACCTGCCCGATCTGGGCGAAGGCCTGACCGAGGCCACCCTGCTGAGCTGGCTCGTGGACGAGGGCGACATGATCGAGGTCGACCAGCCGATCGCCGAAGTGGAGACTGCGAAGTCGTCCATCGAGGTCCCCTCCCCCTACGCCGGAATCGTGGTGCGTCTGCACGGCGCGGTCGGCGAGACGCTGATCGTGGACGAACCGCTGATCACCGTGGACACCGACGGCGGCGGCGGGTTCGACGACGCCGCCGGGCCGAGCGCGGCCGCAGGCTCCTCCGCGGGTGCGCTGAGCTACCGCGAGGAGGAGCGGGCCGGGACCGCGGTCCCCGCCGACGGCGGCGGGGAGGAGACCCTCCAGGACACGGGCGACGAAGGCTCTGGGAACGTGCTGATCGGCTACGGCACCTCCGCCTCAGCCGGCGCCCGCCGTCGTCGCCGTCGCGCCGGTGGCCCGAACCAGCCCCCCACGGGCCCTCGCGCGGGGAGCGCACTCGCGGTGGCGGAGCGTCCCGCGCAGAAGGCACCGCGGGTCTCCTCTCCGCTGGTCCGCCGACTGGCGCGGGAGCATTCCGTCCCGCTGACCGGCCTGACGGGCACGGGCCCGGACGGACTGATCGTCCGCGCCGACGTGCTGGCCGCCGTGGAGTCGCGCGGCGCGGCGCCCGCCCAGGACCAGCAGACTGCTCAGGCGCCGGCGTCGACTGGCCCTGTGTCGGCCTCGCCGTCCCTGCCGGCTCCCGGCGGGCTCGAGATCCGCGAGCGGGTCCCTGTGACCGGCATCCGCAAGGCCGTGGCCACCACGCTCTCCCGCTCCCGCCGGGAGATCCCGGAGGCCACCGTGTGGCAGGACGTGGACGCCACCGAGCTGCTGGCGCTGCGGGCCCGCCTGAAGCGTCAGGCGGAGGCCGAAGGCTCCTCCGCGCCCTCACTGCTCGCACTCATCGGCCGGTTCGTGCTGGCCGGGCTGTCCCGCCACCCGGAGCTGGCCACCCGGGTGGACACCCGGGAGGACGGTGAGCAGGAGATCGTCCACTTCGACGGGGTGAACCTGGGCTTCGCCGCCCAGACCGACACCGGACTGGTGGTGCCGGTGGTCCTGCATGCCGAGCGACTCTCCGCCCGTGAGCTGCACGGCGAGATCGGCCGACTCGTGGGGGCCGCCCGCGACGGCTCCATCTCCGGCAAGGAGCTCACCGGCGGCACGTTCACGGTGAACAACTACGGGGTCTTCGGCTCCGACGGGGCCACTCCGATCATCAACCACCCAGAGGTCGCGATCCTGGGGATCGGACGCATCCTGGACCGCCCCTGGGCGGTGGACGGGGAGCTGACGGTGCGCAGCATCACCACGCTCACCCTGGCCTTCGACCATCGGGTCTGCGACGGCGGCACCGCCGGAGGGTTCCTCAACTTCGTGGCACGTTGCGTAGAGGACCCCACCACAGCCCTGGCAGATCTCTGAGCCGCTCCCCACCGCCCGGACCCCACAGAGCCGGTCCCACTGAGCCGGTCCCTCGGACCGCCCGCAGGATCACTCGCACCCTGCACGACGGCCGGGACACGGCCCACCTCCGCGTGACTCCACGCAGCGGTGGCCGCGTCCCGGCCGTCTCGTCAGAATCCTTCACCTGGACGCTGTCTCCATCGAGGAGTCACTTTCCCTCACGCCACAGGCCGGGTGACGCGCGTCAGCCCTCCCCGATGTGCGGGAGAATGACTCCTCGAGGCCAACCGCATCGAGCCGAGCCGCAGCACCTCACCCAGGCACGCGCGCGAGCAGGCGATCCACCGCCCACAGCAGGCACGCCAGCAGCAGATACCCGCCCAGGATGGCGCCGACGTACACCCCGACCCCGGCGTAGCCCATCCCGGGGACGTCGAGGATGTCGTAGGGGTACCAGTCGATCAGCGGCCCTCGTCCGAGGGTGACGGCCAGCCAGCCCAACGGCACCAGCAGGGACAGCGCCACCACCTTGCCGGTGATGACTCCTCGCGGCCCGACCAGCAGCCAGACGGCCGGCACCAGGATGGGCACGATGACATGCAGCACCGTGTCATTGACCCACCGCACCCCGGTGAGCACGTCCGGGCCCCGCAGGAGCAGGTTGAACACCACTCCGGTGATGATCACGCTCACCACCGCGCAGAGCCGCAGGGCATGGAAGACCGTGGAGGTCCGAGGCACCCGAACCGCCAGCATCGCCGAGGTCAGGCAGGCCAGGAACCCGGAGAGCACCGTGAAGTAGGCGGGCTGGTTGAGGGTGTGCTCCCACCCGGCGGCGAATCCTCCGTGATAGCCGACCCCGACGGGCAGGCTGGTCTCCGTGGTCCACCCCAGGTGCACCGAGGTCACCAGACCCACGGCACACAGGGCCGCGACGACGGCGTGCAGGCCCCGCGCCGTCGTCGACTCCTCCCACCGGCCAGGGCCGAAGGGTCGCGGCTCCGCTGCGTCCTGGCGTGCGCTCAGGGCACCTCCTGTGTGCTCGTCGCCGGCCACCTCAGGGAGTCCGCTTCAGGACAGCCCGATCAGGACAGCCGGATAGGGACATCCGGATCAGGAGGGCCGACGGGTCAGTCCTGAGGGTAGTCGTAGAAGCCCTTGCCGGTCTTCCTCCCGAGCTCTCCACGGGCCACCATGTCCCGCATCAGCTGCGGCGGGGCGAAGCGCTCCCCCAGCTGGGACTCGAGGTACTCGGCGATCCCGAGCCGTACGTCCAGGCCCACGATGTCGGTCAGCGCGAGGGGACCGATCGGGAACTTGTAGCCCAGCACCATGGCGTTGTCGATGTCCTGCGGGCTCGCCACGCCCTCCTCCACCATCCGGATGGCTTCGAGTCCGATCGCGACCCCCAGCCGGGAGGAGGCGAAGCCCGGAGCGTCGTTCACCACCACCGGCGTCTTGCCCAGCGCCTGCACCCACTGCGGGCTGCGGCGAGTCAGCTCCTCGCCGGTGGTCTCGGCGAGCACCACCTCCACAAGCTTGGAGGCCGGCACAGGGTTGAAGAAGTGCAGTCCGCAGAATCGCTCGGGACGCTGGAGGTGCTCGGCCAGTCCGGTCACGGACAGCGAACTGGTGTTGGTGGCCAGCCACGCCTCTGGGGAGAGCTGCTGCTCCGCCCGGCGCAGGGAGGAGGTCTTCAGCGCCATGTCCTCCGGCACAGCCTCGATGACCAGCCCGCAGCGGGCGAAGGCGGTCACGTCGTCGGTGGTGGTCAGCTTCGAGGTCCAGTCGGTCAGCTCGCCGCTGATCTTGCCGCGGTCCAGGGAGGCGGCGACGTCGGCCTCGATACGTCCGCGAGCGGCCTCGGCCGCCTCCGCAGAGACGTCGACGACGACGACCTCCTCGGCTCCGGAGATGAGGAACGCGTGGGCGATGCCTCCGCCCATGCGCCCTCCGCCCAGGACACCGACGACGTCGGGCAGGGTGGCGTCTCGGGCGGGCTCAACGGTCTGTGGGGTGCTCATGCGTCGTCTCCGGTGTTCTTCTCGGCGGCCTTGCGTCGCTTCCGATCCAGGAAGGCCTGCATGCGGTCGAACTTCGCCTCGGACTCGAAGAGGATCGCCTGGGCGAGGTTGTCGATCTGCGGGTGGGCCTCCCGCGGCATGTGGAAGACCTGCTTGGAGATCCGTACCGCCAGCGGGTCCTGCCTCGCGATCCGATCGGCGAGCGCATCGGCGGCCTCCAGCAGCTCCTCCGCCGGGTGCACGGCGTTGAGGAGCCCATGGGCCAGAGCCTCCTCGGCGTCGAGGATGCGCCCAGCCAGCAGGATCTCCTTGGCCATCGCTTCCCCGGCGAGCTCGCGCAGCCGCCACAGTGCCCCGGCGGCGGGGATGATGCCCAGTCCGGTCTCCGGCTGGCCGATCCTCAGCTCACGGGTGCCGAGTCGGAAGTCGGCGGCCCAGGCGAGCTCGGCCCCGCCGCCGAGGGCGTAGCCGTCGAGGGCGGCGATGACCGGCATGGGGAGTTTGGCGAGGCGGTCGAAGGCAGTGGAGTTGACCCCGCGCAGGGCGTCGTCGCGGCGGCGTGCACGCAGCTGGCCGATGTCGGCTCCGGAGGCGAAGACTCCTGGCCGGCCGGTCTGCGGGTCCGGGTCGGTGCCGGAGAGGATGAGGATCTTCGGGTGGTGCTCCAGGTGGGCGCAGAGCGCGTGGAGCTCGTCGACCATGGTCGCGTCGATGGCGTTGCGGACCTCGGGCCGGTCGAGTCGGGCGTGGAGGCGGTCCTCGGCCTCGGTGATGCGCAGGGTGGTGAAGGCGGCGGCGTCGAGCCGGTGCGCGCCCTGGTGGGAGGCGTGCGGCGCAGGGGTCTCAGTCATGATCACATCGCCTCCAGCAGCATCGCCGATCCCTGCCCGACGCCCACGCACATGCTGGCCAGGCCGCGGCGGGCGCCTTCGTCCTCCATGCGGCGGGCGAGGGTGAGCACGATGCGCGCCCCGGAGGAGCCGAGCGGGTGGCCCAGGGCGATCGCGCCGCCGTCGGCGTTGACCAGTGCGGGGTCCAGGCCCAGGCGTCGGATGCAGGCCAGGGACTGGGTGGCGAAGGCCTCGTTGAGCTCCACAGCCTCCACCGTGCCGATGCCCCAGCCGACACGCTCGAGGGCCTTGGTGCTGGCCGGCACGGGCCCCATGCCCATGATCTCGGGGGCGAGGCCGGCGTTGGCCCCGCCGGCGATCCGCGCCCGGGGGGTGAGCCCGTACCGTTCGACGGCGGCTTCGGAGGCGACGATGACGGCGGAGGCTCCGTCGTTCAGGGACGAGGAGTTGCCGGCGGTGACCACGTCGCCGCCGCCCACCACCGGTCGCAGACCGGCCAGGTCCTCCATGCTGGTGCCGGGCCGGGGCCCCTCGTCGGAGTCGACGACGGTCACCGCGCCTTTGCGCCCGGGGACCTCCACGGATGTGATCTCGCGGGCCAGCCGGCCGGCGTCGACGGCGGCGGCCGCCCGACGCTGGGACTCCACCGCGAAGGCGTCGGCCTCCTCCCGGGTGACGCCTTCCACGCGGGCGACCTCCTCGGCGGTCTCCGGCATGGAGTAGGTCCGTTTGTCGATGGTGAGGAACCTCGGATTCACGAAACGCCAGCCGATGGAGGTGTCGACGATCTCCCCGGGCTTGCCGAAGCCGCGGGTGGGTTTGGCCATCACCCAGGGGGCCCGCGACATGGATTCCACTCCCCCGGCGACGACGAGGTCCGCGGCACCGGCGGCGATCATGTGGTGCGCCTGAGCGATGGCGCTCATCCCGGAGGCGCACAGCCGGTTGACGGTGATGCCCGGGACGGTCTCGGGGAACCCGGCCAGCAGCCAGGCCATGCGGGCCACATTGCGGTTCTCCTCGCCCGCGCCGTTGGCGTTGCCGAGGATGACCTCGTCCACGGCGGCGGGGTCGATGCCGGCATCCTCGACGACGGTGCGCACCACCAGGGCGGCGAGGTCGTCGGGCCGGACGGAGGACAGCGCGCCGCCGTAGCGGCCGACGGGCGTGCGTGTCCCGGAGACGAGGAAGGCGGGGGTGGTCACGGGGTTCCTCCGACTGTCGGTGAGGGCTGCAGGGCGGCGGCAGGTCGCCGGACCGGAATTACTGACCGATCGTTCACCTGAACACTCTTCCACGCCCGGGCTGTGAGGTCAATCACCAGGAGGTCGCCTGCACTGCACCCAGCGGGTCGCCCGCCCGCCAGGGCGGTCGACTGGCTAAGGTGAGGTGAGCCACGTCACTCAGGGATCACCCCTCCCCTGTCACTGACGCCTCAGTCTCACCATCAAGGAGGATGCCGTGAACGCTGCCCCCTCAGGCCAGAAGCCCAGCGCGGGAGGCGGAGCCCTGCTCGGCCCCGTCATGCGACCGCTGAACGCGTTGGTCGAGAAGCTGATCCCCTCTGCCCTGGTCTTCGCGATCGGGCTGACCGTCATCGTCGCGGTGCTCGCCCTGCTGCTCACGGACGCCGGCCCGGTGCAGGTGGTCGAGGAATGGGGCCTCGGTCTGGCGGGTCTGCTGGAGTTCATGACGCAGATCGCGCTGATCCTGTTCCTGGGCTACATCCTGGCCAGCACCCGTCCGGTCCGCGCCCTGCTGCGCCGGCTGGCCCAGGTCCCGCGGACCCCCATGCAGGCCTACCTGTTCGTGTTCCTGATCGCCGCCCTGGCTTCGCTGATCACCTGGGGGCTGGGACTCGTGGTGGGCGGTCTGATGGCCCGGGAGGTCGCCGAACAGGCCCGCCGTCGGGAGATGCCGGTGCACTTCCCGATGCTGGTGGCCGCCGGATTCTCCGGCTTCGTGGTGTGGCACATGGGGTACTCGGCCTCCGGACCGCTGACCGCCGCCACGCCGGACTCCTTCGTGGCCGATGTCCTCGGCGAGCCGCTGTCCATCACGGAGACGGTGTTCTCCAGCTGGAACCTGATCGCCGCCGCGGTGACGATCCTCGTGGTCGCCGGCGCGCTCACGCTCATCGCGCCCCGCAATCCCCACGACGTCGTCCCGCTGGGAGTGGACGCGCGCCTGAAGGACACGGAGGTCGACGACGCCGTCGTCACTCCGGCCGACCGCGTGGACGCCAGCCGCATCCCCACGATGCTGGTGGGGCTCATGCTGGTCGGCTACCTGGCCATCCACTTCTCCGGCGGAGGCGGGCTGACCCTGGACATCGTCAACTGGAGCTTCCTGACGCTGATCATGCTGCTGGTGCGCAGCCCCTTCGAGCTGCTGGCGCTGACCAAGGAGGCCGCCGCGAATGTCGGCGACATCCTGCTGCAGTTCCCGCTCTACGCCGGGATCCTGGGCATCATGGCCGGCACCGGGCTGATGCAGGTGTTCTCCGAAGCGTTCGTGGCGATCTCCACGGACCAGACCTTCGCGCTGTGGGCATTCCTCTCGGCCGGGATCGTGAACTTCTTCGTCCCCTCCGGCGGCGGGCAGATCGCCGTGCAGGCGCCGATCCTGCTGGAGGCGGCCGAGTCCCTGGGCACCGATCCGGCAGTGGCGATCATGGCGGTGGCCTACGGCGACCAGTGGACGAACATGATCCAGCCGTTCTGGGCGCTGCCGCTGCTGGCCATCGCCGGGCTGAAGATGCGCGACATCCTCGGCTACACCACGATCGTGCTCATCGCCTCCGGACTCGTCTTCGGCGCGACGCTGCTGATCGTGTCCTGAGCTCCCCCACCACCCTGAACTCGACTCGGAAGGTCCTATGACATCCCACCCCACCGCTCTGACACCCACCGCTCTGACACCCACCGCAGCCCTGCTGACGGCCGCCGGCGTCGCCGTCGCGCTGCTCGCCGCCTGCTCCCCGGCTTCTGAGGCCGACGTCGACGCTGGTGCCGACGCTTCTGCGGAGGACAGCACCGAGCAGGCCGCCCCGCAGGTCCTCGAGGACTCCTCCCGGCTGGACGAGGTCCTCGACGCCGGCTCGCTGGCGGTGTGCACCACCGGCGACTATCCGCCGTTCACCGAGCTCGACGAGGAGACCGGCGAGTACACCGGCATCGACGTCGACATGGCTCGAGACCTCGCCGATCACCTCGCGGTGGAGGTCGAGTGGGTGCAGACCACCTGGGACGACCTTATGGACGACTATCTGGCCCAATGCGACATCGCCGTCGGCGGCATCTCGATCAACACGGCGCGGTCCGAGCAGGTGTTCTTCTCCGCACCGCTGATGGAGGACGGCAAGACCCCGATCACGCGCTGTGAGAACGTGGACGATTACCGCACGATCGAGCAGATCAACGATCCTGACGTCACCTCGATCATGCCCAGCGGCGGGACCAACGAGATCTTCGCCCAGGAGCACTACCCCGACGGGGACCTGGTCACCCATGACAACCTGACGATCTTCGACCAGATCGTCGACGGCGAGGCCGACGTCATGACCACCGACCGCTCCGAGGTGCTGTGGATCGCCCACGAGTATGACGAGCTCTGCGCTGTGAATCCGGACGAGCCCTTCGACTACTTCGAGAAGGCCTATATGCTTCCGCGCGGCGACACCGTGATGAAGCACTATGTGGACCAGTGGCTGACCATGGCCCTGAACGACGGCACCTACGAGGAGATCACGGAACCCTGGTTCGGCGACGACGTCGACCTGTGACCCGGGCCGGTGCCTCAGGGACACCGCCCCGAGCGGACGCTTGCCTGCTGGCCGTGGCAGAGCCTGCGCTCATCGACCCCGCGGCGCCATCGCTGTGAGCGCGAGCTCCCCGGACTCCACCCGCCGGCGGTGCGAACGTGCCATGACCACCGCGGTGAGCGGACCGAAGAACGGCAGCGTGAACGCCAGCAGCCCCAGCACCAGCTTCCACCCGGGGGCCAGGCCAGGGCAGCGGAAGATCTCGACCAGCGCCCAGACGAGCAGGGCGAGCGTCAGGAGCCCTGCTCCGCTGGCGACGGCCTCAAACCCGGCCGGAACCAGCGGGGTGGCGGACAGGAACAACAGCGCGTCAGCAGTCATGACCCCCACGGTACTCCCTCAGAACGCGTTGAGCTGGTGCTTTCCCGCCCGAATGACGCTCGACAGCGCCTGATTCCGGTGGAAACGCACCAGCTCAACGGTGACGGAGTGCGCCTACTGCAGCATCGTCTTGTCGTCGACGACGGCGCCCTTGAGCTTGCCGAACTCGGCCAGCAGGTCCTCCGGGGTCATCTGAGACTTCCGCTCAGCATCGACGTCGAGGATGATCCGACCCTCGTGCATCATGATCAGCCGGTTGCCCACCTCCAAGGCTTGGACCATGTTGTGGGTGACCATCAGGGTGGTCAGCCCCTTCTCCTCCACCACGGAGCGGGTGAGCCGGGTGACCAGCTCCGCCCGCTGCGGGTCCAGGGCGGCGGTGTGCTCGTCCAGCAGCAGCACCCGGGGGTCGGAGTAGGTGGCCATGAGCAGGCTCAGCGCCTGCCGCTGCCCGCCGGAGAGCAGCCCGACCTTGGTCTTGAGACGCTTCTCCAGGCCCAGCTCCAGCTGGGTCAGCGCCTCGGCGAACCGCTCGCGCTTCGCCTTGGTCACGCCCCGGGCCAGGCCGCGCATCTTGCCGCGACGGTCGGCCAGGGAGAGGTTCTCCTCGATGGTGAGGTTCGGGGCGGTGCCGGCCATGGGGTCCTGGAAGACCCGGCCCACCTTCGCCGCGCGCTGGTGCTCCTTGAGGCGGCTGACGTCCTTGCCGTCGAGGGCGACGACGCCGTCGTCCTGGATGATCCGGCCGGCCACGGTGTTCAGCAGGGTGGACTTTCCAGCGCCGTTGGAGCCGATCACGGTGACGAAGTCGCCCTCGGCCATCTCGAGGTCCACGTCCACCAGGGCCCGACGCTCGTTGACGGTGCCGGGGAAGAACGTCTTGGACACGGAGGTGATGCTCAACATGTCAGGCTCCCTTCTTGCCGGCGCCGGCAGCGGCGTCGGAGGTCAGCGTGGCCTCGGCGGCGGCGCTCAGGGCTGAGCGCCCCTTGCGACGGCGGGTGAGCTTGGCGAAGCCCTTCCACTGCGGCAGCAGCAGGGCGGCCACCACCAGCACCGCGGACATCAGCTTCATGTCGTTCGGGTTCAGCCCCACGTTGAGGGCCAGCTGGATGGCCAGGCGGTAGATCACTGCGCCGAGGACGACCGCCAGGGTGGCCTGGAAGACGGTGCGGGTGCCGAAGATGGCCTGACCGACGATCACCGAGGCCAGGCCCACCAGGATCAGACCGATGCCCATGCCGATGTCGGCGAAGCCCTGATGCTGGGCCACAACGGCGCCGGAGATGCCGACCAGCCCGTTGGAGAGCATCAGCCCGGTGATCTTCTGCCGGTCGGTGGAGACCGCGAAGGAGCGGATCATCTGCTCGTTGTCACCGGTGGCCTGCAGGGCCAGGCCGTTGTCCGTGTGGAGATACCAGTCCATGACGAGCTTGAAGATCACCGCCACCGCGGCGAGCACCAGCACGGAGGTCCAGCCGACCCCGGCCACGGAGCGCAGCGCGCTGATCATGGTGTCCTGCCCCAGCAGGGGCACATTGGCCCCGCCCATGATGCGCAGGTTGATCGAATAGAGCCCGATCATCGTCAGGATGCCGGCCAGCAGGCCGTTGATGTTGCCCTTGGTGTGCAGCAGCCCGGTGATCAGGCCGGCCAGGCAGCCGACGACGAACGCCGCCGCCGTCGCCAGGAAGGGGTTGACCCCGTTGGTGATCAGGATCGCCGCCGTCGCCGCGCCCGAGGTGAACGAACCGTCCACCGTCAGGTCCGGGAAGTTCAGGATCCTGAAGGTCAGGTAGACGCCCAGGGCCATGATCGCGTAGATCAGCCCGAGCTCAAGTGCTGTGATCATCTGTCCTCATCCGCCGTCGTCGGCCGGGTTCCGCCCGACGACGTCTCCACGTCCGCCCAGGGAACGGGCACCGGCTCGGCCTGGTGGGCCAGGCCGGTGCCCGTCCTGGATTCTGTCTCTGGGTGATCCTACGCGTGCGTGATCAGCGTCAGGGTCACTCGTCGTCCTCGTCGACGTCGTCCTCGTCGACGTCGTCCTCAGCGTCCTCGTCGACGTCCTCGTCAGAGTCCTCCTCGTCGTCCTCGGGGTCCAGCTCCTCGAGGTCCTCGCCGACCACGCCGTCGGCCCGATCGAGCAGCTCGTCGTCGAGCTCGATGCCCATCTGCTCGGCGGCCTCCGGGTTGACGACCAGCTCGAGGACCTCACCGGTCTCCACGGGCATCTCGGCCGGGTCCTCGCCATCCTGGAGGATCCGCAGCGCCATCTCCCCGGCCTGGCGGCCCAGGTTCTCGTAGTTGATGCCGTAGGTGGCCAGCGCCCCGCGCTGCACCGAGTCGCCTTCGGCGGCGATCACGGGGATCTGGTTCTGGTGCGAGTACTGCAGCACCGACTCCAGGGCGGAGACGACGGCGTTGTCGGTGGGCACGTAGATCGCGTCCACATCCAGCGACTCCACGCCCTGCTGGACCTCTGCGGAGTTCGAGACGGTGGCCTCCTGGATCTCCAGGCCCAGCTCCTCGGCGGCCTCGTGCGCCAGCTCCACCTGGACGGCAGAGTTGACCTCGCCGGAGGAGTAGACGATGCCGACGGACTCGACGTCGGGGGCGATCTCCTGGAGCAGCTCCAGCTGATCGGCCACCGGGTTCATGTCCGAGGCGCCGGTGACGTTGCCGCCCGGGGCGTCCCAGTCGTCCACCAGGCCGGCCTCCTGCGGCTCGGTCACCGCGGAGAAGACGATCGGGATGTCGGTGATGGACTGGGCGGCCGCCTGGGCGGTGGGGGTGGCGATCGCGTGGACCAGGTCGTGGCCCGCAGTGGCGAAGGTGCCGGCGATGTTCGAGGCCGTGGCCTGCTCGCCCTGGGCGTTCTGCTCGTCCCAGTCCACCTCCACCCCGGCGTCCTCGAAGGCCGCCTTGAAGCCCTCGCGGGCGGCGTCCAGGGACGGGTGGGCGACGATCTGGGTGATGCCGATGGAGTAGCTGTCGCCGTCGCCTCCGCCGTCCTCTCCCTCGCCGCCGCCGTCGCAGGCGGTGAGCAGCAGAGCGGCGGCGGCCGTGGCGGCCGAGAGCCTCAGAATGGTGCTGTGGTGTCGCATGGGGGTTCTCCTCATCTGTGGTGCGGATCAGTCATCAGCGCTGGTGAGCGATCCATGACTGACATCATGCGCGACGTCGGCGCCGCTTGTCTGCCCTCGGCGGGCGTGTCAGCGCGAAGACTTCAGGATGGTGAGCTCTTCGCGGTCGCTGTCGTCGGTCAGGTTGATGCCCTGCAGGTGCTTCGGAACCACCGAGACCGCCAGGAAGGACATCACGGCCAGGGCCGCGATGTAGACGCCGATCAGCCAGGACTTGCCGGTGGTGTCCAGGATGGTCTGGGCGATCGTGGCGGCGAAGGCTCCACCGATGATCGAGCCGAGCGCGTAGCCGATGGAGACCCCGGAGAAGCGGATGGCCACCGGGAACATCTCGGCGTAGAGCGCGGACTGCGGGCCGTAGGAGGGCCCGAGGCCCACGGTGAGCACGAAGATCGCCAGGGCGAAGAGCGGCAGGGAGGCCGTGTCCAGGAGGAACCACATGGGCACCACCCAGACGATGATGATGCCGTAGCCGATCTGGAAGGTGCGCACCCGGCCGATGCGGTCAGAGACCCAGCCGCCGAAGAGGGTGAAGCCGAACCAGCCCACGCCTCCGATGAGCGAGGCGATCAGCGTCTCGGTGCGCTCCATGCCCAGGTGGCTGACGCCGTAGGCGGCGAAGAAGGCGATGACCAGGTAGCCGGCGGCATTGTTGGCGGCGAAGATCAGCGCGGCCAGGAAGGTGTACTTCTTATGGGTGGTCACCAGCTCCTTCAGCGGGGCCGAGGACTCCTTCTTCCGTTCCTTCATCTCGGTGAACACCGGGGACTCGTCGACCTTCACTCGGATCAGGTAGCCGACGATGATCAGCACGAAGGAGAACAGGAACGGCACGCGCCAGCCCCATTCGAGGAACTGCTCCTCGGTGGTGACGGCGTTGAGGCCGAACATGAATCCGGTGGCCAGCAGCATGCCCAGCGGGACGCCGATCTGCGGGTAGGCGCCGAAGAGGCCGCGCTTGTGGCGCGGGGCGTGCTCCACGGACAGCAGCGCGGCACCGCCCCATTCCCCGCCGGCGGAGAGGCCCTGCAGAATCCTCAGGAAGATCAGGATCATCGGCGCGGCGATGCCGAGAGTGGCGTAGGTGGGCAGCAGCCCGATGAGCACGGTCGCACCGCCCATGCCCATCAGGGTGATGACCAGGACGATCTTGCGTCCGAACCGGTCCCCCAGCCAGCCGGCCAGGATGGCTCCGAGGGGGCGGAAGAGGAAGGAGATGCCAATGGATGCCCAGGCGACGATCTGCGCCAACGCCTGATTCTCCTGGCCGAGAGGTTCGAAGTACAGCACGGCAAGCACGAAGCCTGCCGCCTGCGCGTAGATGAAGAAGTCGTACCACTCGATGGTGGTGCCCACGAGAGTCCCCGCGAGGACCTTCTTCTCCTCGCGGGTCATCTCATGGCCTTCGGTGCTGAGATAGATGGTCTGGCTCATGTGCTCTCCGAGTGCGGTCGATGCGGACGGGCCGCCGGCGAAGGGAGGCCCGCATCATGTGATGCAGCTCACCACTGCGAGAGAATGTACCAGATTTATTGACCGAACGGTTGGTCAGTTCAAAAAAGTCACCGACACGCAGCACGTCGACTCCTGGCAGCATCCTGCAGACCGCACTGGGCCGCGCTCAGGGCTCAACGCACCTCAGCGGCGGGCCCCAACGACACGTTGGCTCCGGAGGAATGGTCGCTAAAACTCGCGCAAGTGCACTCAGAGCGACCATTCCTCCGGAGCCAACCGGGGTGGGGCGTGAGACTCAGCCGGACATGCTCACCAGCTGATGACGTGGGGCTGGGAGACTTCGCGCAGCCCGTGGGCGCCAAACTCGAGGCCGAATCCGGATTCCTTGGCACCGCCGAAAGGCACCCGAGGATCGATCGCGCCGTGCTTGTTGATCCAAGTGGTCCCGGCCTCCAGCCGGGCAGCCACGGCCCGGGCCCGGTCCAGGTCCGAGGACCAGACCGAGGAGCCCAGCCCGACCTCCAGAGCATTAGCGGCGGCGATCGCCTCATCGAGGTCGGTATAGCGGATGATCGGCAGCGCGGGGCCGAACTGCTCTTCGACCACCAGGGGATCGTCCCCATCGATGTCGGCGATCAGGGTGGTCGGGTAGAAGTGCCCGCCTGATCCGTCCACCGCCTCCGGGGAGGGATCGGCGCCGGTGAGCACCCGCGCCCCGGAGTCGACCGCGGCGGTGACCAGGCGGTCCACGATCTCCCACTGGGCCCGGTTCTGCAGCGGGCCCAACACATTGCCCTCGTCCAGTCCGTTGCCCATGGGCATCTGCCCAGCGACCGCCACCAAAGCGTCACAGACCTGGTCGTAGAGAGCATCCGGGACGTAGAGACGCTTCATCGCCGCACAGGTCTGCCCGGTGTTGATGAACGCGCCCCAGAACAGGTCCTCAGCGATCGCAGCCGGATCGGCATCATCGAGGACGATGCCGGCGTCATTGCCGCCCAGCTCCATGGTCAGTCGCTTCACCGTCTCGGCGGCCGCGGCGATGATCTTCTTACCCGTAGGAGTCGAGCCGGTGAACATGATCTTGGCGATATCGGGGTGCCGGGTCAGCCGGTCCCCGATGTCTCCGCGCCCGGGCACCGCGATCAGCAGATCGGCCGGAAGCACCGTGTTGAGCACCTCCACCAACCCCAGCACGGAGAGCGGGGTGTACCCAGAGGGCTTGATCACCACCGTGTTGCCCATCCGCAGCGAGGGGGCGATCTGCCAGATGCTGATCATCATCGGCCAGTTCCACGGACCGATCGCCCCGACCACCCCCAATGGGCGGTGGTGCAGCTCGGCATGCCCGGACTCGTCATCGAGGAGCACCTCCGGCTCCACCGGGAAGGAGGCGGTCGCGCGCAGCCAGGCCACACAGGCACCGACCTCGAACCGGGCATTGGGACCATTGAGCGGTTTGCCCTGTTCTCGGGACAGCAGCACCGCCAGCTCCTCGGCCTGGGCCTCGATCGCATCAGCAGCCGCGTTCAGGAGTCCGGCACGGTCCTCGTCAGCACGCGCCGCCCAGCCGGACTGAGCAGCCTTCGCCCGAGCCACGGCGGCGTCAAGGTCCGCCAGATCAGCCTCTGGCGCTCGGCCGACCAGCTCTCCGGTGGCCGGGTCCAGGATCTCCCGGCCCCCGGAAACCGGCTGGATCCGCTCCAGCAGGGACTGGCCGTCAGACACATTCTGGGTCGTCATTGTGGTGATTCCTCCATCGATCGGCTGTCTTATCACTTCACTGTGCGCGACAGCTGCAGAGAAGCAGTTGACTCCTCCTGCAGCCTTCTATGAGGGGAGCGCTCTTCCGCCACGTGGTGAACAGTCAGGCGGACTGCCCGATGCCGGCCCCTCAGGTACCAACACACCGCCACCAGGACGAGCAGGATCTCCGCCGTCGCGAACCCGAGGGCGAGGTGCATCAGCGGCTCATGCAGTCCGGCCAGTCCCAGCCCCTCCCCGTGGTGATGCGCATGCGGCACGGGCTCGGCACTATCGCCCAACTCAGCGCCATGGGACCTCATCAGGCCCAGGTGCAGGACCACCATCCCGGCGTTCATGAGCGCGATCATCGTCCAGGCCCGCGGGGAGTCGCCGCGCCAGAGATGGCCCGCGCACGGCAGACAGATCATGGCCATCGCGACCATGAGCAGGCTCATCACCAGGCCTCCGTGCCCCAGCATCAGCAGATGGAGCACGCCGGCGAGGGCTGCGACGATCGCCGCGGTGCGGCGCAACCCGACGGCAACCATGAGCGGCACCCCTTCCCCGGATACTGTGAACTGTGCGATATTTATATTGAGCGTGCGCTCAACTATAAGGAGGAGTTCGATGACTGACAAGACCTCGGGCGATGCCGCCCACCCGCTGACCCCCCTCTCCGCCGAGGAGATCTCCCGGATCCGCACGGTGCTGCAGCAGAACGGCCTGCTGCCCGACTCCGCGCGGGTGAGCTACCTGATGCTGCGTGAACCGGAGAAGCAGGAGGTCCTGGCCTGGACACCGGGCCGGCGACTCCCCCGCCAGGCCTCGCTCGTCGTCACCGACCTGGCCACGAACACCGTCCGCGACGTCGTCGTCGACCTGGACGGCGAGACCATCGCCTCCGACCAGCCGGTCGACGTCGCGGAGCAGGGCACCGGCCCGATCTTCCTGGAGGAGCTCTTCGGCGCCGACGACATCCTCAAAGCCGACCCACGCTACGTCGAGGCCCTGCGGCGCCGTGGAGTCACCGACCTCGAGAAGGTCGTCGTCATCGGCCTCTCCGCCGGCGTCTTCGGCTACGAGGACGAGACCGGCCACCGAATTCTGCGCGCCCTCTCCTTCCGCCAGGACTACCCGACCGACTCCATCTGGGCCCACCCGATCGGCGGCGTGGTCGCTCACATCGACATGACCGATCAGAAGGTCCTGCGCGTGGTCGAGACCGAGGTGACCCACGTGCCCGACGAGTCCGGCGACTACCTGGACCCGGCTGTGCGCGGCGAGTTCCGCACCTCACTGAAGCCCATCTCCATCACCCAGCCCGAGGGAGTCAGCTTCACCCTCGACGACGGCGTACTGGAGTGGGAGAACTGGAGCGTCCGCCTGGGCTTCAACGGCCGGGAAGGGCTCACGCTGCACCAGCTCAGCTTCTCCGACCAGGGACGTCAGCGGCCCATCCTGTACCGCGGCTCCGTGGCGGAGATGGTGGTCAGCTACGGGGACCCCTCTCCCACCAACGCCTGGCAGAACTACTACGACGTCGGCGAGTTCCAGTTCGGACGGCTCGCCAACGCCCTGGAGCTGGGCTGCGACTGCAAGGGCGAGATCACCTATGTGGACGCCGTCGTCGCCGATGACTTCGGCCGCCCGCAGACCTTGCGGAACGCCATCTGCCTCCACGAGGAGGACTACGGCATCCTGTGGAAGCACACCGACGACTTCTCCGGCAGCTCGGAGGTCCGCCGCCAGCGGCGCCTGGTGATCTCGTTCTTCGTCACCGTCGGCAACTACGACTACGGCTTCTACTGGCACCTCTATCTGGACGGCAAGATCGAGCTGGAGTCTAAGGCCACCGGCATCGTGTTCACCAACGCCCATCCGGGCGGGGACTACCCATACTCCACCGAGATCGCCCCGGGACTCGGCGCCCCGATCCACCAGCACCTGTTCTGCGCCCGACTGGACATGATGGTCGACGGCACCGCGAACGCGGTGGACGAGATCGACGTCGTCCGCGAGCCGACCTCTCAGAGCAATCCGTGGGGCAACACGTTCAACCGCACCATCACCCGACTGCCGTCCGAGCAGCAGGCCATCCGCGATGCGGACGGCTCCGCAGGTCGCCTCTGGCGCATCAGCAGCACCGAGGCCACCAACCGCCTGGGGCAGCCGACCGCCTACGTGCTCCACGCAGAGGACTCGCCCACGCTGCTGGCGGCCGATGATTCCCCGATCCGACGTCGCGCGGCCTTCGCCGCGCACCACCTATGGGTGACCCGGTACGACGCCGAGGAGCTGTACCCCGCCGGGCGGCTGGTCAACCTGAACCCGGGCGGCGACGGCCTCCCCCGGTATGCGGCGCAGGACCGAGCGATCGACGGGGAGGACGTGGTGCTCTGGCACACCTTCGGCCTCACCCATTTCCCCCGCACCGAGGACTGGCCGATCATGCCCGTGGACTATGCGGGATTCCGCATGACCCCGAACGGCTTCTTCGACCGCAACCCCACCTTGGACGTCCCGCCGGAGCCCGGTGGGCACTGTCAGGCGTCGTCGGCCGCGCCGGAGGCCTCCTCCTCCGGCGCTTCGCCCCAGGACGACGGCGGCTGCCACTGCTGAGCTGCCCAATCGGTCATCCAGGGGGCCAGGTGGTGGCGCACGATCTGCCAGAGCCTGGCCTCCTGGCCCAGGGACGTGCCGAGCACGCGTTCGAACTGTGAGGCGGTGACCAGGTACAGCAGCGCATCGGCGATGTCCTCCACCGGTGCCTCCGGGTGCAGCTCCGCGGCGTCGACAGCTTCCCGGAGGCGTCCGGTCATCTGCTGACGCCACTGCCGCTCGACGGCGACCTGCAGGCTGCCCACACTGGGGTTCGCCGCGACGCGCCCCCAGAAGCTGACCACCACATAGGCCTCATCGCGGGGAACGCCGCCGATCGGCAGGACCTCTTCGAGCATGGCGCGCAGCGCCCGCAGCCCGGCGGAGTCACCCACCTGCCGGGCGATACGTCCGTCGGTGCGCTCAAAGATCATCTCGAAGGCCTGGGAGAGCACCTCGTCGAAGCCGGAGAAGTAGTGCCACAGGGACCCGACGGCGACGCCGAGCTCGGCGGCCAGGGCCCGCGTGGTGGCGGCCTCCATGCCGTCGCGGGCGGCGATCTTCAGGTAGGTGCGGACGATCTCTTCTCGGCGGGCGCGGCGGTCGACCTTCTTCGGCATGGGGCTGATTCTGCCCCATGAACGGACTCCTCTGCGGCAGCGGCACCACAGGTCACCCGGCGAGCGAGATCTCCTGCTCGAGATGCCGCCGGCGATAGGCGCTGGGCGACTCGCCGAACTCCGCCTTGAACACCCGCGAGAAGTGGGCGGCGTCATGGAGCCCCCATCGCCCGGCCACGGCTGAGATCGGACGATCGGCCTGTAGCGGGTCGGCGAGATCCCGCCGGATGTGTTCCAGACGCCGAGACCGGATCCAGGCGGAGACCGTCTGGCCCTCCTCGGAGAAGATGGTGTACAGGTGGCGCAGGGAGATGTAGTGGGCTGCGGCGATCGAGGCCGGGGACAGGCTCTCGTCCCCGAGATGACGCAGGATGTGATCCCTGATCTCCCGCCCCAGGTGCCGAGCGGGCGAGGCCCCCGACGCCTGACGCTCATCCAGCTCCTGAGAGAGCATGGTGACCATCAGGTCCAACGCCAGATGCACCAGGCGTGCCGAGTAGGTGCTGGTGAGCTGGTCGAGGTCCCGGCCCAGCTCCATGAAGAACGGGTTGATCATGCGTCCGAACCCGCGGTCCTGGGGGAAGCAGCTCGCCGTGACCTGGGCGATCTCCTCCGGCGCGAGGTCGACCATCTCCTGGGGGAAGATCATCACCATTGCCTGGCTCGCCTCGGCGAAGTGCAGGCGATAAGGCCGGTGGGTGTCATAGATGGCGAGGTCTCCGGGGCCCAGACTGGCCCGACGGCCGTCCTGCTCCAGGATGCCGCGCCCGGCCAGCTGCAAACTGATCTTGTAGAACCGCGCGTCGTCGGCGGAGATCAGCCCGGGGGTTCGGGCCACGCTGTGCGGTGTGGTCACCAGCTGGAAGAGCCCGACGTCGTCCACGGTGGAACTGCGCAGGTGGCCGCGGAAGGGGATGCCGCCCTCGGCGCGGATGTCCAGAGGAACGACGGCGGACCCGATGGCGGCCCGCCAGGAGGGCAGGTCGATACCCGTCCGAGGCAGGTCGAGGACTGCTCCTTCGTCACGCTGCTGACTCATGACCCCTCCTGGGACATCTGCGGGGACACCCCAGATTGTTGAGCGATTGCTCAATAACGGTGACGAAGAGTGTCCACGGTCCGACGGCGACTTACCCAGCAGTGTGGCACCGCTCATACCGGATGGCAAGGCTGACGGTGATGCCGGGGGGCGAGATCCTGCGCGCGATCCGGGACAACCTGTGTGCACGGTGACACAAGACGCCGGACGGCGGGACGAGAAGACTGAGGTCATCCACCCTATGACCGCACGGAGCACCTCATGAGCAGACACCCTCTCGCCACACCGACCCCGACTCCTGACAGCACGCCCGCCCCCGAGGACGCCGCCCTGGCGAGAAGGACACTCGGCGTCCCAGCCCTGGTCTTCCTGATCATCGCAGCCTCCGCACCGCTGACCGTTCTCGCCGGCGGAGCCACGACCAGCTTCGCCGTCACCGGTGAGCTCGGCGTACCGGTCGGCTATCTGCTGCTGGGCCTCGTCCTGGTGTTCTTCGCGATCGGATACGGCCGGATGAGCTCCTTGATCCAGAACGCCGGGGCCTTCTACGCCTATGTGGCCGCGGGACTCGGCATCCGGGCAGGCATCGGCACCTCGTTCCTCGCCCTGGTGACCTACAACGCCATGCAGATCGGACTCTATGGGGTCTTCGGCTTCACAGCCTCGTCCGTACTGGGCGAGCTCACCGGACTCGAGGCCCCCTGGTGGCTGTGTGCCCTGATGGGATGGCTGATCGTGGGCGCCCTGGGAGTCACCAAGGTCGACCTCAACGCGAAGGTGCTGGCAGTGATCGTGGCGCTCGAGTTCGTCATCGTCATCGCCGTCAGCACACTCTCCTTCTCCGTCGCACCGGAAGGCATCAGCACAGAGGCCTTCCTCCCTGAACACTGGTTGACCAGCAGCTTCGGGGCGCTGCTCGCCTTCGGCATCGCCGCCTTCATGGGCTTCGAGTCCGGCGCCATCTACGCGGAAGAGGTCAAGGACCCCCGGCGCTCCGTCGCGACGGCGACCTACATCGCCGTGGGCATCATCGCGGCGTTCTATGCCTTCTCGGCCTGGGCCTTCTCTCTCGGCGTCGGAACCTCGCAGATGGTGGAACAGTCGCAGCAGTGGGGGCCGGACCTGATGTTCGTCTTCCTGGGCCAGCACGTGCCGGCGATGGCCTCGAGCATGGCGGCCCTGCTCTTCCTGACCAGCATCCTGGCCGCCATGATCGCCTTCCACAACGCCGCGGCCCGATACTTCTTCTCCATGGGCCGAGCCCGGATCCTGCCGAGCGCTCTGGGCCTGACCGGGCCGCGCAACGGCGCTCCCGTGGCCGGGTCGCTGACACAGTCTTCGCTGGGCCTGATCTTCATCCTCATCTTCACCGTGGCCGGGGCCGGCTCGGATCTCGGAGCCCTCTATCCCGTGCTGACGATGTTCCCCTGGCTGACCAATGCCGCGGGGTTCGGCATGGTGATCCTGCTGTGCGTGACCTCCGTGGCGATCATGCGCCGCCTCGGCGAGGACCCCGACCAGCACCCGCTTCTCATCCGCAGGGTGGCACCGCTCGTCGCCGCGGTAGGCTTCGGCGTCATCGCCCTGCTCATCATGGCCAACTTCGACACCATGATCGAGGCCGACAGCTTCTCCGCCCTGGTGATCGTCATCCCGGGCACCATCGTCGCCGCCGGGGTGGCCGGGCTCATCTGGGCCTCGCATCTGCAGCGACGCCGACCGGAGATCTACGAGCATGCGCGGCAGGCGAACATCGGCTGACTCCACCCCTCACTGTCCCCATCGACCCTCTTGTGGCGTGTGCCACGGATGATATACGATTCTCGATATGATCTGATATCGGCAGACGGCACACCCTGGACGGCACGGCTGCGCACGACGCAGACCCACACGGCAAAGACCCATACAGCGCAGACGCATACAGCGCAGACCCCCACGGAGCGAAGGAGCTTCTTTGGACACCTCCAGCCACCTGGACACCCTCAGCGACTCCCAGGACCTGATGACAGCCCACGCCGGCAAGATCATCGCCGTCCACATCAGCTACGCTTCCCGGGCCGAGCAGCGCGGTCGCCGCCCCGCGGCCCCGTCCTACTTCTTCAAGCCGGCCAGCTCGCTGGCGCCGACCGAGGCCGCCGTCGAACGCCCGGCCGGTACGGAGCTGCTGGGCTTCGAGGGGGAGATCGCCCTGGTCATCGGGCGCCGGGCCCGCCGCCTCGCCCGGAATCAGGCGTGGGCGCATGTCGGTTGGATCACCGCCGCCGACGACCTCGGCCTGTATGACCTGCGCGGCAACGACAAAGGCTCCAACGTCCGCAACAAGGGGCGGGACGGCTACACCCCGCTCGCCCCGCAGCTGATCCCCGCCGCCGACGTCGACCCCTCCGCCCTGCGCATCCGCACCTGGAAGAACGGCCACCTCGTCCAAGAGGACACGTCGGCCGGCATGATCTTCCCCCTCCCCCAGCTCGTGGCGGACCTCTCCCAGCATCTGACCTTGGAGCCCGGAGACATCATCCTCACCGGCACCCCCGCCGGCGCCTCGGTGACTCAGCCCGGCGACGTCGTCGAGGTGGAGGTAGACGTCGTGGGAGACCCCGAGCAGGCCCCGCGCTCCAGCGGCCGACTGCGCACCCCGATCGTCGAAGGGCCCGGAGACTTCGATCCCGACCTCGGGAGCCTGCCGCGCGTGGACGACCTCCAGCGCGAGGAGGCCTGGGGATCGCGCCAGGCTGCCGGGCTGCCGGAGCACACCACCGGGATCGCTGAGGCCCTGCGGGAGAAGCTGGAGTCTGCTCCGGTGGCGGGCCTGACCCAGGAGATGCGCCGCCGCGGCTACAACACCGTCACCATCGACGGTCTGCGCCCCACCCGTGCGGGACGGAAGATGGTCGGCACCGCACGCACTCTGCGCTTCATCCCGGCACGCGAAGACCTGTTCCGCAGCCACGGCGGCGGCTACAACGCGCAGAAACGCGTCTTCGACGACGTCGGCGCCGGTGAGGTGATCGTCATCGAGGCCCGCGGGGAGACAGGCTCAGGCACCCTGGGCGACATCCTCGCTCTGCGCGCCCAGGCCCGCGGTGCCGCCGGTGTCGTCACCGACGGCGGGGTCCGGGACCACGCGACCGTCGCCGAGATCGACCTCCCCGTGTTCTGCCAGGGGCCCCACCCCGCCGTGCTCGGGCGCCGACATGTCCCCTGGGACGTGGACGTCACCATCGCCTGCGGCGGGGCCGCCGTCCAGCCCGGTGATGTCATCGTCGGCGACGACGACGGCGTCGTCGTCCTGCCCCCGGAGATCGCCGAGGAGGTCGCCGACGCCGCCCTGGCCAAGGAGGCCGAAGACGCTTGGGTCGCCGAGCAGGTCACCTCCGGCCACCCGGTGGACGGCCTGTTCCCCATGAACGCGCAGTGGCGGGCCCGCTACGAGGCTGAGACCGCCGACGGCGCGGCCGCGGCGACGCAGGACCAGGCATGAGCACCCTGCGCATCGACGAGCAGGCCTCCAAGTCGGAGAAGACCTACCGCTGGATCCGGGAACGCATCATCGCCCGGGACTTCAACCCGGGCTACCGCCTGGTGCTGGGCACCATCGCCAAGGAGCTCGGCGTCAGCACGGTCCCGGTCCGGGAGGCGGTGCGCCGTCTGGAGGCCGAGGGACTCGTCGAGTTCGAACGCAACATCGGCGCCCGGGTGGCCATGGTGGACCAGAGCGAGTACATCGACACCATGCAGACACTCGGCGTGCTCGAGGGGGCGGCCACCTCGCTGTCCCTCGGACGCCTGACCGAGACCGACATCGCCCGGGCCGAGTCCATCAACGAGCAGATGCGCGCGCTGCTGGACCACTTCGAGCCCACCGTGTTCACCGCGCTGAACGAGAAGTTCCACCGCGCCCTGGTGCACCGCTGCCCGAACCCGCACATCGCCGATCTGGTGGACCGCGGCTGGAACCGACTCTCCGGGCTGCGCAGCTCCACCTTCAGCTTCGTGCCGGAACGGGCCCCGCTCTCCGTGGCCGAGCACGAGGAGATCCTGGCGCTGATCCGGGCCCAGGCAGACCCGGTGGAGATCGAGATGGCGGTCCGCCGCCACAAATGGCGCACCGTGGAGGCCTACCGCAGCCACGAGCAGAACCTGACCCCAGACACCCCGCAGTGAGAGGACTCCCGATGAACTCCCTCGAGACCCAGACCTCGACCCCCGGCCCCGACGCCTACGCCCACCGCCTGCCGGAGGATCTGCCGCAGAGCATCCAGCACTACATCGACGGCGAGTTCGTCGACTCCGCCGACGGCGACACCTTCGACGTGCTCGACCCGGTCACCAACGAGACCTACATCCAGGCCGCCTCCGGCAAGGCCGCCGACGTCGACCGTGCCGTGGCCGCCGCACGGCGCGCCTTCACCGAAGGGCCCTGGCCGCGCATGCTCCCCCGCGAGCGCTCCCGGGTGTTGCACCGCATCGCGGACCTGGTGGAGACCCGCGGAGATCGGCTCGCCGAGCTGGAGTCCTTCGACTCCGGCCTGCCGATCACCCAGGCTCTCGGTCAGGCCCGCCGGGCCGCAGAGAACTTCCGGTTCTTCGCGGACCTGATCGTCGCGCAGGCCGACGACGTCTACAAGGTGCCCGGCCGGCAGGTGAACTATGTGAACCGCAAGCCCATCGGCGTCGCCGGTCTCATCACCCCCTGGAACACCCCGTTCATGCTGGAGAGCTGGAAGCTCGCCCCGGCCATCGCTGCCGGCAACACGGTGGTGCTCAAGCCGGCGGAGTTCACCCCGCTCTCCGCCGGCCTGTGGGCCGGCATCTTCGAGGAGGCCGGGCTGCCGCAGGGCGTGTTCAACCTGGTCAACGGCTTCGGTGAGCAGGCCGGCGACGCCCTGGTCAAGCACCCGGAGGTCCCCCTGATCTCCTTCACCGGTGAGTCCGCCACCGGTCAGCTGATCTTCGCCAACGCGGCCCCGCACCTGAAGGGCCTGTCCATGGAGCTGGGCGGGAAGTCGCCGGCGATCGTCTTCGACGACGCCGACCTGGAGGCCGCTGTCAACGCCACCATCTTCGGGGTGTTCTCCCTCAACGGGGAGCGCTGCACCGCCGGTTCGCGGATTCTCGTCCAGCGGGAGGTCTACGATGAGTTCGTGGAGCGCTACGCCGCCCAGGCGAAGCGGGTGAAGGTCGGGCTGCCGCACCAGAAGACCACCGAGGTGGGCGCCCTGGTGCACCCGGAGCACTTCGAGAAGGTCATGAGCTACGTGGAGCTGGGCAAGACCGAGGGACGCCTGGTGGCCGGCGGCGGTCGCCCCGAGGGCTTCGAGACCGGGAACTTCGTCGCCCCCACTGTCTTCGCCGACGTGCCGCCCACCGCCCGGATCTTCCAGGAGGAGATCTTCGGGCCCGTCGTCGCGATCACCCCCTTCGACACGGAGGAGGAGGCGCTCGCCCTGGCCAATGACACCCGCTACGGGCTGGCAGCCTACATCTGGACCAACGACCTCAAGCGGTCCCACACCATCGCCCAGGCCGTGGAGGCCGGCATGGTGTGGCTGAACTCCAACAACGTCCGAGACCTGCGCACCCCCTTCGGCGGGGTCAAGGCCTCCGGGCTCGGCCACGAGGGCGGGTACCGCTCCCTGGACTTCTACACGGACCAGCAGGCGGTCCACATCAACCTCGGCGAGGTCCACAACCCGGTCTTCGGCAAGGCCGACTGACCCGGCACCGCCCCACCCTGCCCATCCCTCCCATCCTCATCAGCAGCAAGGACGCTCAGCATGACAGACACGAACCCGAACCCCCTCCCCACCCCCTCCACTCCGCCGCCGGACATCCTGCGGTGCGCCTCCATGGAGCTGGTGGTCACCGATCTGCAGCGCTCCCGTGACTTCTACGTGGACGTGCTGGACCTGGTGGTCACCGAGGAGGACGAGGACGCCATCTACCTGCGCTCCATGGAGGAGTTCATCCACCACAACCTGATCCTCCGGAAGGGGGACGAGGCCGCCGTCGCCGCCTTCTCCTACCGGGTGCGCAGCCCGGAGGACCTGGACCGTGCCGAGGCCTTCTACCGGGAGCTGGGCTGCCCGGTGAAGAGGAACCCCGAGGGCTTCGTGAAGGGGCTGGGCGACTCGGTCAGGGTGCAGGACCCGCTGGGCTTCCCCTACGAGTTCTTCCATGAGGTGGAGCATGTGGAGCGGCTCGCCTGGCGCTACGACCTCTACTCCCCCGGAGCGCTGGTCCGCATCGACCATTTCAACCAGGTCACCCCGGATGTGCCGCGGGCCGTGGGCTACATGGAGACCCTGGGCTTCCGCGTCACCGAGGACATCCAGGACGACGCCGGCACCACCTACGCCGCCTGGATGCGCCGCAAGCCCACGGTGCACGACACCGCCATGACCGGCGGGGCGGGCCCGCGGATGCACCATGTCGCCTTCGCCACCCATGAGAAGCACAACATCCTGGCCATCTGCGACAAGCTGGGTGCGCTGCGGCTCTCCGACCACATCGAGCGCGGCCCCGGCCGGCACGGCGTCTCCAACGCGTTCTACCTCTATCTGCGCGACCCCGACGGGCACCGCATCGAGGTCTACACCCAGGACTATTACACCGGCGACCCGGACAACCCGCGCGTCACCTGGGACGTCCACGACAATCAGCGCCGCGACTGGTGGGGCAACCCGGTGGTCCCCTCCTGGTACACCGACGCCTCCACCGTCCTCGACCTCGAGGGCCGTCCGGTGCCCACCACCGAGCGCACCGACGACTCCGAGATGGAGGTCACCATCGGCGCCGACGGGTTCTCCTACACCCGCGCCGAAGAGGGCGAGGAGTCCATGCCCAGCTGGAAACAGGGCGAGTACAAGCTGGGCCACCAGCTCTGAGGGAGGAACCCATGCTCACCGAGACACAGATCGGCCAGATCGCCGAAGAGCTCGCCGACGCCGAGCGGGACCGCACCATGGTGCCGCTGCTGACCGCCCGTCACCCGGAGATGACCGTGGAGGACTCCTACGCGGTCCAGAACGAGTGGCGGCGTCGCGGCATCGCCGCCGGGCGACGCCCCACAGGACGCAAGATCGGCCTGACCTCCAAGGTCATGCAGGCCGCCACCGGCATCACCGAACCCGACTACGGCACGATCTTCGCCGACATGGTCCATGAGACCGGTGCGGTGCTTCAGCACGGGGCATTCACCGGGGTCAGGGTGGAGGTGGAGCTCGCCTTCGTGCTCGGCCGCGACCTCGCCGGTGCGGGGCTGACCGGTCGTGAGACCACGATCTTCGACGTCCTGGACGCCACCGACTACGTGGTCCCCGCCGTCGAGATCCTCTCCAGCCGCATCGAGATGGAGGGCCGCACCATCGTGGACACCATCAGCGACAACGCCGCGATGGGCGCCATGGTCCACGGCGGTCGGCCCGTGCGGCCCCACGACGTCGACCTCCGCTGGGTCTCCGCACTGCTGTACCGCAACGAGACCATCGAGGAGTCCGGGGTGGCCGCCGCCGTGCTGGGCCACCCCGCCCGCGGGGTGGCCTGGCTGGCCGACCGGCTCGCCGGACACGGGGACCGGCTCGAGGCCGGGGAAATCATCCTGGCCGGATCCTTCACCCGGCCGATGTGGGTCCACCCCGGCGACACCGTCCACTGCGACTACGGGGATCTGGGAGCCGTGACATGCCGATTCATCTGACCCCCACCTTCCGCGAACGCCTCGCCGCGGCCGACCGGCCCCTGGTGGGCGGGTGGGTCTGCTCCGGATCGCCGGTGATGGCCGAGGTCATGGCCGGCGGCGGGCTCGACGTGCTGCTGATCGACATGGAGCATGCCCCCAACGGGCTGGAGTCCGTGCTGGCCCAGCTGCATGCCGCCTCCGGCTATGAGGTCACCCCGATCGTCCGGGTGCCCTCCGCGGACCCGGTGATCATCAAGCAGGTGCTGGACCTGGGAGCGCAGAACATCCTGGTGCCGATGGTCTCCACCGCGCAGGAGGCCCGCGACGTCGCCGCCGCCGCGCAGTACCCGCCGGCGGGCCGCCGCGGGATCGGCAGCGCCCTGGCCCGCTCCGGCCGGTGGAGTCGCGTGCCCGAGTATCTGGCCCGCGGCGCCGAGCACGTCTCGGTGTTCGTCCAGATCGAGACCGTCGAGGGCGTGGAGAACGCCGAGACGATCGCCGGCGTGGACGGCATCGACGGCATCTTCCTGGGACCCTCCGATCTGTCCGCCTCCATGGGACTGCTCGGCCAGCAGACCCACCCGGACGTCGTCGCCGCCGTGGAGCGGTCCTTCGCCGCCGGACGCGCCGTCGGAGTGCCGGTGGGTGTCAACGCCTTCGATCCGGCGACGGCCAAGGCGTACCTGGAGGCCGGGGCCTCCTGGATCCTGGTGGGCGCCGACGTCTCCCTGGCCGCCCGCGGCGTCGAGCGTCTCGCCGCCGAGTTCATCCCGTCCTCACCCGCAGGAGCATGACGATGCAGTTTCACCACCATGGCTACGTGTCCACGGATCCGCGCGTCCTCCCGGCCGAAGGGATCGGCCTGGACCGTCCCGACGAGCTGCCCGACGAGATGGACGTGCTCATCGTGGGCACCGGACCGGCCGGCATGATCGCCGCCGCCCAGCTCTCGCGGTTCCCCGACGTCCACACCCGGATCATCGAACGCCGGCCCCAGCGGCTGGAGGTCGGCCAGGCTGACGGCATCCAGGCCCGCAGCGTGGAGACCTTCCAGGCCTTCGGCTTCGCGGAGGAGCTCTCCTGCGAGGCTTACCACATCACCGAGATGGCGTTCTGGAAGCCGGACACCGCGACGCCGGAGCACATCGTGCGCACCGCCCAGCCGGTGGACGACCCCCAGGACGTCAGCGAGTTCCCGCACCTGATCGTCAACCAGGCGCGCATCCTGGACCGCTTCGCCGAGTTCATGGAGCGCTCCCCCTCCCGGATGCGGCCCGACTACGGGATCGAGTTCCTGGACCTCACCGTGAAGGACTCCGGGAGCCACCCGGTGGCGGTGCGGGTCCGGCACACCGCCGGCCCCCGCGAGGGCGAGGAGCGAGTGGTGCGCGCCAAGTACGTGCTGGGCGCCGACGGCGCCCGCAGCCGCGTGCGCGCCTCCATCGGCCGCAGCCTCGACGGCGACCAGGCGAACCACGCCTGGGGCGTGATGGACGTGCTGGCCCGCACCGATTTCCCCGACATCCGCCTCAAATGCGCGATCCAGTCCCACTCCGGAGGCAGCATCCTGCTGATCCCTCGCGAGGGCGGGCATCTGTTCCGCATGTACGTGGACCTCGGAGAGGTCACCCCGGAGCGCAAGGACCGCATCCGGGAGACCACCGTGGAGGAGATCGAGCAGAAGGCCAACGAGATCCTGCACCCCTACACGATCGAGGTCCGGCATGTCGCCTGGCACAGCGTCTACGAGGTGGGCCACCGGCTCACGGAGAAGTTCGACGACGTCGACGACGCCTCCCGCAGCCCGCGGGTGTTCATCGCCGGCGACGCCTGCCACACGCATTCGGCGAAGGCAGGCCAGGGCATGAACGTCTCCATGCAGGACGGGTTCAACATCGGGTGGAAGCTGGGGCACGTGCTCACCGGGCGCAGCCCGGAGCAGCTGCTGAGCACCTACTCCGCGGAGCGTCAGGTCATCGCGCAGAACCTCATCGACTTCGACCGCGAGTGGTCCACGATGATGGCCAAGAGGCCCGAGGAGTTCGAGGACCCCTCCGAGCTGGAGGACTTCTACGTCAAGACCGCCGAGTTCCCGGCCGGGTTCATGACGCAGTATGAGCCCTCGATGATCGTGGGCCCCGATGAGCACCAGCAGCTGGCCTCCGGCTTCCCGGTGGGCAAGCGGTTCAAGTCCGCCCGCGTGGTGCGGGTCTGCGACACCAACCCGCTGCATCTGGGCCACCAGGCCGAGGCGGACGGCCGGTGGCGGATCTACGCCTTCGCGGACCGCCCTGCCGCCGGACAGCCCTCCGCGCTGACCGACTGGGCCCGGTGGCTGGCCGAGTCGCCGGACTCCCCGGTGGTGGGTTGCACTCCTGAGGGGGCGGACCAGGATGCGCTGTTCGACGTGAAGGTCATCTACCAGCAGCGGCACACCGAGTTCGAGGTCACCGACGCCCCACGGATCTTCCTGCCGGAGGTCGGCCCGTACCAGCTGCTGCAGTACGAGAAGGTCTTCGCCGTGCTGGACGGCGAGGACATCTTCGAAACCCGCGGCATCTCCCGAGACGGCGCCGTCGTCGTGGTCCGTCCCGACCAGTACGTGGCCCACGTGCTGCCGCTGACGGACACCGCGGGGCTGGCGGCGTTCTTCGCACAGAACACCCTGGACGCGGCAGCTCGCACGGAGTCTCCGGTGAGCCAGCACGCCTGAGGCGTCTGCTTCACGTTGACTCCGCGGTTTGGGCACTTTTGACGCCGCGCCGTTTCAGGCGGGAGAAGGGCCCAAACCGCGGAACCAACTGTGTATTGAGCTGCTGCCCTAAGTGTCGGCTCTCCGCGGATGCACCACCATCACCAGCAGTCCTGAGACGATGACGCCGACCGTCGAGACCAGCAGCATCGCACCGAAGCCGCCGGTCGACTCGATGAGGGATCCGCTGATCAACGGGCCCAAGGCCAGCCCGGAACCGATCATCAGGTTCGTCGTGTTCATCACCTGACCTCCGGATCCGAGATCCGCCAGCGTGGAGAGCAGGTACGGAAGGATCAGCGTCCAGACGAACTTGAACACGACGGCCGCGACGGCGAAACGCCACAGCCCCGGAGCCCCCACCAGCAGCAGCACGGAGACCGCCATGCCCAGGTACCCGACGGCCAGATACAGACGCCGCCGCGGAGTGTCCCCTCGCAGCGAGGCGAACAGTGCCGAGGCGATCCCCGCCAGGGTCGCCACAGAGAGCGTACGACTCACCGCATCCGGAGAGGTCCCGGCGACGTCGGCGACAGCGGCCATGAAGGTCCACACTCCGGAGAGCGCCACGTAGAACAGCAGCACCGCCCCCAGTCCGAGGACGAAGGGCAGCACGGAACGTCCGCTCGGTCGGGCCGCGTCCGCGGGGCCCTGCCCTCGGTCGCGGCGGAGGAACTCGCCGTCCAACAGCGCCGTGGCCGGAAGACACAGCAGCGCCAGCCCCGCCAGGCTCCAGTAGACGGCCGACGACCCGACCTCGGCGAAGACGGTGGGGAAGACCGCGAGGATCAGCGCGCCCATCACCAGCTGCGAGACCACGAAGACGCCGAAGGCCCGGCTCGGGTTATGAGCCTTCCCCGACCGGGAGAGCAGGATGACCACGATCGAGCCCGCCGCCAACGAGGTCACCAGTCGCGCGAGCAGCAGCGCGGAATACGTGCCCACGAAGCCGGAGACGATATTGCCGACGATCACGATCACGGTGCAGACGATCGTCACCTGGCGCAGGTTCAGTCGGCGCAGCCACAGGTAGGCCGGGATCGTCGCCAGGCTGAAGCAGCCCAGCTCCACGGAGAAGATCGCGCCGGTCTGCGCGGGCCCCAGGCCGAAGTCCTCAGCGAGTTTGCCGCTGATCACGGGGGCGATGAGCATCAGGGCATTGAGCACCGCCGAGTACGCAGCGATGAAGATCAGCGCGCTGAACCGCACTGGGATTCTTGGAGACTCCATCGTTTGGAAAGGATGATGGAGACATGCCAAGAGAGATCAAACCGGGCAACGCGACCACGCGCCGCTACTCGGAGCAGGAGAAGGCCGCAGCGGTGCGGATGGTCCGCCAGCTGCGCCAGGAGCTGGGGACTGACCGCGGCACCGTGAAGCGGGTCGCGACTCAGCTCGGCTACGGGCCTGAGTCTGTCCGGTCCTGGGTCCGTCAAGCAGACATCGATGAAGGCCACGCCCCGGGTCAGAGCACCGAGCAGTCGGCCCGCGAGAAAGCCCTGGAACAAGAGAACCGTGAACTGCGGCGGGCCAACGAGATCCTGAAACGGGCCGCGACTTTCTTCGGGGCGGAGCTCGACCGCCAGTCACCGAGATAGTCGCCTTCATCGAAGCCAACAAAGACGACGTCATCGACGGTCGTCGACTCGGAGTCGAGCCCATCTGCACGATGCTGCAGGTGGCTCCGAGCACCTACTACGCAGCGAAGAACCGTGCCCCCTCGGCCCGGAGCGTCAGGGATGCCGAGCTGATCCCAGAACTGGTGGGCCTGCACGCGCAGAACTACGGGGTCTATGGAGCCAGGAAGCTCTGGAAGGCAGCGAACCGAGCCGGCCTGCAGATCGGTAGAGATCAGACAGCGAGACTGATGCGCCACGCGGGCCTTGAAGGTGTTCTTCGGCGCAAGAAGGTCCGCACCACCACACCTGACCCTGAAGCCCCGCGGCATCCGGATCTGGTCAATCGCGAGTTCACCGCGATCGCGCCGAATCGGCTCTGGGTCACCGATCTGACCTACGTACCGACTTGGGCCGGTGTGGCCTATGTCTGCTTCATCATCGATGCCTTCAGCAGGGCGATCGTTGGGTGGCGGGTCGCTTCTACGATGCGCACCGACACGGTGCTCGACGCGATCGAGATGGCCCGCTGGTCCCGAGGCCCACGGCACGAGCAACTGCGGTGCCACAGCGATGCAGGATCTCAATTCACGTCCATTCGCTACGGCGAGAGACTGGCAGAGATTGGGGCCACCCCATCAATCGGAACTGTCGGGGATAGTTACGACAACGCTCTGGCCGAGACCGTCAACGGCTACTACAAGGCCGAACTCATCCGAGGACCGGTGCGCGCTCAGCGCGGCCCATGGAAGACCGTCGAAGATGTGGAGCTGGCGACTCTGGGATGGGTCCACTGGCACAACACCGAGCGGCTCCATGGATACCTCGGTGACCGGCCGCCGACGGAGTTCGAGGCCCTGTTCTACGATGACAACACCAGATCCAATGAGCTGGTGGAATCCCTATAGCTGGAGTCTCCATCAATCCCAGTGCGGTTCACGCCGCCGTCGCCTGCTGGTGATGCTTGATGCGGTACGGCGGAGCCACGGGTGATGGTGGACATTGTCAGACCTTTCTGGGCAGGAATGGGGAGCAGAAGTCAACGTCAGCGGGCGTGCACCCGCTGACCTGCGAACCAGGTCTCGTCGGCGGAGAACTCGGGGAGCTCCTCGAGGTCGACCTCGTAGGGACTCCGCTCGAGGACGATGAAGTCCGCGGAGAGCCCGGGGGCCAGACGTCCGGTCTCCGCGCTCAGCCCCATTGCTTCCACGGCCGCCGTGGTGTGGACGGTCATCGCCTCGCGCAGGGTGATCGCCTGGTCCGGACACAGGGTGCCCGGTGCCCGGCGAGTCGGGTCTTGGCGGGTCACCAGCCCGTAGATCGCCGCCCACGGGTTCGGCGACTCCGCCACCGGCCAGTCCGAGCCGCCGGCGATCAGCACACCCGCATCCAGAAGCTCGCGATTGGGCTGCATGCGGTCCACGCGCCCCTCGGGCAGCACGGAGGAGACGGCGTCGACGATCACCCCGGGGAACCACAGGGCCGGAGAGATGTCGGCGACGACGTCGAGCTCCACGAACCGGGGCACGTCGTCCGGGTGGATGAACTGGCCGTGAGCGATCTGATAGCGAGGCTCAGTGTGTCCGGCCCGACGCACATCCTCCACAGCGTCCAGCACCAGACGCACCGAGGCGTCGCCGGTGCAGTGGATCTTCGCAGAGATCCCCCGCTCCGCGGTACGGAGCAGCCAGCTCTCCAGTTCTGCATGGTCCATCGTCGTGTGTCCTCGGTGGTCGCAGCCGTGCAGCGCGTCGGGCAGGTAGGGCTCGAGGAAGGCCGCGCTGCGAGTCGGCGGGACGCCGTCGAGGAAGATCTTGATGAAGTCCGGCCGGTGGTGCCTGCTGCTCAGCCGGTCCCGGTGACGGATGATCTCTTCGCCCAGAGGGTCGGCCCCGAAGATGAAGTCATTGGCCAGCATGGAGGTCACCGTCCACGCCTTGAGCCGACCCTCACTGTCGAGGTGGTGCAGTGCCTCCATGAGCTGCAAGGACGCCGCCGCGTCCTGGAACGCCGTGATCCCGTGAGCGTGGAGCATCTCGATGCCCCGCGCCGCCGCCTGGGCCGTCTCCTCGACGCTCATCGGCTGGTGGGCTGCCAACGCCTCCTCCACCAGGAGGCCACCGGCTTCGATGAGCACACCGGTGGGCTCGCCAGTGGCGTCCCGGAGGATCTGTCCGCCGTCGGGATCCGGGGTGTCAGCGGTGATGCCTGCCGCCCGCAGCGCCGCCGAGCTCGCCCACCGGTTGTGTTTGCTGTCGTCCCGCAGCATCACCGGGCGTCCGCCGCAGGCCTCGTCCATGCGTGACAGGGTCTCCGAGGTGTTGAGCTGATCCAGCAGCACACTGCCCCAGCTGCCGCCCACGATCCACTCCTCGGGACTCTGCTGCGCGGCGTGCTCAGCCACCGCCCTCAGCAGCTCGTCGAGGCCCGCCGTGGGGCTGACGGTCAGCTCGAAGAGGTCAGACTGGCCGGCCAGCAGGTGGTGGTTGTGCACATCGGCCATCCCCGGCATGAGCCATCGGCCGCCCATGTCCACCACCTGTGTGCCCGGTCCCGCGTGGTCCGCCGACGACTCGCCCACCGCGAGGATCCTTCCTCGTCGCAGGGCCATCTGGTCAGCGACCACCTCACCGCTGGCGTCAACGTCGATGCGGGCGGCTGTGATCAGCGTGTCTGCTGGTGATGTCATCGCGAAGTCCTCCTCATGTCCCAGCGGGTCCGTCCCGCCGACGGCGTGGCAGTGCTCGTGCCTGTGAACCTACGGACGGCGCCATGAGCTGGCTTGCACGTGCGTGCTGGTCAGTTGGCGATCCGCGACAGGATCACCCGACGGCGTCGGTCCAGCACGCGTTGCGCAGGCCTGTGCACCGGTGGACAAGAGCCCGGCGGCGGAGACATGCCAGGATCCAGACCACAGCCTGTCCGCGCACCGCTGCGGTGTGGGGATCTCGGGCCGCCGCCGGAGCACCGGCCCGCCGACCATGACGCCCACCAGGAGGACCTTCATGACGACCCCGACCCGCCGGGCGCTCATCACCGGCGGCGGCACCGGTATCGGTGCGGCCACCGCCCGCCTGCTGGCCGACCGCGGATGGCTGGTGGCCGTGACCGGACGCCGCCCGGGGCCTCTCCGGCAGGTCGCCGACGAGATCGGAGGCGTGGCGATCCCCGCCGATCTCTCCGCAGCGGAGTCTGCCCAGGCCGCAGTGGATGCCGCCGCGGAGCATCTCGGCGGCCTCGACACGCTGATCGCCAACGCCGGCGGTCATGGTTTCGCCACGGCCGAGGAGACCAGCCCCGAGGACTGGGAGGCGAGCATGGGAGCCAACGTCGGCACTGCGTTCCACACGGCCCGAGCCGCGCTGTGTCACCTCCGACGCAGCCGGGGCAGCATCGTCATGGTCTCCTCACTGGCAGGTCTGCGCGCCGGGCCCGGGGTGGTCGGCTACACCACGGGCAAGCATGCGGTGATCGGGCTGACCCGCGCGCTGGCCCGGGACCATGGGAAGGAGGGCATCCGCGTCAACGCGATCTGCCCCGGCTGGACGCGCACGCCCATGGCCGACGAGGAGATGGACCAGCTGTGTGACGCCGTCGCCGAGCTGCCGGACCGGGAGTCAGCCTATGCCCACGTCACTCGCCATGTGCCGCTGGGGCGCCCCGCCGAGGCCGACGAGGTCGCACAGGCGATCGCTTTCCTGGCCGGTCCCGAGTCCGCCTGCCTCACCGGCGCAACACTGGTGACCGACGGGGGTGCGCACATCGTCGATGTCCCCACCCTCGCCTTCGACGCCCTGACATGAGTGACATCGACCTGAGCGGAAGGAACCACATCGTGCGCGAACAGGCACCGGACTGGGCGGAGGAGGCGGCACGACGGGCGTTGCCCGCCTATGGGCTGTCGGCCGAGAGCACGCTGCAGTTCGTCAAGCACCGCGAGAACACCGTCTTCCGTGCCGCGACGCCGCACGACGGCGACTACGCGGTACGGCTGCACCGGCCGGGGCACCGCAGAGACTCACAGATCCGGGCGGAGCTGGACTTCGCACGCCGTCTCCAGGCCCACGGAGTCCGAACCATTCGCGCGATCCCCCGCGTGCCTGGCGAGTCGGACGCGGCGGGTGCGGACACGCCCGACTCGGCCCGGCGCACCTCGGACCTGTTGGATCCGGTCACGGTGGAGACCCCGGAAGGACCCACCCAGGTGGTGGTCATGGAATGGGTGGTCGACTCGCGACCGATCGGCTCGGTGGAGTCCGGTTGGACCGGCGGGACCACACCGGACCTGACGATGTTCACCGCCGTGGGAAGGCTCGCGGCGGAGGCGCATCTGGCCGCCTCAGAGATCGGCCCCAGCGCCTACGACCGGCCTACCTGGGACGCCGCCGGCTTCTGGGGGCCCGACGCCGTCTGGGGAGACCCCGGGACGCTCGACCATCCCGGGGCGGGACGCCTGGCGGAAGCCACGGCCGGAGTGCGGCAGCGCCTGACCCGAGCACCGCATGATGACTGGTTCGGCCCGATCCATGCCGACTTCACCCCGGAGAACATCCTCACCGGCCCGGAGGGACTGACCCTGATCGACTTCGATGACTGCGCGACCGGTTGGCATCTCTTCGATCTGGCGACCATCCTGTTCTGGCACCACCGGCATCCGGACGCCGCTCGGCAGCGCGAGGCCCTGCTGGCAGGTTACACGCAGATCCGGCCCATCCCGGCGGAGCACCTGGCACTCCTCGACGACCTCATCCTGGCCCGCGGCTGCACCTACCTCGGCTGGGCCGCGGCTCGTCGTGGAGACGAGGACGCCGAGTTCATCGTCGATCACGTGGCGGGGCCCGTCACCGACATGGCCCTGAGCCTGGCCACACGCTGACCACCGACATTCCCCGCATCCGACACTCCTGGAAGGAAGCACCCATGAGCACCGCGGACAGCTCCCCCGTCAGCGCTCCCGGCCAGACGCCGGCGACAGCCGCTCTGCTGCGGCGTCGGCGGGACACGCTCGGCCCACACTCCCCACTGTTCTACGAGGAGCCCCTGCACCTGGCCTCCGGCGCAGGCGTCTGGCTGACCGCCGCCGACGGCACCGAGTACCTCGACGGCTACAACAACGTGCCCCATGTGGGACACGCGAACCCCCGGGTGCAGCAGGCGATCTGTGACCAGGCAGGGCGGCTGAACGTCCATACCCGGTACCTCCAGGACCGCGTGGTGGAGTATGCGGAGCGGCTGCTGGCGACCTTCGACACTGACCTGGATCGCCTGTTCCTCACCAACTCCGGTTCCGAGGCGAACGAGCTGGCCCTGCGGCTGGCGACGCAGCACACCGGTGCTCGCGGTGTGCTGGTCACCGACTTCAGCTACCACGGCAACACCAGGAGTCTCGCGGAGCTGACCACGGGGCTCGCTGTGGGTGAGGAATTCGGCGACCACGTGCGGGCGTTCCACGTCCCCGACACCGTCACCGCTACCGGCGTGGATCCTCGCTCGCTCCTGGAGAGCTCCGCCGCCCAGCTCGACGCTGCGCTGGGCTCCCTGCAGGAGGCGGGCCATGGCGTCGCCGCCCTGCTGGTGGACCCGTTGTTCTCCACAGAGGGCATGCCGGAGCCTCCGGACGGGTGGACCCAGATGCTCGGCGAGAAGGTCCGTGCCGCAGGTGGTCTGGTCATCGCAGATGAGGTGCAGTCCGGGTTCGGGCGCCTCGGCGGTGCGATGTGGGGACATCAGGCCGTCGGTCTGGATCCTGATCTGGTGACGATGGGCAAGCCCATGGGCAACGGCCACCCCATGGGCGGCGTGGTCACGACTGCCGAGCTGCTCGACGAGTTCGGTCGGCGGAACATGTACTTCAACACCTTCGCCGGCAACCCGGTCTCGTCCGCGGCCGGGCTCGCCGTCCTGGAGGAGATGGAGGACCGGCGTCTCATGGCCCATGCGGCGGAACTCGGTGCCCGGGTCCACCGCCAGCTGGAGGAGATCGCCTCCGGCACCGCCCGCATCAGCGCCCGCCGCGGCTCGGGACTGTTCTTCGGACTGGAGATCATCGACGACGACGGCTCCCCGGACGCCCGTGCCACGAAGCGCCTGGTGGAGGAGATGAAACGCCGTCGCCTGCTGATCAGCCGCATCGGGCCGCAGGACAATGTACTGAAGATCCGGCCGCCGATGGTCATCGAGGACCATGAGGCCCAGCTGCTGCTCGAGGGGCTCGCCGAGAGTGTGGCGACAGTGCTGCGGTGAGGCGCCGTCATCTACGCAAACTCACCATGTTGTCTCTGCGGTGGCGGGTCTCAGCCCCGCGCGTCAGCGCCCCAGCGCGGTCTGCAGGATGCTGCCAGCTGCGGCGTCGGCGTCGGCCAGGGTACGCGCCCCTGAGCGCGGATCCCCACCGGATTCGGCGGCGATGGCGGTGCCCCATTGCACGGAGCTCAGCTGCAGCCCCAGCACGTAGACGCCGTCCAGGGGGTGTCCGGCGGCGTCGATGAGGCGGTGGGGCGTCTCGGTGACGTCGAAGCCCTTGCCGGCCCGGGCGGTCCCGGAGACGTCGACCAGCTCCTTGGCACGGGCGAGACCGTCCTTCAGCAGCCCGGCCACCAGGGGCGAGCGGGACAGCTGCACCCGGTTCGCCGGCATCATCGCCTCGATCAGCCAGCGGGCGCGGAACGGCTCGGCGGCGACCCAGGGGGACTCGGCGCTGAAGGTCCGGCTCTCCCGGTCGACGTCGTAGACGGGATCCGGGCCCAGGAAGTCCACCACGCCGGCGCGGGTCAGGGCGGCGAGCTCCTCGATGCGCTGCAGCGGCGGACCACTGGCCAGACCCTCCACCAGAGACTCGAACCAGCCCTCGATGTCCGCGACCTGACTGGCCGTGGACACGCGGCCGTCGCTGATCAGTGCCTTGAGCTCCATCCGGGCCGCGTGCAGCGCCCCGATCCCCATCTTCACCGGGCTCGCCGCGCCGGCGGCAGAGGACGCCGCGTCATCCTCCAGGTAGGCGAGCATGTGGTCTCGGTGATGGTCGGCCGAGTCGAAGACGACGTCGTCGAAAGGTCTGCCCAGCGATCTGATGTCGAACCACAGCACATCCGGCGCGTGCTCGTGCAGCAGATGCTGCCCCTGCACCGCCAGTACCTGTTCGCCGACTCCGGGGTCTTCCAGCAGCCGGTCGAACTCGTCCAGGAACACCTCCGGCCGCGCCGGGAACAGCTCCGGGGACACGGCGGCCAGCGTCCGATAGTAGGTCCGCAGCACGTCCCGGTGGATGAGCGGCCACAGGTGCGCGGCGAAGTCCAGCACATCGTGCCGCCGTTCCGCCTCCTCGACGGCCTGCTCCGTGAAGTGGACCAGCCGGATGCCTGCCGGGACGAACCCGGCGGCGGTGGTCTTCGCCCGGTAGGGTGCGCCCCGGCGGGAACCGGCTATCAGGTGGGGCTCCTCCCCGCTGGGGTGGTACTCCAGACGGCGCCCCGGCGGGTTGTCCGGCAGATGGCGGAACCGGCCGCCGCGCCCGGCGGTGGCCTGGATCATCAGGTCGAAGAAGTTCAGGCCCATCCCCCGGACCAGCACGGCCTCCCCGGCCGGGATCGCGTCGACGTCGACATCGGTGGGTATGGCCGGCGGCGAATAGTGCAGGCCCAGGTCTACGGCGACGTCGGCGAGGTGCTGGGCGGAATCGGAGAGTCTCGCCGGCACATGCCCGAGCGCCAGTACGACGGCGTCCGCCGTCAGCTCGGTGCCGTCGTCGCAGCTGAGGCAGTAGCGCTGGTCGACGGCGTCGTCGCCACCGTGCTGGCTCCCGCCCACCTGGCGCAGCCCTATGACCTGGGAGCGCCGGGACTCCACGGTGACGCCGTCGCGGGCAGACAGCAGTCCCATGGTCCGTTCATGGAGATCGGCAAGGTACTGCCCGTAATCGGCGCGGGTGGGATAGTCGGCGTCACCGGTCTCCCCGGAGCGTTCCCGGCGCCATTGGGCGAAGCTCTGTGAGACCTCAGAGGGGGCGAGCCCCTGCTGGGTCTCCCCCGCCGGTGCCACGGTCGGGTAGCTGGCCGGGGTGTTCATCAGGTAGAGAGGCGACTGGTCCGGGTCCCAGACGCGACCCGGCCCGTGCGCAGCGGGGTCCAGGACCACGATGCGCAGTTCCGGTACGGGGTCGGGGATGTGGTCAAGGTGGGCCAGCAGGCGTTCCAGGAACGAGGTGCCGCGCGGGCCGGCTCCGACGACGGCGATGACGAGCTCCATGGTGGCCGCCGCCTGTCCCTGGACCTCACTCATCGGCGGCCGCCTCCTGTCTGCTGATGCCCACTGCTGCTCTGACCAGGGTACTGCGCCGCCCAGCCAGGAGCGTCATGCCGCTTTTGTGCTCCGGCAAGGATTGCCGCTACCCTGGTACAGCGCCTGGACGAGGCATGGGCGATCCCCGTGGGGTCTCAGGCGCACAGGAGGCGTGCCGGAGCGGCCGAACGGACTTCACTGCTAATGAAGGGTCCGGTTAAACCCGGACCGGGGGTTCAAATCCCCCCGCCTCCGCCAGATGTGATGTATCGGGACATCGTTGACAGATGTCTCAGATCATCGTTGACAGAAGGGCCTCCGAACCCCCGGGTTCGGAGGCCCTTCGTCGTCGGTGCC
>NZ_BAAAVT010000007.1:0-199133 GCF_039534665.1 Nesterenkonia aethiopica | reverse complement strand
GACCTACCATCGCCGCCGTCGACAGCGGAGGCTGGGTAAGCTGACCCCGATCGAATACGAGACCATTCACAAAGAAGCCGTCGCCCTGGCGGCATAAGCCCCACGGTCAACCAGACCTTCAGCAGACCCGGTTGCCAGAAGGAGCGTTCGCGGCCGCAGCCGGGACGTCAGTGGCCACCGACGTGCTGGTGCTGCGCCGCCGCGAGCACATGACTTCAGAGGAGCGGAAGGAGCGGATCGACGCGACCACCACGTGGGTCAGAGCCCAGAGTCGTGAGGTCGCGGGATCGAGCCCGCCACCGCTACCACATCCGACGCCCCCGAGTCCTCTGGACCGCGGGCGTCGTGCGTTCCGGGCCGGGCTATGCTGAGCGCATGTCGACAGCCTCAGATCTGACCTCCGTCCTGCTGCACCATCTGAGGTGCTCGGTGGGGGTGGAGCCGTCCCGCGCCCAGCTGCTGGACTGGCGCCTCGCCCTGGCCCACACCCTCCGCGAGCAGGCCACGGACTCGTGGCTCGACTCCGCCCGGCGCACCCGGGAGGACGGGCTGAAGAGCGTCAACTACCTCTCCATGGAGTTCCTGCCCGGTCGCCTCCTCGAGGACGCCGCCATCAACCTGCGGCTGCGGGACTCTGTCAGCGCCTCCTTCGACGACCTGGGAGTGAACTTCGCCGACGTCGTCGCCGGCGAACCGGACCCCGCGCTCGGCAACGGCGGACTGGGGCGACTGGCCGCCTGCTACCTGGAGTCCATGGCCACCCTGGCGTGCCCCGCCCACGGCTACGGGCTGCGCTATGAGCGCGGCCTGTTCCGGCAGCACTTCGAGGACGGTCGGCAGGTGGAGCGCCCGGATGAGTGGCTCACCTCTGGCGATCCGTTCAGCCTCTCCCGCCCTGCCACCGCCTACGCGGTCCCCTTCGGCGGGGAGGTCTCCGACGACGACGGCGGCACGGCCTGGCGGCCGGAGACCCGCCTCGTGGCCGCAGCCCACGACACCCCGGTGATCGGCTACGGCGGTGGGTGGGTCAACACGCTGCGCCTGTGGTCGGCGCTGCCCGCCGCAGACCTGCTGGATCTGGATCGGTTCAGCGCCGGCGACTTCTTCGGCGCCGCCGAGACGGAGACCTGGGCGAGGACCCTCAGCCGGGTGCTCTACCCGACCGACACGACCGACCTGGGGCGGCGCCTGCGCCTGTCCCAGGAGCACTTCCTCACCTCCGCCTCGGTGCAGGACGTGCTGCACCGGTTCCTGGAGACCCAGCAGGATCTGCGCCGTCTGCCCGAGCACGCCGCCATCCAGATGAACGACACGCACCCGGCCCTGGCCGGCCCGGAGCTGATCCGTCTGCTGGTGGACGAGCACGGGGTCGGCTTCGACACCGCCGCCGACCTGGCCGTCCAGGTGCTCGGATACACCAACCACACCCTGCTGCCGGAGGCCCTGGAGATGTGGCCGGTGGATCTGATGCGCCACCTGCTGCCCCGTCACCTGCAGATCATCGAGCGACTGGACCAGCGCGTCCACGCGGTCCACGGGAGTGCGGCAGACGACGTCCACCTCATCGAGCACGGCCAAGTGAAGATGGGGGAGCTCGCCGTGGTGACCAGCCACCGGGTCAACGGCGTCTCCGCGCTGCACACGGACCTGGTGCGCCGGAACCTCTTCCCCCACCTGGAGGCCCTCACCCCGGGCCGCATCCTCAATGTCACCAACGGGATCACGCCCCGGCGCTGGCTCGCCCTGGCCAACCCCGCACTCGCCGATCTGGTCACCGAGACCATCGGCCCCGGATGGGAGACGGATCTGGACCGGCTGCGTGAACTGGAGCCCCACGCGGAGGACCCGAACTTCCTGGAGGCCTTCGGACGCACCAAGCATCTGGCCAAGCACCGCCTGGCCACCTGGCTGGACGAGGAGCACGGCATCGAGCTGCCCGTCGAAGCGCTCCTCGACGTGCAGGTCAAGCGCCTCCACGAGTACAAGCGACAGCTGCTGAACATCCTGTGGACCGTCTCTCGCTGGCAGCGGATCAAGGCCGACCCCGGCGCGGACTGGGTGCCTCGCGTCAAGATCTTCGGAGGCAAGGCGGCTCCCAGCTACACCGCGGTCAAGGACATCATTCGGCTGATCAACGACGTCGGGGCGGTCATCAACAGCGATCCCGAGACCCGGGAGAGGCTGCGGATCATCTACCCGCCGAACTACAACGTCACCATGGCGGAGAAGCTCATCCCCGCCGCCGACCTCTCCGAGCAGATCTCCACGGCTGGGATGGAGGCCTCGGGCACCGGGAACATGAAGTTCGCGCTCAACGGGGCGCTGACCATCGGCACCCTGGACGGCGCGAACGTGGAGATTCGCGAGGAGGTCGGGGCGGAGAACTTCTTCCTCTTCGGCCTCACCGCGGACGAGGTCCTCGCCCGGCGTGAGCAGCCCGGCCACGCTCGTGCGGCGATCGAGCAGAGCCAACCGCTGCAGGACGTCCTGCAGGCGATCGCGGAAGGGACGTTCAGCCCCGAGGAACCAGCGCGCTACAGCGGTCTCGTCGACCACCTGTGGAACAGCGACTGGTTCCTCGTCGCCTCCGATTTCGATGCTTACAATTCCTCCCAGGAGCTGGTAGACATGTCCTACCGCGATCCGTTGCGGTGGCAGCGGATGGCAGTGACGAATGTGGCACGGATGGGCAGCTTCAGCTCCGACCGCGCAGTACGGCACTACATGAGGGAGATCTGGAACGTACCCCCGGCGCAGTAGCCGCCGTCCTGTCGACGAAAGGCCCCGGCCATGTCCCCACCGGCAGATCCGCACCGATTCAGCCCCGTGCTGGGAGCGCTCGACGAGCACCTCTTCGCCGAGGGAACGCACCACCGGCTGTGGGACGCGCTCGGCGCACACCTCATCACCCATGAAGGGGTCGACGGCGTGCACTTCGCCGTCTGGGCCCCCAACGCCTCCCGGGTCGCCGTGGTCGGGGACTTCAACCACTGGAACCCTGACGAGCATCCGATGCGGCCGGTCGGGTCCACTGGGGTGTGGGAGACCTTCGTGCCCGGCGTCGTCGAGGGCACCGTCTACAAGTACGACCTCCACGACCGAGATGGTCACCGTCTGCCGCAGAAGGCCGACCCGGTGGGCTTCGGCGCCGAGCACCCGCCCGCCACCGGGTCCGTGGTGCGCCGCCTGGACGCCCACCACTGGCAGGACGACCAGTGGCTGGCCCGCCGAGCCGAGGCGAACGCGGTGACCAGCCCCATCAGCGTCTATGAGGTCCACCTGGGGTCCTGGCGGAGGGTCGACGGCGTCCGCCCGCTGTCCTACCTGGAGCTCGCCTCGCAGCTGGTGGACTACGTCGCCGACATGGGCTTCACCCATATCGAGGTGCTGCCGGTCAGCGAACACCCCTTCGACGGGTCCTGGGGCTATCAGCCGGTGGGCATGTATGCGCCCACCATCCGCTACGGCACCCCGGCGGAGTTCGCGGCCTTCGTGGACGCCGCCCACGCCCGGGGGCTGGGAGTCATCGCCGACTGGGTGCCCGGACACTTCCCGACCGACGAGCACGGGCTGGGACGGTTCGACGGGACCGCACTGTACGAGCACCTGGACCCCCGTCAGGGATTCCACCCGGACTGGAAGACCTACATCTACAACTACGGGCGCCCCGAGGTGCGCGGCTACTTGGTGGCCAACGCCCTCTACTGGATCGACCAGTATCACCTGGACGGGCTGCGGGTCGACGCGGTCGCCTCCATGCTCTACCGGGACTATTCACGGGCGGAGGGGGAGTGGGTCCCCAACCGGGACGGCGGGCGCGAGAACCACGAGGCCATCGACTTCCTGCGCGCCACCAACGTCGCCGTCTACGGCACCCACCCGGGGACGGCGATGACGGCCGAGGAGTCCACCTCCTTCCCGGGGGTGACCCGCCGGGTGGACCATGACGGTCTGGGCTTCGGGTACAAGTGGAACCTCGGCTGGATGAACGACTCGCTGACCTACTTCAGCCGCGACCCGGTCCATCGGAAGTATCACCACGACGACCTCACCTTCGGGCTCTCCTACGCCTTCAGCGAGAACTTCGTGCTGCCCATCAGCCACGACGAGGTCGTCCACGGGAAGGGCTCCCTGTACCAGAGGATGCACGGCTCGCATGCGGACAAGCTCGGCGGGCTGAAGGCGTTCTTCGGCTACATGTGGGGCCACCCGGGGAAGAAGCTGCTGTTCATGGGGCAGGAGTTCGGCCAGCCGGCCGAATGGGACCACGACGGCGAACTTGACTGGGGCGTCCTCCACGACCCCGGTCACGCCGGTGTGCAGGCCCTGGTCCGGGACCTGAACCGGATCTACCGGGAGCAGCCGGCGCTGCACCGCTGGGACTCAGACGCCCGCGGGTTCTCCTGGCTGTTGGTCGACGGAGCCGACGACCAGGTGGTGGCCTGGACCCGACGGGGAGAGCCGGGTGATCCGCATGTCGTCGTCGTGCTGAACCTGGCCCCCGTGGAGCGCACCGGCTACCGGGTCGGGTTCCCCGTCGCCGGGCGCTGGCGGGAGGCGCTCAACACGGACTCCTCCGCATACGGCGGCGGCGACCGGGGCCACGGCGGTGCCGTGGAGACGGAGTCGGTGCCCGCGGCGGACGAGGCGCAGTCGGCGCTCCTCACCCTTCCCCCTCTCTCGGCCATCTACTTCATGGAGGATCACTCATGAACACCAGCATCGAGCCGGGCGCACCAGCCCGGCTGAGCAGTCAGGCCATGGCCTTCGTGCTCGCCGGAGGCCGGGGCAGCCGCCTGGAGGAGCTCACGGACCGCCGGGCGAAGCCCGCCGTGCACTTCGGGGGCAAGACCCGCATCATCGACTTTCCGCTGTCCAACGCGCTGAACTCGGGCATCCGGAAGATGGCGATCGCCACCCAGTACAAGGCTCACTCGCTGATCCGCCACATGCAGCGCGGCTGGAGCTTCTTCCGTGCCGAACGCAACGAGTACCTGGACATCCTTCCGGCCAGCCAGCGTGTGGAGGAGAACAAGTGGTACCTCGGCACGGCGGACGCTGTGACCCAGAACATCGACATCGTGGACGACTACAACGTCGAGTACGTGATCGTGCTCGCCGGGGACCACGTGTACAAGATGGACTACGAGGTCATGCTGCGTCAGCACGTGGAGAGCGGTGCGGAGGTCACCGTCGGCTGCCTGACGGTGCCGCGGGAGGAGGCCAGCGCCTTCGGGGTGATGCACATCGATGAGCGGGACCGGATCATCGACTTCCTGGAGAAGCCGGCCGATCCGCCTGGCACCCCCGACGACCCGGACGTCTCCCTGGCATCGATGGGGATCTACGTCTTCGACTGGCAGTTCCTGCGCCAGCTGCTCATCGAGGACATGCATGACCCGGACTCCAGCCATGACTTCGGCCACGACCTGATTCCGCAGCTGGTCGCCCGCGGGGCCGCCTATGCGCACCGCTTCAGCGAGTCCTGCGTGATGAGCGGCCTGGAGACCCGCCCCTACTGGCGGGACGTGGGCACGATCGACTCGTTCTGGCAGGCGAACATCGACCTCACCGAATTCGTGCCGCCGCTGGATCTCTACGACCAGAAGTGGCCCATCTGGACCTACGCCGAGCAGACGCCGCCGGCGAAGTTCATCCACGACGAGGAGGACCGCCGGGGCCAGGCGATCCAGTCGCTGATCTCCGGCGACACCATCATCAGCGGCTCCGATGTGCACAACTCGCTGCTCTTCACCGGGAACCGGGTGCACTCGTACTCGACGCTCGACCACGTCGTCGCGCTGCCGTACGTGGAGGTCGGACGGCATGCCCAGCTGAGCCGCTGCGTGATCGACAGCCGGGTCCGCATCCCGGACGACCTCGTGGTCGGGGAGGACCCGGAGGAGGATGCGAAGTGGTTCCGGCACACGGACAAGGGGATCACGCTCATCACCCAGGACATGCTGGACCGCCGGGCCGCCGCGCTGGAGTAGTCTGGTGCTCCTCCTCCGAAAGGACGTCCCGTGACCGCCGTGCGTCGTCGTGTCCTCTCCGTCGCCTCGGAGTGCGCACCCCTGATCAAGACCGGCGGGCTCGCCGACGTCGTCGGGGCGCTTCCGGGCGCACTCGAGCCCTGCGGCTGGGAGTCCCGGGTGCTGCTGCCGGCCTACCCGCAGGTGCTCGATCAACTCGACGGTTCCCGCCGCGTATGGGCCGAGGACGACCTGTTCGGCGGACCCGCCTGCGTGCGCTCGGGCACCGTGGACGGGCTGCCGATGCTGATGCTGGACGCTCCGCACCTGTTCCAGCGGCCCGGCGGCCCCTATGCCGACGGCCAGCAGGACCACCCGGACAACCATGTGCGGTTCGCCGCGCTGAGCTGGGCGGCCGCGCAGATCGCCCAGGACGGGGTCGACGACGGCGCGGGGGAGCCCTGGCGGCCGGATCTGGTGCACGCCCATGACTGGCAGGCCGGGCTGGCGCCGTCGTACCTGAAGTATGCCGGCGCCAGCGTGCCGACCGTGATGACCATCCACAACATCGCCTTCCAGGGGATCTTCGGGGAGGACCAGCTGGATCGGCTGCGCCTGCCGCGCTGGGACTTCCACCCGGAGGGGATCGAGTACCACGGGGCGGTGAGCAGCCTGAAGGCGGGGATGATGCACGCTTCCCGGGTGACCACGGTCAGCCGCACCTATGCGGAGGAGCTCACCACCCCCGCGTTCGGCTTCGGCCTTGAGGGCGTGGTCGCCATGCGTCGCCGCCGCGGCGAGATGCACGGGATCGTCAACGGCATCGACACCACCGTGTGGGATCCGGCGCAGGACCCGCACATCAGGCCGTACTCGGCGGAGGCCCCCGCGTCCAAGGCGGCCAACCGGGCGGCGCTGCTCCAGGAGTTCGGGCTCGCCGAGCCCACCGGGCCCCTGGCCGTGGTCGTCACCCGCCTGACGCACCAGAAGGGCGTGGACCTGCTGCTGGAGACTCTGCCCGGTTTCGTGGAGGCCGGCGGTGCGGTGGCGGTGCTCGGCTCAGGGGACCCCGCCTATGAGCAGGGCCTCCGAGAGCTCGCCGCCCGACGGCCTGACGCGGTAGGTGTGCGCCTGGGCTACGACGAGCCGCTGAGTCACCGGATGTACGCCGGAGGGGACCTGGTGCTGGTGCCCTCACGGTTCGAGCCGTGCGGCCTCACCCAGCTCTACGGCCTGCGCTACGGGGCGCTGCCGCTGGTGGCCTCCACCGGCGGGCTCCGGGACACGGTCGTCGACGCCACGGTGGAGAACCTGGCCGCGGGCACCGCCACCGGCTTCCTGGTCACCGAGCTCAGCGCCGCCGGCCTGGCGGACGCGCTCGGCCGGGCGCTGCGGCTCCACCAGGACCAGCGGGCATGGGGTGCGGTCCGGCAGACCGCCATGACCAGCCCGGTGGACTGGTCCTCCTCGGCGCAGCAGTACGCCGCCCTGTTCACGGAGCTGGTGCGGTGACCCGTCGTGTCACGCCCGGCCGTTCCTGGCCGCTGGGCATCACCCTGTCCGAGGACGGCGCGAACGTGGCCGTCTGGGCCCCGGAGGCCGAGTCCGTCTGGCTGTGCCTCGTCGACGGCGAGCAGGAGGAACGCGTCCTGCTGCCCTATGCCGACGGCGGCATCCGGCATGCTCACATCTCCGGCCTGTCCGCAGGCATGCGGTACGGGCTGCGCGCCGACGGGCCCTGGGCGCCGGAGCAGGGGCTGTGCTTCGATGAGCGGAAGCTGCTGATCGACCCCTACGCCCGCGCCCTCGACGGCCCCGTCCGGTGGCACCCGGAGATGGCCAGCGGCTCCGAGGAGGACAGCGCGGCCGTGATGCCCAAGGGCATCATCGTCGCGGACGTGGGCGGGCGTGAGGCTCAGGCCGGCGACGCGGAGGTCCCGGATCCTGCGGCGAACCGGCCGCGCCACGACGTCGGCGACCTGATCATCTATGAGGCGCATCTGAAGGGCCTCACCGCCGCGCATCCGGAGGTGCCGGACGAGCTGCGCGGCACCTACGCCGGATTCGCCCACCCGGCGATCGTCGACCACCTGGTGGAGCTGGGTGTCACCGCCGTGGAGCTGCTGCCGCTGCAGGCCTTCCTCGACGACGAGCACGTGGTCGGGCGTGGCCTCACCAACTATTGGGGGTACCAGCCGATCGCTTGGCACGCGCCGGAGCCGCGCTACGCGCTCCACGACGCCGACGCCGAGCTGCGCACCCTGGTGCACACCCTGCATGAGGCGGGCATCGCCGTGTTCCTGGACGTGGTGTACAACCACACCGGGGAAGGCGGCGACGGCGGCCCCGTCCTCAGCCTGCGCGGCCTGGACGCCGGATACTACCGCCGGCACGAGGGCTCCCACATCGATGACACCGGCACCGGCAACACCATGGCCACCGAACACCCCATGATGCTGCAGCTGATCCTCGACAGCATGCGCCACTGGGTGACGCGCTACGGGATCGACGGGTTCCGCTTCGACCTGGCCACCGCCGTGGCCCGCGGGCCGGCAGGCTTCGACGCCGCCGGCGCGTTCTTCCAGACCGTGCGGCAGGACCCCGTGCTCGCCGGGGCCACGCTGATCGCCGAGCCCTGGGACCTCGGCCCCGACGGCTACCAGCGCGGCGCCTACCCGCACCCGTGGTCCGAGTGGAACGACGGCTTCCGTGACGACGTGCGGCGCGCCTGGCGCGGGGACCAGGACGCCGTCCGGGCCCTCGGCGCACGTCTGCTGGGCTCTGCCGAGACCTTCGACCACTCGCGGCGCGCCCCCACGGCGTCGATCAACTTCCTCACCGCCCACGACGGGTTCACCCTGGCCGACGTCGTCTCCTACGCCGAGCGGCACAATGAGGCCAACGGCGAGGACGGCCGCGACGGCCACAGCGAGAACCATTCTGACAACCTCGGGGTGGAGGGCCCTACCGACGATCCCGAGATCCGCGCCGCGCGATCGCGCAGGGTGCGGGCGATGCTGGCGACCCTGTTCGTCTCCCAGGGGGTGCCCATGCTGCTGGCCGGGGACGAGATCGGCAACAGCCAGGGCGGCAACAACAACGCCTACGCGCAGGACAACGAGATCGGCTGGGTGGACTGGACGGACCCGGACCACGAGCTGCTGGACCTGGTGCGAGGGCTGACCGCGCTGCGCCGGCGGCTCCCGGTGCTGCGGCAGCGGGCCTTCCTGCACGGAGCAGCCCGGTCCGACGGCGCCCCAGATGTGCTGTGGCTCAGCGCGGACGGTGAACCCGCCACGGAGGAGCACTGGCAGGACCCCGAGCTTCGCACCGTCATCGCGGTGCTGCGCGGCGCCGCCGGAGACCCCGTGGGGGAGACCCTCACCGGGGCCGTGGCGGTCGTGCTCACCGTAGGCGAGGAGACGACTGTGCGCCTGCCTGGAGACGGGCCATGGCAGCTGGAGGTCGACACCGCCGGTGAGGCACGTCCGGAGGGTGAGGATGCCGGCGTGTGGAGGATCGGCGGCCAGTCGGCGGCGGTGTTCACCTCACCGGGACCATGACGTGCCTGCCGGAGGGGCGGTGCTCACCGCTGCTGTGACGCCGCGAGACGTCGCGTTCATTGGAGTGTCACACATCCGTCCTAGGCTGAGTGCCCAGGACTGCAGGCACCCTCCGGAAGGACGTCCTCGATGAGCCCCGAGAGCCCCGAGCTCCCGCCCGCCCTGGTGGCAATCTCCCACGGCACCTCCGACGCCGCCGGTCAGGCGGTGGTCCGTCGGCTGGCCGACGACGTCGCCGCGGCGGCCGAGGCCCGTGACCTGGACGCCCCGGTGCGACTGGGACATGTGGACGTCCAGGACCCGGACGTGCCCGCCACGCTGGCGCAGCTCCCCGAGTCCCTGCCCGCTGTGGTGGTGCCGGTGCTGCTCTCCGCCGGTTACCACGTCCACGTGGACCTGAGGATGGAGACCGCCGACGTCGGCCGTGAGGTCGCCATCGCCGGGGCCCTCGGCCCGGATGACCGGCTCGTGGACATCCTGGTGCGCCGCCTGGCGGAGGCCGGCGCGTCCCCGGGCACGGACCGGATCATCCTGGGGGTGGCGGGATCTTCGGACCCGGCCGCCGTCGAGGACTGCCATGAGATGGGCCGCCGCCTGTCCGCGCGCCTGGGGGCCGACGTCGAGGTGGCCTTCCTCGCCGCAGCCCAGCCCACGGTGGCCGGGGCCGTCGCCGATGCCCGGCAGGCCCGCGACGCTGCGGGGGAGGGCGGGCGCGTCGTCGTCGCCAGCTACTTGCTGGCCCCCGGCTACTTCCAGACCCTGCTGGAGAAGGCGGCCGGCGACGTCACCACCGCGCCGCTGCTGCCCGCTCCGCAGGACGCGGGGGCGCCGCCGGCTTCCCCTCCGGAGCTGGTGGACATCATCCTGGACCGGTACGCCGCGGCCGGTCCAGCACGCCGGTGAAGATCGCGGCGGCGACGACGACGGCCCACAGGCACACCATCAGCACCCAGGTCGTGTGAAGCCCGGGCATGATCTCCTGAAGCTGGTTCGCCAGCGGAGTCCACACCATCCTGGCCGGAAGGGCGACCACCACTCCCGCGGCCACACCGGTGACCAGGTGCAGGTGCCCCAGCCGCCGCAGCAGCAGGCTCAGTGTCCCGGCGAGCAGTCCGGAGACGCCCAGCACCAGCACCAGCAGCCCGAGGACCGCCGCCAGGGCGGTGGGCGACCAGGGCCAGGGATGGTTCCCGAACGCCAGGCCGAGGCCCAGCCCGAGGGGTGACGCGCAGAGGGCTGCCAGCGCCGCCGTCGCCGGGGTGCCGACCAGCCGAGCGGCCGGACGCGCAGCGGGGCGCCGACCCGCGGGGAAGCGAGGCATGGCGCGGGGTCCGCGACGGCCGGACGGGAGCAGGTCTGGCAGCCCACAGGCCAGCAGGACGAGCGCCCAGAACTGGACATGGTGCCAGAGAGAGTCGGGTGTGTGGACATCCGGCGACGTCAGGACGGCGACCACAAAACGCAGCGAGTCCAGCAGCAGGAAGCCCACGACGCCGAGGGCGGCGAGCAGCGCACTGCCCGTGAGCGCGCGGATCAGAGCGGCGATACCCGCCGCCAGCACAGCGATGAGGCTCAGGGTCAGCCAGCCCTCCAGATGGAAGGTCAGCCAGCGGAAGGAGGAGGGTGCCGCCGCGTGGAGACTGACCGCAAAGATGACGGTGTCGACCGTGGCGGCCAGCAGGGCCAGACCGATCCGCTGCCACAGCAGCATCGGGGCAGATCCGAGGCGCGGCGGCAGGGAGCCGGGGGCCGGTCCGGCGCCGAATCCGAGATTGTCGGGCGCCGGGGCTGCCGGGTGCTCCGGCGGCCGGCGGTGCGGCTGGTCGGTCATCGGCTTCTCCTCGGGGAGTCGTGCGTGCAGCGTGTCCCCGGACACTAGCTGGAGGTCCTCACAACCGGCTCACATCGCAGGCACGTGCGCGAGGAGCTGCCTGGCAGAGCCGCCGTCCCCGGTAGGATTGCCCCGATGACCACACCGCCTCTGGACCCGTGGACCAACGGGACGCCCGCCTACCGACGCACGCTGCTGCTGGGGATGGTCTCCACCTTCCTCGGCGTCGTGTGCGTCGTGCTGGCGGCCGTCGCCGTCGGGCCGGACCTCGAGCCGACCCTGCGCGGGCTCGGGCTCGGGCTCATCGGCCTGGGCATCATCAGCCACCTGATCGCCATCCTGCTGCGCAAACGGCAGGCCAAGCAGATCATCCAGGCCCGGGCGGACCAGTCGAAGTAGAGAGGGCGCTGACGCATTGAGCATCACCACCGAGGCGGAGGGCCGGGTCTACCCGGCGGCCGCGCCGTATCAGGTCAGCCGGGAGGCGATCCGCGAGTTCGCCGTCGCGGTCAAGGCCGAGCACCCCGCCCACCATGACGTCGACGCCGCCGCGGCCCTGGGTCACCGTGACCTGGTCGCCCCGCCGACCTTCGCCGTCGTCGTCGCCCAGCGCGCGGAGGCCGCCGTGGTGGCCGACGATGAGGTCGGCATCGACTTCTCCCGCGTGGTGCACGCCGACGAGCGCTTCACCCACCACAGCCCCATCCTGGCCGGCGACACGCTGCACGCCCAGGCAACCCTGGACCGGATCCGGGTCATGGGTGCCGGGGCGATGGTCACCACCAAGGTCGAGATCACCACCGCCGAGGGCGAGGCGCGCAGCACCGTGACCTCCTCCCTGCTGGTGCGTGCCGAGGAGGAGGACGCATGAGCACCCCGGACACCACCACCCCGGACATCAACACGCTGGAGAAGGGCCAGGAGATCGGCAGCCGGGAGGTCCGGCTCTCCCGTGCGGACCTGCTCCGCTACGCGGCCGCCTCCGGCGACCACAACCCCATCCACTGGAACGAGCGCTTCGCCCGGGAGGTCGGCCTCGACGGTGTCATCGCCCACGGCATGCTCACCATGGGCCTGGCTGTGGACCTGGTCACCGACTGGGTGGGCGACCCCGGCCGGGTGGTCGACTACCAGGCCCGCTTCACCAAGCCGGTCCCGGTCCCGGACGCCGAGGCCGGACCCCCGGACACACCCACCGCCACGCTGCTGATCAGCGGGAAGGTCGGAGCGGTCGACGTCGAGGCCGCCACGGCGCGCGTCGATCTGACGGTGAGCCTGGAAGGCGCCAAGGTCCTGGCGAAGTCCCAGGTCAGCGTCCGGCTCTGAGGATCACGCCTGATCACGGGCCCGAGGATCCCGTCCGCGGGCCGGTCAGCACCGTATAATCGCCACACGGATTCGCCGCACCTGCACCGGCGCGGCCCACGAGCACCAGCGAACAGGGGACCTCTCATGCCCAGCACCACGGAGATCGAGACCGCGGAGGGCGCCGTCGCGCCCGTCGCACGCCCTGCCGCCCCGCGGCGCACCCACGTGGCCAGAGGGCTCGGCGTGACGGCGATCGCCGCCCTGGCCCTGACCGCCTGCGGCGGCGAGGATGAGGGAGAGGGCGACGTCGAGGCCGAGCCGCAGGTGGAGACCGAGCTCGACCTCGAGGTCGGTGAGGTGGAGCTGATCTCCGAGGGCACCTTGACCGTCTGCTCGGACGTGCCCTACCCGCCGTTCGAGTACTACGACGCCGACGGCGCGGTCGTCGGCTTCGACATCGACATCGCCGAGGGCATCGCGGAGGTGCTCGACGTCGAGCTCGAGGTGGTGCAGACCAGCTTCGAGGGCATCCAGTCCGGTGTGGCGCTCAACGCGGCGTCCTGCGACCTGGCCATCTCTGGGATGACGATCACCGAGCAGCGCGCCGGCAACATGCTCTTCTCCGAGCCGTATCTGGACGACAACCTGGGTCTGCTGGCCGCCTCCGACGCCGGCATCGGCTCCCTGGAGGACATCGACGACTCCATCACGGTGGGCGTGCAGGCGGACACCACCGGAGAGACCTACGCGGAGGAGCAGGGGTACCAGATCCGCTCCTACCCCGATTCCGGGCTGCTCATCCAGGGGCTGGAGTCCGGCCAGGTGGAGGCAGCCATCGGCAACATCTCCATCCTCGGCTACCAGGCCGGCGAGCACGAGGGCTCCGAGTTCGTCGAGGAGATCGACACCGGCGAGCAGCTGGGCATCGCCGCCCAGTCGGACAACCAGGACCTCATCGACGCGGTGGACGAGATCCTCGCGGAGATGGAGTCCGGCGGCTTCATGGCCGAGGCCGAGGACCTGTGGTTCGGCGGCGGCGAGACTCCCGAGGAGGGTGACGTCGACGAGGAGGCTGACGACGCTGACGACGAGGTCGATGACGCGGACGACGCTGACGACGCCGATGACGCCGCCGACGCCGACGCCGACGAGGACGACGACTGACCCGCATGGCACTGACGACCCGTGACCGAGCACGGCTGAGCCTCGGGATCCAGGCCGGCCTCTTCGTCGCGGTGCTGATCGCTCTCCTGTTCATCATGGACTGGAGCGCGATCCACCGCAGCTTCTTCGACATCGAGCGCATCGGCCCGATGTTCCCCGACATCATCACCGTCGGGCTGGTCAACACCCTGCAGTACACGGCGGTCGGATTCGTGCTCGGCCTGCTGGGCGGCACGGTGCTGGCCCTGATGAAGCTCTCCAGCTTCCCGGTCTACCGGTGGCTGGCGACCGCCTACATCGAGTTCTTCCGCGGGATCCCTGCGATCCTGGTGTTCCTGGCCCTGGGGTTCGGCGTCTCGATCGCCTTCGGATGGAACCTGACCTCCCTGCAGATCGCCGGCTCGGCGCTCGGCCTGGTCGCCAGCGCCTACATCGCCGAGACCCTGCGCGCCGGTCTGCAGGCGGTGCCGAAGGGCCAGGTGGAGGCCGCACGGGCCCTGGGCATGCCGGCCTGGCGGGCGATGGTCTCCATCCAGATCCCGCAGGCCTTCCGCATCGTGCTGCCGCCGCTGACGAATGAGGCGATCCTGCTCACCAAGGACTCTTCGCTGATCTTCGTGGTCGGGCTGACCGCGGGTGCGGCCGAGCTGACCAAGTTCGGACGCGACGGCATCAACATCTACCAGGCGGGTCTGACTCCGCTGGTGGCCGCCGGCGCCTGCTACCTGCTCATCACGGTGCCGCTGTCCATCCTGGCGCGCCGCATGGAGCACCGCTCGCCGAGGAAGAAATAGGGAGGCCCGATCCACATGACCGAGCCTGAACTGGCCGAACATCCCTCTGCGGAGGGAGGCCCCGCCGGGGTGACCATCACGGGCCTCCACAAGGCCTACGGGGACAATGAGGTGCTCAAGGGCATCGACATGTCGGTGCGCCCCGGGGAGGTGGTCTGCCTGATCGGGGCCTCCGGCTCCGGGAAGTCCACGCTGCTGCGTTGCGTGAACCGCCTTGAGGATCCCAACGCGGGGACCATCACGGTGGGCTCCTTCGAGGCCACCGATCCCGACGTCGACCTGGACGCCATGCGCCGACACATCGGCATGGTATTCCAGCAGTTCAACCTCTTCCCGCACCTGTCGGTGCTGGAGAACTGCACGATCACCCCGCGCCGGGTGCTCAAACAGCCGAAGGAGGACGCCGAGGCGGAGGCCATGACTCAGCTGCGCCGGGTCGGGCTCGAGGAGCTCGCCCAGCGCCGTCCGGACCAACTCTCCGGAGGCCAGCAGCAGCGGGTGGCGATCGCCCGCGCGCTGACCATGCGCCCGGCGCTGATGCTCTTCGACGAGCCGACCTCCGCCCTGGACCCGGAGACGGTCGGGGATGTGCTGGCGATCATGCGGCAGCTCGCCGAGGCCGGGATGACCATGATCGTGGTGACCCATGAGATGGCCTTCGCCCGGGAGGTCGCCGACCGGGTCGTGTTCATGGATCAGGGGCGCGTGGTCGAGGAGGGCCCCGCCGCCGAGGTCATCGGCGACCCGCAGCAGCCCCGGACCCAGGACTTCCTGCGCCGAGTGCTGAACCCGACCGATGTGGACATCCGGGACTGATGCGGCAGACCGTCATGCGCCGGTTCAGCGACCACACCACCGCCCGAGTGGGCGGCACCGCAGGGGAGTGGGTCGTCGCCGGCACCGAGTTCGAGGCCCTGCAGACGCTCTCCCGCCATCCGCTGCCGTCCGAAGAGGACCGCGCCGCCAGCGGGGACACCCTGCTGGTGCTCGGCGGCGGCTCCAACCTGCTGGTGGCCGACGATGGCTTCGCCGGCACTGTGCTGCAGCTGGCCTTCACCGGCATCACCGCGGCACCGGTGAACGACGACGACGGCGACGTGATGGTCACCGTCGCGGCCGGACATGAATGGGACGACGTCGTCGCCTGGACCGTGCAGCGCCGGTATGCGGGCCTGGAAGCCCTCTCCGGGATCCCCGGGGCCGCCGGGGCGACCCCGGTGCAGAACGTGGGCGCCTATGGGGCCGAGGTGTCCCAGACGCTGGTGGACGTCCGCGCCTGGGACCGGCTGCTGGGCGAGGTCGTGACGCTGAGCAACGAGGAGCTGGACTTCGGGTACCGGGACTCGATGCTCAAGCGCACCACGCTGCACGGTTCGCCGCGTTACGTGGTGCTCTCGGTGCGGTTCCGTCTGACCCACCGAGGTGAGGCCACGCCGTCGTCGCCGGTCCGCTATGCGGAGCTGGCGCGCTCCTTGAGCCTGGACGTCAACGCGGCGGAGGATCAGCGGCGTGCGCCACTGGCCGACGTGCGCACCACGGTGCTGGCCCTGCGGGCCGGCAAGGGCATGGTCCTGGACCCCGCCGACCACGACACCTGGTCCACCGGTTCGTTCTTCACCAACCCGATCGTGGGGGAGGATGTGCTGGCCACCCTGCCCGAGGGGGCGCCGCGCTTCCCTGCCCTGCCGGATGTGGACGGTTCCCCGCGGGTGAAGCTCTCCGCGGCCTGGCTCATCGACCGCGCCGGCTGCCAGAAGGGCTTCGGGGCGGATCTGGTGGATGGGCGGGCCTCGCTGTCCACCAAGCACACGCTGGCGGTCACCAACCGGGGAGACGCCTCCACGGCGGACCTGCTGACCGTGGCCGGGGCGGTGCGTGACCGGGTCCGGGAGGCCTTCGGCATCGAACTGCACCCGGAGCCGGTGCTCATCGGCTGCGAGCTCTGAACAGCGCTTCGAGGAGAGTTCTGAGCAGGGCTCCTGCCTGCGGCTCTCGGAGCGCGGTTCTGCAGCGTGGGTCTCAGGCGCGGTTCTGCACCGCCGGTCTCAGGCGCCGTTCTGCACCGCGGGTCTCAGGCGCGCCTCCGCTGCCCGACGCCGCAGTCGCTGTCCCCATTCCAGGGATAACCCAGCCTTCTGAAGCGCTTCAGTCCGTCGGCGCATCCCTGAAAAGGGGACGCCGAGGCGTGCCTGTGGAGAACGTCTGCGGCTGTGTCGGTGACCTGGTGGGATGGAGGCATGAGCCGTCCTGCCCCCGCGTCCGCCCCCGGCCCTGATCCCTCCCGCCCCTCACGGCGGGTCTCCCGCCGGGCCGTGCGCGGGCTGCCGCGCGCGGCGTGGCAGTCACGGGGCTACAGTGATGAGGACCTCCGCCGCGGTGTGCGGCGCGGAGAGCTTCTCCGCCTGGGGCGCGGCCTCTACTCGGCGGGGCTGACGGTCGATGATCCCGCGCTGCAGGCGCGTCTCACCCTTCAGGCGCTGACCGCTGACGGACAGCATGCCGCCTCTCATGCCACCGCGGCGGCGCTCCTCGGCCTGCCTGGTCACCGTCCGGGCGACGGTGCCGCGCCGCTGGGGCCGCCGTTCCACCTGACCCGCGTGGACGGGCGCAAGGCGCTGCGGAGGGACGGTCTGGTGCTGGGGTACCGAGCGCGAGTCCCCGCGTCACAGCTGGTGCGGGTGGCAGGGGTGCTCAGCACCGGGCCGGCCCGGACGTGGGTGGACCTCGCTCGGGAGTCCACCGTGGATGAGCTGGTGGTCCTCGCCGATCAGCTCATCAGGATCCCGCGTCCCGAGTTCGAAGGCATCGTCGAACCCTGGACGGACCTCGAGACGTTGAGGGGCGTGGTCCAAGGCCGGCGGGGCACCCCGGGGGCGGCGACGGCGCGGGCCGCGCTGGAGTTGGCACGGGTCGGGTCGGACTCTCCGCGGGAGACTCAGCTGCGCCTAGCGCTGCACCGGGCCGGCCTGCCGGAGCCGGAGGTGAACGCGTGGATCCTGGACGAGAGCGGGCGTGCGGTCCACCAGCCGGACCTGATGCTGCGCCGATGGCGGATCGCCATCAACTACGAGGGGCGGCATCACTCCGACCCGCTCCAGATCGAACGAGACGTGGCGCGCCAGGAGGGCCTCCAGCTGCTCGGGTGGGAAGACCTGCGAATCACCGATCGGCGTTCGCGGGACGTGTGGCGGCCTGCGGTGGAGAAGGTCACCGGTTCCCTGCTGCGGGCCGGATGGTGGCCGGGCTGCCCGTGGTGATGCCGTAGGCGATGGACGCCGTCCCTGTTCCAGGGACGTCAGGCCATCGTGAAGCGCTTCAGCGCGGAGGTGGGCCCCTGAAAGGGGGACGACGACGGCGCCCTGCTTCGGTGAGAGGCAGGGCGCCGCCGTCGTGCGGTGGCGCGGGCGCGGGGCCCCGGAGAAAGCGCCGAGGCGTCAGCGGGCGTGGGGCGGTCTCAGAGCTTGCCGACCGCGATCAGCAGCATGCGGCGCAGCGGCTCGGCCGCACCCCAGAGGAGCTGGTCGCCCACGGTGAAGGCGGAGATGTACTCCGGGCCCATCTCCAGCTTGCGGATGCGGCCCACCGGGATGGTCAGCTCGCCGGTGGCGGCCACCGGGGTGAGCTGCTCCATGGTGGCCTCCTTCTCGTTGGGGACCACCTTCGCCCAGTCGGAGCCGGCGGCGATGATCGACTCGATCTCAGAGACCTCGAGGTCCTCGCGCAGCTTCAGCGTCAGTGCCTGGGAGTGGGAGCGCAGGGCGCCCACCCGCACGCACAGGGAGTCGAACGGGATCCTCTCCCCGCGGCGCTCCACCCCGGGGGCCAGTGAGTCGCCGCGGCCCAGGATCTTGTTGGTCTCCACCCCGGCCTTCCACTCCTCCTTGGCGACGCCATTGCCGAGGTCCGCGTCGATCCAGGGGATGAGCGAGCCGGCCAGCGGCACTCCGAACTGGGAGGCGTCCAGGCCGCCGCGCTGGGACTCGAGGACCTTGCGGTCGATCTCCAGGATCGCGGAGGCCGGATCGGCGAGCTCCTCGCCCACGGCGCTGTGCAGGTCGCCGAACTGGGTCAGCAGCTCACGCATGTGCTTGGCGCCGCCGCCGGAGGCCGCCTGGTAGGTCATCGCCGTGCCCCACTCGACCAGGCCCTCGGAAAACAGTCCGCCCAAGCCCATCAGCATGCAGGAGACGGTGCAGTTGCCGCCGATGAACTCCTTCACGCCGGCGGCCAGGCCGGCGTCGATGACGTCCCGGTTGATGGGGTCGAGGGTGATGATGGAGTCCTCGGCCATGCGCAGCGTCGAGGCGGCGTCGATCCAGATGCCGCCCCATCCGGCCGCGCGCAGCTTCGGGTGGACGGCCTTCGTGAAGTCGCCGCCCTGCGCGGTGACGATGATCGGCAGCTTCGCCAAAGTGTCCAGGTCATAGGCGTCCTGGAGCGTGGGTTCGGCCGGCTGCACGCCGTCGAAGCTCGGGGCGGGCCCGCCGGCGTTGGAGGTGGAGAAGAACACCGGGGAGATGTGGTCGAAGTCCCCCTCGTCGAGCATGCGCTGGATGAGCACGGAGCCGACCATGCCGCGCCAGCCCACGATCCCGACGGACGGAGTCGCGCCGGTGGCGTCGGAGAGGGCCGAGACTGCGGGGGATGTCGTAGAAGCCATGCCTACCAGGGTAACGAACTCGGTCCGTGAGACCGAGTGGCGAGCATCACGTCCGGCTCATGCGGCGTCATCATCCGGGCCGACCCCGGCTCGAGTCAGAGGCCGCGGCGCCAGCTCCAGATCAGCCAGGCTGCGACGACGGCGGGCACCACCACGAACAGGAACCCGCCCAGCAGCATGCCGATCAGGTAGACCCCGAGGGGGTCGCCCGCTGCGAATCCTGAGGAGGTGTCGCCGGCGTACTGCGCCGCGGCGCCGATCACCACACCGACGGCAACGAGCAGCAGAAGGACGCCGAGCAGCAGCTTCCACAGCTTGCGGTGGGGAGCGTCGGCGCTCCAGTCCTCCGCCTCGCCCAGCCCTGGCATCGTGCTCATGACACGACGGTAGGCCGCCGGTGGGTCAGTGTCACGGTTCCCCGGCCGCCGGGCCGGACCGGCGGCCGGAGCGCTCAGTCGCTGTCCGGATCCACTTCGCCGTCGTGGCGGCAGAGAGTCTCGAAGCGGTAGCGCTGCCCGTCGGCGGCGGTGTGCCAGCCCTCTGCCGGGTCTGCGGCGCAGAGCTCCCAGCGCGACGGCGGCAGCTGCGGGGCGTAGGTGTCGCCGTCGACGTCGAGGTCGATCACCGTCACCACCGCGCCGTCGGCGAGGTCCTGCTCCACGGTCTCCGCGTAGATGCGCCCTCCGCCGAGGATCCAGACCTTCGCAGGCGGCTGCCCATCGGCACCCGGCGAGCAGGCCAGATCGAGGGCGGCGTCCAGGGAGGACGCCGTCTCGGCGCCGGCGGCGGTGATCGTCGCAGCCCGGTCGGCGTCACCGGTGATGACGATGTTGCGCCGTCCCGGCAGGGGACGGACGGACTCCGGCAGCGACTCCCAGGTGCGACGCCCCATCACCACCGGGCGGCCGCGCGTCTGGGCGCGGAAGTGCGCGAAGTCCTCCGGAAGGTGCCACGGCATGTCACCGTCGCGGCCGATCACGCCGTCGCGGGTCTGCGCCCAGATCATCCCGACCCAGGGGCGGGCGGCGGACTCGGGCGCCGTCATACGGCCACCGGTGCGGAGATGGTGGGGTGGTGCTGGTAGTCGAGGACCTCGAAGTCCTCATACTCGTAGGCGAAGATCGACTCCGGAGTGCGGCCGATCCGCAGGCGCGGATACGGGTAGGGGTCCCGGGAGAGCTGCTCGGTGACCTGCTCCACGTGGTTGTCGTAGATGTGGCAGTCCCCACCGGTCCAGATGAACTCTCCAGGCTCCAGGCCGGTCTGCTGGGCGACCATCAGGGTCAGCAGGGCATAGGAGGCGATGTTGAACGGCACACCCAGGAACAGGTCCGCGCTGCGCTGGTACAGCTGGCAGGACAGCCGCCCCTCGGCCACATGGAACTGGAACATCACATGGCAGGGCGGAAGGGCCATCTTCTCCACCTCGGCCGGATTCCAGGCAGTGACCACGTGGCGGCGCGAGTCCGGATTCGTGCGCAGCGAGTCGACCACCTGCGCGATCTGATCGATGGAGCCGCCGTCGGGAGTGGGCCAACTGCGCCACTGCACGCCGTAGACCGGGCCCAGCTCGCCGTCCGCGTCAGCCCACTCGTTCCAGATCCGCACACCGCGCTCCTGGAGCCAGCGCACGTTGGAGTCCCCGCGCAGGAACCACAGCAGCTCCAGCGCGACCGACTTGAAGTGCACGCGCTTGGTGGTGATCAGGGGGAACGAGTCACGCAGGTCGAAGCGCAGCTGCCGGCCGAAGACGCTGCGCGTTCCGGTGCCGGTGCGGTCCGACTTGGGCGTGCCCTCGGCCAGCACCTCGGCCAGCAGGTCCTCATACGGGGTGGGGATCGCGTCGCTCACGGTGCCCAGCATACCGGCCGACGCCGGAGGCGCACCGGGTGCGGACGGCCGACGCCGGAGGCGCCGCGCTCAGCTCACCGGCGCCTGGTGCTTCCGGTACTCCGGATAGCGGTGCAGGTACTGATCGATGTAGCTGCACTCGGAGAGGAACGACCACCCTTCGGCGACGAGCTCGTCCAGCAGCAGCGTCACCAGGCAGCGGGCATAGCCGCGACGGCCGAACTGCGGATCGATGATCGTGTGCTGCAGGCGCTTCACCTGCTGGCCGCCGATGGTCTCCTCGGTGTAGCCGATGAACCCGATGAAGGTCTCGACGCCGTCCAGGGTGTCCCACAGCTCGGCACGGCCGCGGTCCTCATCCCGACGAAGCACCGCAGTGGGGTGGACGTTCTTCTCAACGCTCATACGGTGAGACTACCGTCACGTTCGACCGGCTGTCAGTCCTCGAACGGCTCGTAGACCTCCACGGAGACGATCTCGCCGCTGCGGTCCACCGCCTGCTGGGCGACCAGCACCGCGCCTGGCTTCAGGAAGGGGTCGGCCTCCGGCATGGCCTGGAGCAGGCGCTCGTCGTGGATCCAGCTGCGGACCTCCCCGAGCACGATCGGCAGCACCGGACGGTGGGTGCACAGCACCGTGGGCTGCAGGACCTCCAGGCACTTGCGGGTGCGGTGGAGGGTCTTGCGCGGATCCTCTTCGGCACGCTTCTCCGTGAGGGACTTGCGGTGCTTGAGCTTGTGACGGTGGCGCTTCACATAGGGCGCCACGGTCTCCACGCAGCGACGCCACGGGGAGGTCTCGATCAGCCGCGGCCGCCAGGCGGTCAGCAGCCGCTCCACGGCCTTGGCCTGGCGCTTCCCGGTGGCCGCCAGGGGGCGTTCGCCCTCGGCGCGGGACCAGCTGGCCCGAGGCTTGGCCTTGGCGTGGCGCAGCACCACGAACGGGCTGGTGTGCAGCCGCAGGTCCGCATGCAGCCGCTCGAGCTCGTCCAGCGGCTCACGGTCCGTGACATTGGTGAGCATCTCGCGGGCGGTGTCCACCGAGACCCACCGGACCTCGTCGGTCTCGGAGCCGTCCGGCGTCGGGGTGCCCTCCATGATCCGGGCCGCCCAGTACCAGACCTCCTTGGGCTTGGCGCGCCCGTTCTTCCTCACGTCGTAGCGGGTGATCGGCAGCGGCACGCCCAGGCGGACTTTGAGCCCGATCTCCTCGGCGACCTCCCGCACGGCACATTCGGGCAGGGTCTCGCCGGGGTCGAGCTTCCCCTTGGGGAAGGACCAGTCGTCATAGCGGGGCCGGTGGATGAGCAGGACCTCCAGCTCCCCGCGGTGCAGGCGCCAGCAGAGGGCTCCGGCGGCGAGGATCTGGGCGTCGGTGCCGTCGTCGGCGTGGGCCGGCGCCCGGCGGCGGGGGACTCGGCGCAAGGGACCTCCTGCGGCGGCGGGCGTCTCGTCGGAGTCGGTGAGGCTGGCAGGGACGTCACCGGAGGTGGTGCCGGTGCTCTCGGCGCGGGCGCTCGGCCGGGGGTTCATCGGATGGATGCTCGCTGTCTCACGCAGTCGGGATGGGTCAGGCGGGCTCCGCACCGGGCTCGGTCACCGGGGCGTACATGGTGTCCACGTCCCAGCGGGTGAACCCGAGCTTGCGGTAGAGCTCGACGGCGGCGGTGTTGTCCGCGTCCACGTACAGCATGATCGCGCCCAGCCCCTGCGAGCGCAGATGCTCGATGCCGGCCAGCGTCAGAGAGTACCCGAGTCCGCGGCCCTGCGCATCCGGGACGACGCCGACCACGTAGACCTCGCCCAGCGGTTCGGCTCCGCCGTCCTCGCCGGGGTGGACCTTGGTCCAGTGGAAGCCCAGCAGCTGACCGCCCTCCTCGGCGAGCAGGAAGCCGGACGGATCGAACCAGTCCTCGGCCATGCGGGCATCGAGGTCCGCCCGGGTGAGGCGGCCCTGCTCGGGGTGGGTGGCGAAGGCGGCGGCGTTGGCCCGCAGCCAGTCCTCCTCGTCACGGCCGGGCTCGAAGGCCCGGATGGTGACGCTCTCCGGCAGGCGGGGGGAGGGGACCTCGTCCAGCGAGGTCAGGCGCATCCGCCACAGTTCGCGGACCGGGGCCCAGCCGTAGCGGGTGGCCAGGCGGGCGGCGGCGTCGTGCTCACCGTGGGCCCAAGCCCGCTGGACGCGTCCGGGCTGCGGAGCGAGGACGTCGTCGGCCAGGGCTGCGGTGAGCTGCCCGCCGATGCCGTGCTGGCGGCAGTTGGGGCGGACCACCAGCTCGAGGACGTCGGGGGCGTCTTCGGCACCGAGGACGACGACGCCGGCGCCGGTGAGCAGATGCTGATGATCGGTGCGGTGCTCGTCCGGGGCGGCCCAGGCGTAGGCGATGCGCAGCGGGGCCTGGGGGTCGCCGGAGTCGGCGGCCTGGTGCAGCTCCACCAGGGTCTGCTCCGAGAACGGCGGATTGGCGTCCGCCTCCTCTGCGGCGCGGGCCAGTTCGACCAGGGCGTCCACCTGGTCTGCGGTGGGGGCGCCTCCGCACAGTTCGACGGTCGTCTCAGGGGCGGTCTGGGTCTCCTGGGGCCTCATGTCTCCACTGTATCGGAGGACGGACGCCGTATCGGAGGACGGACGCCGGGGTCTCAGCCGAGGAGGGCGCCCTTGGCAGGCTGGCCGATCGGCCGAGGGGTCAGCCGAGTGACCTCCACCGGGCGGGCGAGGGACCCCTCCAGGTCCCGGTTCAGCTCCGCCACGGGCTCGCCGGCTCCGTGGCCGTCGAGCGCCTCCGCGGAGTCCCAGTGCTCGATCATCAGCAGCGTGCCGTCCGGGGCGTCCTGGATGCAGTACAGGTTGCAGCCGGGCTCCTCGTGGACGCGGGGGATCGCCTTCTCGAGGGCGGCGATGACCTCGTCGCGCCGACCTTCGGCGGGGTGGAAGGAGGCGGTGACGACGACGGGCTGGGCAGTGCTCATGGGGGAGATCCTCCTGGACGTGGGCGGACGTGGGCTGGTCTGTGGTCAGGCGTCGGCGTCGTCGTCGCTGTCCTTGCCGGCGTCGGCGACCACCAGCCGGTAGCCGACGTTGCGCACCGTGCCGATCAGCGACTCGTGGTCCGGGCCGAGCTTGGCGCGCAGGCGACGGATGTGGACGTCCACGGTCCGGGTGCCGCCGAAGTAGTCATAGCCCCAGACGTCGTGGAGCAGCCGGTCGCGAGTGAAGACCTGGCCGGGGTGCAGCGCCAGGTGCTTGAGCAGCTCGAACTCCTTATAGGTGAGGTTCAGGAGTCGCCCGTCGATGGTGGCCATATAGGTGGTCTCGTCGATGGTGATTCCCCCGGCGCGGATCTCTCCGGTGGGGGCCTCCTCCTCGACTTCGACGGCGGCCAGCCGGATCCGGGCGTCGACCTCGCCGGGGTTCGCGTCGGCCAGCACGAAGTCGTCGATCTGCCAGGACTCGTTGAGGGTGGCCAGCCCGGCCTCGGAGACGATGACGATGATCGGGGTCAGCATCGAGGACTTCACCAGCTGGCACAGCGAGCGGGCGTGGGCCAGTTGGCGACGGGCGTCCACCAGGGTGATGTCGGCGTTCGGCGCCCGCACGATGGAGGAGGCTTCGGCGGGGAAGACGCGGACCCGGTGGGTCAGCAGCTCCAGGGAGGGTAGGGCGTCGTCGGGGGCGTCAGAGAGCAGCAGCACCTGAGCCATCCGGGTCCCTCCCTCGCGTGAGTCGTCTCCCAGTGTGACCGCCGGCGCGTCGTCGGCGCCGACTATGACGTCGCCGTCTCGTGCGCCTGGGACCGCACGACGACGAGTATATCGGCACCGCTGGTCAGCGGCCCGCGGGCCGCGTCACGGAAGGACCGCGGGCCACCTCTGGCAAGATGGCGTGATGTGAAGTACTTCCCGGTGGCCGCCTCGGCCCTGCTCTCGGCGATCGCCCTGGTGGCGGGTTCCTGGGCGGGCACCGCCGCGCTCACCGTGGTCGTCTGCGCCATCTGCGTGATCCTGGCCCTCGGCTGGCCCCAGCTCATGGGGGTGACGGCGCGGCGCTCGCTGTCGTCGGTCATCCTGCTGGCGGGAATCGTCGCCGCCCTGGGTGCGGCCATCGTCAACGAGGTGGAGTCCCTGTTCTTCTGGTCCTCGGTGGCGCTGGCCTTCGGCGTGATGGCGGTGTTCGTCATCCAGGTGCTGCGCGGCACCGGCCGGCCCCACCGGTTGGAGTCCACCCTGGGGGCGAGTGCGGGTGTGGTGATCTCCACGACGGCGGCCGGATGGGTGGCCGGCCTGCGCTATCCCGCCGAGCTGGTCGGCCTCGCTGATGGTGAGGACGCCCTCGGTGTGCTGGCGGTGCCCGGGCTGGCGCTGTTCGAGGACTGGGCCCTGTTGGACGTCACCGGCGCGGGGGGTGAGCTCTCGGTGGTCGGTCTGGCGGGGATCAGCCTGGCCGTGTCCGTGCTGATGGCCTGCCTGCCGGTGCGAGACGCCGTCGCCCTGCCGCTGGTGCTCCTCGGCGGTTTCGCGGGCTCTCTGAGCACGGCGCTGCTCTGGGGCGAGCTGACCCTGCTGTTCTCCGGACTGCTGGGTCTGGTCGCGGGGGCGCTCATCGCGGCGATGCGCCGTTTCCTGATCATTCAGGGGGCGCCGGCGGCCACGCTGTCCGCGATGGCGGTGGGCGCGGCACCGATCGCCGGCATGGGAGCTCTGGTCTACTTCACCGAGCGTCTGCTGTTCGTCTGAAGCCGCCACGGGCTCCACGAGCTCCACGGGCGTCGGACGGGGCGCAGGTCATCTGCGGTCGGGCGCGGCGCACGGGGCCGGCGTCGGAGGTAGACTCTGCGGCATGGAATTCGCACTGCAGAACGTCTCGCTGCTGGCCCTGGAGATCTTCTTCATCGGGCTGCTGATCCTGGCGACGCTGGTCATCGCCGGCATCTCCTGGACCGTCGTGTCTCGCCTGTACAAGGGGCAGCGCTGACCCTTGGCACCTATGGAGCTGCCCACTGACCTCACTCCTGAGCTGGCTCCCCTGTACTGGCTGCTCGGCAGCTGGGAGGGGCAGGGCCGTCTCGGCTCAGGGGAGGAGTCCGACCCGACCTTCACGCAGCACGTCACATTCCGGGACTCGGGGCTGGAGTTCGTGGAGTACCGTGCCGTGTCCTGGCTCACCGATGAGTCCGGCACCCGGCTGCGCCCGCTGAGCGTGGAGACCGGCTTCTGGTCCCTGGACCGTCCGCGCGCCGACGCCGACGTCGGCCCCGGGCTGAGCCCTGCCGACGTGGTGCCCGCCTACAAGACGGCCTCCGAGGTGGAGGACCTCGTCAATGATGACGGCTCCTACCCGATCACGGCGACGATCTCCCACCCCGGCAGCCTCACGGAGCTGTACTACGGCCAGATCAAGGGTCCGCAGCTGCAGATCGCGACCGACGCGGTCATGCGCGGCGAGCACGCTGCGGAATACGGCGGGGCCACTCGCATGTTCGGCCTGGTGAACGGCCAGCTGTTCTGGCGCTGGGACACCCGCGGCGTCGACGGCGAGATGGAGCCCCACGCCTCCGCGATCCTGGATCGCCGGGCGACGGCGGCCGAGTCGGCCGACTGATCACCCCGCCGAAGGAGCATCCCCGTGAGCACCGAGAGCACCAGTCCGCTGTTGGCCCGTGAGGGCGCGGTTGCCGCAGGAGGCGTGGACGCCGCCGTCGCCGCCCACTACGGCGACCCGACCGGTGAACAGCGCGCCCTGGACCAGGGCCGCGCCGTCGTGGACCTCTCCCATCGAGCCGTGGTCACCGTCACCGGGCCGGACCGGCTCTCCTGGCTGACCACGCTGTCCTCCCAGCAGGTGGCGTCGCTGCCTGCCGGGCAGTCCACCGAGCTGCTGCTGCTCGACGTCTCCGGGCGCATCGAGCATGACGCCGCGGTGGTCGACGACGGTGAGACCGCCTGGCTGATCACCGAGGGCGGCCACGGCGCCCAGCTGGCCTCCTGGTTGGAGTCCATGAAGTTCATGCTGCGCGTGGAGATCGCCGACCGCACCGGCGAGGTGGCGGTGCTCGGCTCCACTACGGCGCTGCCGCAGGATCTCCCCGGGGAGCTGCCGGTGCGCTGGGAGGATCCGTGGCCGCGACTGGGGCCCGGTGCGGCCAGCTACGCCGCCGTCGACGAGGTTGACCACCCGGGCTCCGACTGGTCCTGGCACCTGACCCTGGTGGAGCGCCCCCGGCTGACCGACGCCGTCGACGCGCTGGAGGTCCAGGGCCTGCGCCTGGCCGGAGTGCTCGCCGCCGAGGCGCTGCGCATCGCCTCCTGGCGGCCTCGACTGGCCACCGAGGTGGATGAGAAGGCCATCCCGCACGAACTCGACCTGATCCGCACCGCAGTGCATCTGGAGAAGGGCTGCTACCGCGGGCAGGAGACGGTCGCCCGGGTGCACAATCTGGGGCACCCGCCGCGCCGTCTGGTGTTCCTGCACCTGGACGGCAGCGAGCACACGCTGCCCGCGGCCGGATCCGCCGTCCTGGCGCCGGCCGATGTGGACGCCGCCACTGCGGATAGCCTGTCCTCCGAGCGGTCCGTGGGCACCGTGACCTCGGTGGCCCGGCACCACGAGATGGGTCCGATCGCTCTGGCGCTGCTCAAGCGCCGGGTGGATCCCGAAGCCCGCCTGGTGGTGCGTGACACGTCGCAGGCCGAGGTGGAGGTTGAGGCCGAGGGCAAGGTTGAGGCCGAGGGCGCCAGCGATGCCGCCACACCCGTGCAGACCTTCTACGCCGCCGCCCAGGAGCTCATTGTGCGTCCCGACGCCGGCAAGACGGTCGGGCGTCCGCAGGGCGACTTCCTGCGCGGTCCCCGCTGAGACCCACACGCCGCGGGCGGTGGCCGGGTCCGGGCAGGACCCAGTCTGCGCGTCACCTCATTCCACGCGACGCCTCAGTCGGCGCGTCGCCTCAGTCCAGCAGGACCGTGGTCTGGGAGCCGGCCTCGCTGAAGCCGAGCCGGATGGCGGCCCGATGTGAGGCCTCCGTGTCCATGGCGGCGCGCCACTGCGGGACGAGGCCGTCGACGAACGCCTCCTCCACCGCCACGGAGGCGATGTAGCGTCCGTGGCCGGACCCGCGGTGGGCCGGATGGGTGAGCACACCCAGTTGAGCGATCATCTGCTGCCAGACCTCCCGGCCTGCGGCGGCCAGCACCTGCTCCCGGGAATCGGCCCCGGCAGAGCCCTCGCTGTGTCCCGGTGCACCGGGAGCGGACGATGGCCGGTCCTCCACCAGGGCGGCCGCCCAGCCGGCCTCCGCGAGCCCAGAGGCGGCGACGTCGTCGGCCGGGGAGGCGGCCATGAGCCTGGTGACATGCTCCGGTTCGAAGGAGACGGCGACGTCGGCGCGCGGTCTGATCTGCGGAGGCTCCTCGCAGTAGAGCAGGTGGGCGGCACCCAGCGCTCGGGCGCCGGAACGATGTGCGCGCACCAGAGACAGCAGTGTGCGTTCCCGGGCCAGCTCCGCATCGCTGTACCGGCGGGCCTCGCCGATGACCTCGGCGGGTCCGAAGATCACGGTGCGGTCGAACAGCCGGACGAACGTCACCGCCGCGGCATCCTCGGCCACGGCCTCCACCCGCACCCGGGGGTCGCCGAGGTCGAGGTCGGTGTCCTCGAGGTCCAGCATGCGGCACCAGGCCAGCTTGACGATCTGCCGGGTCTGCTCGGTCAGGGACATGCAGGCCACTCTACGCGCCGCCCGGGCGGACGCTGATCAGGACCGGTGCTCGTCAGCCGGTGCTCGCCGGCCGGCTCAGCGGCCGAAGAGGATCTTCGCCTCCTCGTAGCGGGACTGCGGGACCTCCTTGAGTCCGTCGAGGGCGTCGGCGAGGTCCACCTTCACGATCTCGGTTCCCCGCAGCGCGGCCATATGTCCCCAGGCCTCCTCGTGGACGAGGTCCAGGGCCTTCATGCCGAAGCGGGTGGCGAGCACCCGGTCATAGCCGGTGGGATTCCCGCCGCGCTGGATGTGTCCCAGCGTGGTGTTGCGGGTCTCGATGCCGGTGGTCTCCTCGATCTGATGGGTGAGCCACTCCCCGATGCCGCCCAGGCGCGGGCGCCCGTCGGCCTCCTGGCCCTTGCCGGCCAAGGCTTCCTCGGCGCCTTCGGGGATGAAGCCCTCGGCGACGACGACCAGCGGCGAGCGTCCCCGCGAGTGGACCTGCTCGACCCATTCGTTGACCTGGTCCAGGCTGACCTTCTGCTCCGGGATGAGGATCGCGTGCGCACCGGCGGCCATGCCCGAATGCAGCGCGATCCAGCCGACGTGGCGACCCATGACCTCGGCCACCATGCAGCGGTGGTGGGACTCGCCGGTGGTGCGCAGTCGGTCCATCGCGTCGGTGGCGATGGAGATCGCGGTGTCGAAGCCGAAGGTGTAGTCGGTGGCCTTCAGGTCGTTGTCGATGGTCTTGGGTACGCCCACCACCGGGAGACCGTCGGCGGCCAGTCGGCGCGCGCCGGCCAGGGTGCCCTCGCCGCCGATCGCGATGACCGCGTCGATGTCATGGCGGCGCATCATCTTCCGGATGTTCTCCGGGCCGCCCTGCGGGTGGTTGTACGGGTGGGTGCGGGAGGTGCCCAGGATCGTGCCGCCGTCGCGGGCCAGGCCCCGGACGTCCTGGCGGCCCAGCTCCATGTAGTCACCCTCGATGAGCCCGCGCCAGCCGCCGCGGAAGCCGACGAACTCGTCGCCGTAGCTCTTGATGCCGTGCAGCACGGCTGACCGGATGACGGCGTTGAGGCCGGGGCAGTCTCCGCCTGAGGTGAGGAGTCCGATGCGCATGGTTCAGCTCATCCCTTTCCTGGTGTGATCAGTGGTGAATGACCTGGCGCCCTCGGCAGGTGGATGTCTCCAGTCTATGGTGTGATGCCCGCGACGCTCACATGCGGCGGCGACGGCGGTGAGCCCCGCGGGCGTCCTGTGCGTTCCACCGGCACCGCTGGCGCCGTTGGCACAGGACCGCGGGGGTGCTCAGGCGGTGCCGAGCAGACGCTGGATCCGCTCCAGGCCGCGGGCGAGGTCGTCGTCGCCCAGGGCGTAGGACAGGCGCAGGTACCCACTGGGCCCGAAGGCCTCGCCCGGCACGACGGCGACCTTCGCCTCCTCGAGGATCAGCTCGGCCAGCTCGGCAGAGGTGGTGGGGGTGCGTCCGGCGACCTCCGCCGGCCGTGCACCGTCCGCCAGCGCGTCCCGGACGTCCACATAGGCGTAGAAGGCGCCCTGCGGGGTCGGGCAGGAGAAGCCGGCCACCGCGTTGAGGCCCTCCACCATGGCGCGGCGGCGCCGGTCGAAGGCGACCTTCATCTCCTCCACGGCGTCCAGCGGCCCGGTCACCGCGGCGAGGGCGGCCATCTGGGAGACGTTGGCGACGTTGGAGGTGGCATGCGACTGCAGGTTCGCCGCGGCCTTGATGACGTCGCCGGGGCCGACCATCCATCCGACGCGCCAGCCGGTCATCGCATAGGTCTTGGCGACGCCGTTGAGCACGACCACCTGGTCGGCCAGCTCGGGTAGGGAGGCGATGGAGGTGAAGGGGACGCCGTCGTAGGTGAGGTGCTCGTAGATCTCGTCGGTGACGACCCACAGGCCCTTCTGCGCGGCCCAGCGGCCGATCTCCTCGGTGGCCTCGGGGGAGTGGACGGCCCCGGTGGGGTTCGACGGCGAGACGAACAGCAGCACCTTGGTGCGCTCGGTCAGCGCGGCCTCCAGCTGCTCGACGGTCACCTGGTAGCCCTGATCGGGGCCCGCGAAGACCTCGCGGGGCACGCCGCCGGCGAGCCTGATGGCCTCTGGGTAAGTGGTCCAGTACGGCGTCGGCACGATGACCTCGTCACCGGGGTTCAGCAGCGTGGCGAAGGTGTTGTAGACGGCCTGCTTGCCGCCGTTGGTCACCAGCACCTGACCGGGCTCCACGGCGAAGCCGGAGTCCCGGGTCGTCTTCTCCGCCAGCGCCTGGCGCAGCTCCGGCAGCCCGGCGGCCGGGGAATACCGGTGGAACCGCGGCTCGGAGGCCGCCTGGACGGCGGCGTCCACGATGTAGCCTGGCGTCGGGAAGTCCGGCTCCCCGGCGCCGAACCCGATCACATCCTCTCCGGCTGCCTTGAGGGCCTTCGCCTTGGCGTCGACGGCAAGAGTGGCGGACTCGGCGATCGAGCCGATGCGGTCGGAGACGCGGGAGGACGGAGCGGTCATCGGGTTTCCTTGTCTGTCGCGAGCGTGGACGGTGTCGACACTGACGGGCAGGCAGGGCGCCTGCGGGTCACCACACTACCGGCAGCGCGCCGCCGCGGGTCAGGGCGGAGGCGCTCGGTTTGCCGTGGCAGGCAGTATGCCCGTAAACTTGTCCATCGGTGTCTTGTGCACCTGGCACGGCCGTGCCCGTCGAGGTCCCCTGTTCCGCAGTTTGCGGCCCGGTGGTTCGATGGGAGAATGGTCAGGTCAGGTCCGCCGTGACCCGAAGGGCAGTGGCGCAATTGGTAGCGCAACGGTCTCCAAAACCGTAGGTTGCAGGTTCGAGTCCTGTCTGCCCTGCGCTGAGCGTCGTCGACACGGCCGCTCAGGCATACAGCATCGATCACACGCGTCCCTTCGACCAGATGGAGCCCTCCGTGACCCAGACGCCTTCCACTGATGTGCAGGGGTCGACGCCTGACGGAGGCGATCCGAAGGGTCCCTTCGGGAAGGTGTGGCTGTTCCTGCGGCAGGTCGTCGACGAGCTCAAGAAGGTCGTCGTCCCGACTCGTCGCGAACTGACCAACTACACGCTGGTCGTCCTGGTCTTCGTGATCATCGTGATCCTGATCGTCTCCGGGCTGGACTGGGTGTTCAGCAACGGCGCGGAGTGGATCTTCGGTGACGGCTCCACGGAGCTTCCCGCAGACGTCCCGGTCGAGGGTGACGGCGCCGGCGAATGAGCTGACGTCGCCGACGTCGGCCGGGCGAGCGATGACGTGAGAGACGAAGCGACCGAGGCATCCGTCGCCAGGACGGGCCGCGGCGAGCACCACGGAAAGCAGGAGAACAGTGTCTGACCAGGAACTTTCGCAGCACACCGAGGCTGAGGCCGAGGAGGCGGCGGTCGAGGCCGTCGAGGCTGACGACGACGTCGCCGTCGAGGAGGCTGACGCCGAGGCTCCTGCCGCAGAGGCTGAGGAGGCCGACGCCGAGGCTCCTGCCGCAGAGGCTGAGGAGGCCGACGCCGAGGCTCCGGCTGAGGAGGCTGCGGCTGAGGAGGCTCCGGCGGAGGAGAAGTCCTACGAGGAGCGCGCCGACGAGCTGCGTGGCAAGCTGCGTCGTCAGCTGGGCGACTGGTACGTCGTGCACACCTACGCCGGCTACGAGAAGCGTGTGAAGTCCAACCTGGAGACCCGCATCCAGACCCAGGACATGGAGGACTTCATCTACGAGATCGACGTCCCCATGGAGGAGGTCGTCGAGATCAAGGGCACCCAGCGCAAGATCGTCAACCGGGTCCGCATCCCGGGCTACGTGGTGGTCCGCATGGAGCTCACAGACGCCTCCTGGGGCGTGGTGCGCCACACTCCCGGTGTGACCGGCTTCGTGGGCAACGCCCACGACCCGCACCCGCTGACCCTCGACGAGGTCTTCGACATGCTGGCCGAGCACCGCCTCGGCAAGCCGGACGCCCCGAAGCGGATCGAGGGCGACTCCGAGGACTCGGCCGCCGAGGCCGCCGCTCCGGCGCAGAACGTCACCGTCGACTTCGAGATCGGCGAGTCCGTCACGGTCAACGACGGTCCGTTCGCGACCCTGCCGGCTTCGATCTCCGAGATCCACCCCGACAGCCGCCAGCTGGTGGTCCTCGTCTCGATCTTCGAGCGGGAGACCCCGGTGACCCTGAACTTCAACCAGGTCGACAAGATCTACTGAGGTTCCCGGCTCCTCGCCGAGCGGGGTTCGCCACAACTTCACAGACTTTCGACGTCGCGGATTGCTTTGGTCCGCGGCGTCGAGCCGGTCATCGCCGCCATGGTGACCAACCCCTCCGTCCACACTCCTGTGGCGGCAGGGACACGTACGACATGTAAGGACGCTTCACATGGCCCCGAAGAAGAAAGTCGCCGGCCTGATCAAGCTGCAGATCCAGGCAGGCGCCGCCAACCCGGCCCCGCCGATCGGCCCTGCGCTCGGTCAGCACGGTGTCAACATCATGGAGTTCTGCAAGGCCTACAACGCCGCGACCGAGTCGCAGCGCGGCAATGTGGTGCCCGTGGAGATCACGGTCTACGAGGACCGCTCCTTCACCTTCATCACCAAGACTCCGCCGGCCGCCGAGCTGATCAAGAAGGCCGCCGGTGTGGCCAAGGGCTCCGGCGTGCCGCACACCGAGAAGGTCGGCAAGCTGACCCAGGCTCAGGTGGAGGAGATCGCGCAGACCAAGATGGAGGACCTCAACGCCAACGACCTGGCGGCCGCCTCCAAGATCGTCGCCGGCACCGCCCGTTCCATGGGCATCACCGTCGACGGCTGACACCGGCCTTCCGGCTGAACAGAACATCGTGGGAAAGGGCCGGGCGCGGCCCGTCACACCACACCTGCTAAGGAGAACATCGCAGATGGCACAGCGCAGCAAAGCATACAAGGCCGCTCTCGAGAAGATCGGCGAGGACACCGTCTACTCGCCCGCCGAGGCCGTGTCCCTGGCCAAGTCGACCAACCCGTCGAAGAAGGACACGACCGTGGAGGTCGTCTTCCGGCTCAGCGTCGACCCCCGCAAGGCCGACCAGATGGTGCGCGGCACCGTCAACCTGCCGCACGGCACCGGCAAGACCGCCCGCGTGGTGGTCTTCACCCAGGGTGACAACGCCGCCAAGGCCGAGGAGGCCGGTGCGGACCACGTCGGCGCCGACGAGCTCATCGCCAAGGTCGCCGACGGCTGGACCGACTTCGACGCCGCCGTCGCCTCGCCCGACATGATGGGCAAGGTCGGTCGTCTGGGCAAGATCCTGGGTCCGCGCAACCTCATGCCGAACCCGAAGACCGGCACCGTCACCCCCGACGTCGCCAAGGCCGTGGCCGACATCAAGGGCGGCAAGATCGACTTCCGTGTCGACAAGCACTCCAACCTGCACTTCATCATCGGCAAGACAAGCTTCGACGAGAAGCAGCTGGCCGAGAACTACGCCGCCGCGCTGGACGAGATCCTGCGTCTGAAGCCGTCGGCGTCGAAGGGCCGGTACATCCAGAAGGCCACCATCTCGACCACCTTCGGTCCGGGCATCCAGGTGGACCCGAACGTCACCAAGGTCGTCGTCGACGCCTGAGCGTCTTCGTCGCTCCGCTGAGCCGCTGAGGTTCAGCACCCACGCAGCACGCTGACACAGCAGAGCCCCGATGCACCCGGTGCATCGGGGCTCTGCTGTGTCTGGGGCTGTGTCTGTCTGCTGCGTCTTCCTCTGTCCGCGGGGCTCCGTCAGTCCCTGACGCCCACCCAGTGGAGCAGCCCGGCCAGTGCGGCGGTCACCCCGGTGCCCAGGGTCGGCTCCAGGACGGGCCCGAAGAAGGGGGAGTGGTTGGTGGGGCCCTCGGGGTCGCCGTCGGCGGTCCCGCCGAAGAACCAGAAGACCGACGGAACGCCGATGGACTCGCCCAGCCAGCCGAAGTCTTCGGAGCCCATCTTCGGGCCGGTCTCGGTCACGGCCTCCTCGCCCAGAGCCGAGCCCAGCACGGACAGCAGAGTCGTGGCCTGGTCTTCGTCGTTGTGGTTCAGCGGGAAGTCGTAGATCTCGCTGATCTCCGGCTCCTCAAGGTCGGCGGCCAGCGCCTCGGCACCGATGATCCGACGGATCGACGACAGCACCTTCTGACGGACCTCTCCGGAGAGCGTGCGGACGTTGATCGTGAACTCCGCCTCGGCCGGGATGATGTTCTCCTTCAGCCCCGCATGGAAGGTGCCCACGGTGACGACGGCGGGATCCTGGGGAGCCAGCTCCCGGGAGACGATGGTCTGCAGCCGGGTCACCATGGCGGCCGCCGCGACGATCGGGTCCCGACCGTTCTCCGGCTGGGATCCGTGGGTCTGCCGGCCCAGCACCCGCACTCGCAGGGAGTCGGCCATGGCCATGGCCGGTCCTCGGCTGAGCAGGACGGTGCCCGCCTTCGCCGGTGAGACGTGCTGGCCGAGCACCACCTCCGGACGGGGAGCGCGGTCCCACAGGCCGTCGTCCACCATCGCCCGGGCCCCGGCGGCGGTCTCCTCTCCGGGTTGGAAGATCAGCACCACCGTTCCGGACCAGCGCTGCCGCTCGCGCACCAGCAGGCGGGTCGCGGTGATCAGCGCGGCGACGTGCGTGTCGTGCCCGCAGCCGTGCATCACCGGCACCTCCGTACCGTCGGGCAGGACTCCGCGTGCCGTGGAGGCGTACTCCAGGCCCGTCTGCTCCTCGATGGGCAGGCCGTCGGTGTCGGCGCGGAAGGCCACCACCGGGCCTGCGCCGTTGCGCAGGATGCCCACCACGCCGGTGCCGCCGCAGCGGAAATGCTCCACCCCGAGGTCGCCGAGGATGCCTTCGATCCGCGCGGCGGTGCGGTGCTCCTGCATGCTCAGCTCCGGCTCGGCGTGCAGGGTGCGGTAGAGCTGGTGCATCTGGTCCCGCTCGGCGGCGTCGAGAGCGAAGCCGGCCAGTGTGGGGGTGGGGTTCTCGGTCATGGGGTTGGTCCTCCTGTGCTCGGCCGAAGAGAGGGGGCGGGCAGGGCGGTCACTGCCGGTCGTGGGTGTCAGTCGTCAGGGTGTCCTCCTGCGACGCCGCAGCGTCTGGTCCATCCTGTGTGCTGGGGCCGGTGCCACGGAAGATCCAGGCGGCCACCACGGTCAGCACCACGGAGATCGCGACGCCGTAGTGGGTGATGGCGGGGATCAGCGGCACCAGCACCAGGATGACGAGAGAAGCGATGATCAGCGCGATGGCTGTGCTGCGGGCCTGACGCACTGTGACCACGGCCTGGACGACCACCGCCCCAAGGATCGCGGGGAGGATGTACAGCTGGGTGACCTCCATGACGGATTCGGGCACGATGCGGAGCAGCCATGTCCCCAGGATGCCGACGAAGAGCAGCAGCGAGACGATGTGTACGACCGCAGCGCCGCAGATGGCGACCACAGCCACGAGATCTCCCTTGCGACTGCCGGGCTGCACCCCGACCCGGTTCTGGGCGACCACCGCTGCTGGGAGCAGCTTGTTGGAGATGTTGCCGATCATGAAGGCCTGGTACATGGCAGCCCGGCCGAGGATTGGGAAATAGGTGATCGGTTCGATGACGGCGAAGGCCAGGAACACTGCCGCAACGGCCAGGTATGCCGTGACCAGCTGACCCGCCGTGACGTCGACGTCGGCGATCATCAGCAGCAGCAGCGGCGCGGCCAAGGAGACCACGAGGCCTGCGGTCATGGTCAGCTGTCCCCAGCGGGACGTGGTCTGCTGGAATCGGAGCATGGACTGATCTGCAGCACTCATAGTGACCTCTCTGGCGGTGCGGTCGGGAGTCGGGGCGAGTTGAGGAGCGACCTTCGGAGGGCATCTCCGGCAGCGGGCTCAGCCAAGGTGTCCCTGGTGGACGAAGAAGATCACGACCAGCGAGATCAGGATCGCGATGCCCAGCGCCCATTCCTTGAGCCATCCCAGTGACCAGCGCCGAGCGATCGTGAGCATGCCAGCCATGGCCAGCCCTGAGGTCGCCAGAGTGATGATGTGGAGGGAGGACTTGGGGATCTCTGTGATCGCCACGGCCATGAAGGCCGCCAGCAGGGCGGCGCCAGGAATGATGGTCATCGCACGCGGATTGATGCTCTTCAGCTTGGTGCTGCCCCGGGCGAGCAGCGGGGTCAGCACCAGGGTGAACAGCATCCAGGCGCTGCCGGAGACGCACATGACGAAGAACGCCACGACGAAGACCTCCTGCCCCCAGCCTGTCCCACCCAGGTCTGCCCCCATGGTGGAGGCGGCGATCGAGGCGGAAGCCGTCTCCGTGGCCGCCGAACCCACCAGCCCGATGCGCATGAGCACCGCCGGAGAGCCGAAGAGAGCCAGCAGGGCGATGGCCACCAGCACCACTGCCAGAGACGGGCCGACGGAGGCTGCGGCTCCCGAGCGGAATGCGCTTCGGAGCTCGGGCCTGCTCAGGCCGACGCCGTCACCGGCAGTGCGGGCTGCCCGCAGGTAGATCCAGGACTGCACACCGATGATGCCGAAGATCAGCAGGGCGCAGCCCCACAGCCAGGGGGACTGGGCGATGGAACTGATCTCGGCGGGGGCCGAGACGTCTGCAGCGAGTCTCACGGGGCGGTCCTCCTCGGAGTGGGGCGAGTGGGCGGCACAGGTCAGGATCTGACGGACAAGACCCTCGGGGTGCGAAGCCCACGCTGTGGTTTGAGTGTGATCTGCCACACATCGACGCATCAAGGGTCTGCGGAATCGGACAGGGCGAATGTCAGATTCCGGCAACGCTGGTCGACGTGGTGAGCCGCAGGCCACAGTGGACGCAGTTCAGGGCGCGTGGCTCATGAGGACCGCACGCCTGCGTCACCCGTTGAGGAGAGTGCCTGATGGACCAGCTGCTCGAACTGTCCGCCAGCGAACTCGTGCGTCGGATGCGCCGAGGCGAGCTCAGCTCCCTGGAGCTGACCCAGGCACACCTGGGCCAGATCAGTGCGGTGAACGCCGCCCTGAACGCGGTGGTCACCGTGGACGAGGAGCGGGCTCTGCGTGAGGCGCTGGCCGCAGACGAGCGGCAGGCGGCAGGACGGCCGACCGGTCTGCTCCACGGTCTGCCCATGACCCATAAGGACACTCACGACGTCGCCGGCATGCGAACTACCCATGGCTCGCCGCTGTTCGTCGAGAACGTCCCAGAGCGCGACGATCCGGTCGTCGCGCGACTCCGCGCGGCCGGCGTGATCTCCTCAGGCAAGAGCAACGTGCCGGAGTTCGCCGCCGGCTCCCACACCTTCAACGAGGTCTTCGGCGCCACCGGAAACCCCTATGACCCCACCCGCAGCGCCGGGGGCTCCTCCGGCGGAGTGGCCGCCGCCATCGCCTCCCGGTGCCAGCCGCTGGGGGAAGGCAGTGACATGGGCGGCTCCCTGCGCAACCCGGCCTGCTGGTGCAACATCGTCGGCTTCCGCCCGTCCCACGGCCTGCTGCCCGGCGCCCCGCCCCACAGCGTCGAGTCCTGGTTGGGCCGCAGCGGACCGATGGCCAGGACCGTGGAGGACATCGCGTTGTTCATGCGCGCCGCCGTCGCCGGCACCCCGGAGCTTCCCGGCACTCCCTTCCTGACGCCCGAGCGGTTCGCCCTCACCGGGCGGGAGCCGCACACCCAGGACCTGCGCGGTGTGCGGATCGGCGTCACCGTGGACCACGGGGCGGACATCCCGGTGGAGCCGGCCATGCGGGAGGCGCTGGACCGCGCCGTGGCGGTCTTTGAGGAGCTGGGGGCCGACGTCGTGGAGTCCCGCCATGACTTCTCCGCCGCCGACGAGATCTTCCATGTGGTGCGCGCCCTCGACTTCGCCGGCGCGCTCGGTGGGCTGGTGCGTGAGCATCGCGCGCAGATCAAGCCGGAGGTGGTGTGGAACGTGGAGGAGGGCCTGGCGCTCTCCGCCGAGCGGATCCTGGATGCTCGCGCCCTGCTGGCCGAACTGCGTCGGGCGACCCGCGCCTGCTTCAGCGAGGTGGACCTGCTGCTCAGCCCCGGGGCCCAGCTGACGCCCTTCGAGGGCTCCCAGCGGTGGCCCTCGACGGTCGACGGCCGCCCCATGTCCACCTATCTGGAGTGGATGCGCTCCGCGTCCGTCCTCTCCGCGGCCGGCGTGCCGACCATCGCCCTGCCGGCCGGTTTCGACCCGGGCGGCCTCCCCACGGGGATCCAGCTGAGTGCGGACCACCTGCGGGATCCGTGGCTGCTGGAGTACGCCTGGGCCTATGAGCGGGCCACGGGCTGGTCCTCGGTGGCCCCTGGCATGCTCAACAGCTGACCTCCGCGCTTCCGGGCGCCGGCGACCATCGACACGTCGAGGGCCTCCACATGGCTGGCCCAGGTGCTCTCGGTGAGGAGCCGGTACAGCGCCGCCGGGTCGGGCACGGTCACATCGGCCATGAGCTGGCAGCTCCCGGCGACGACGGCCACGTATCGGGCGCTCCGTTCGGCCGCCACGGCGGTGGCCACCTGGTGGATCCGGTGCGGCGCCACGCGCATCCACAGGAGGGCCTCGGTGTGCAGCCCGGCCTCCGTCGGCTCCACCAGGGCGCGGATGCTGACCTGGTTCTTCTCCTGGAGGAGGTCCAGACGCCGGCGGACCGTGGACTCGGAGACTCCCGCGCGGCGGGCCATCTCGTCCAGGCTCATCCGGGCGTCGCCCTCCAGTGCGTCGATGATCGCCAGGTCCACCGGCGAGTCGGGCTCCGGGGTCTCGCTGTCGGGGAACGTCTCCGAGGGGCCGCGGGTCAGCGCTCGGGACTCGGCCTCGGTCAGGACTCCCAGCCGCCACCCGCGGATGGTGCGGAAGTACCTCAGGATGGGCAGCGTCTCGGCCCGCGCGAGCCCCGGCGTGATCGAGGCGTCCAGGGAGTACGCCGGTGAGCGGGGGCGCCGGTGGATCTCGGCGACGACGTCGAAGGCGCCGGAGAGCACATAGGTGAAGGTCGAGTCGGGACGAAGGGCCAGGGCTTCAGCGGCGGTGAGTCGGGCGCCGGGGTGGCAGATGCCGCGGACCAACGTGCTCGACCCCTCGTGACGGACCCCGGCGACCACGACGCCGCGCGTCTCCAGCAGCGCAGTGCCCCGGCGGGTGATGAGCCGTTCGTGCTCGCCCAGGACCCGGGCGATGCGTCGCCAGCTGGCCCGCGGGTCGATCTGCAGGGCCTCGGCGATGCGTCGCTCCAGGTCATCGAGCACAGGCGCTCCTCCTCCGCGGCGGCCGATCGGCCGTCCCATCGATGTCAGAGTCGAGCGTACCTCCCGTGATGCTGACCCTGTGACGAGGATCTCCCTGACCCTCCGGTAACGTGGCCCGGGAGCTCGCCGAGGGGAACGGAGAGGAGCGCGCCTCATGGACACTGCCGCACCGGCCACGCCAGAATCCAGCATGTCGCCCAGCACGTCGCCCAGCCAGTCCCCAGCCGTGGCCTCGACGATGGATGCTCACCAGCTGCATCGGCTGGGCCTCTCCGGGGAGGCGGCGGAGGCCTATCTGACGCTGCTCGCTCAGGGGAGCCGCCGGGTCATCCCGCCGGAACCCGTGCGCGCCGAACTGGCGGCGGCAGGGTTGCTGGGGGAGTCGGGGGACGAGGGCGTCTGGCTGCTCAACGATCCGCGCCAGGTCCTGCGGGCAGTGGCTCGAAGGCACCGCCGTCAGGCGGAGGCGGTGCTGCACCTGGAGCACCAGCTCGGCTCCCTGTGGGACCGACCCACCGAGTCCGGCACGGAGATCGTGGAGGTCCTGCACGGCCGCAGTGCGGTGACGCAGGTGGCGGACTCCTCGCAGCTGGCGGTCCGGCATGAGGTGCGTTCCCTGGACCGTGGACCCTACTCGCCCTCGACGGCGGGGGAGATGTGTCCCATCCAGCGGCAGATGCTGCCCCGCGGGATCCGGTATCGGACCGTGTACGGCGAGGACGCCGCCGCGGCCCCGGACATCCGACGGGCGATCGGGGAGTCCGTGGATCTGGGGGAGGAGGCCCGAGTGCATGCCGCAGTGCCGATGCGCCTGCGCCTCATGGATGACGATCTCGGGCTCATCGTGCTCAACGAGGAGGAGCGGGTCACCGGTGTGGTGGTCCACCCCTCGCCTCTGCTGGACGCACTGATCGGGCTCTTCGACTCGATCTGGGCGACGTCGGTGCCCCTCGGGGTGGCCGACGACATCCCGCATCTGGACGACGTCGACGGTCAGACCCGGCAGCTGCTGCGGCTGATGGCCTCCGGACTGACCGATGAACATATGGCCCGGGAGCTGGGGATCAGCCGGCGGACGCTCTCCCGCAGGGTCCAGGACCTCCTGGAGCGCACCGGGGCGCGGACCCGCTTCCAGCTGGGGGTGCAGGCCGCGCGTCGCGGCTGGCTGGTCTGAGCCCTGCCTGACCTCTCCCTGAGGACCTGAGTTCGCGGGCCCGACGTCGGCCGCCCCGGTGTGGAGCGGTCAGACGCGGGCGAGCCCCTCCCCGCCGACGGCGGGAAGGGGCTCGACGCGAGGGGTCACCGGGTCACTGGCCGTGGTGCTGCTCCAGCAGCATCTCGCGGACCATCCGGTTGGCCTCCTTGACCGCGTCGGTGCGCATCTTGACCTTCACCAACTGCTGGGCCTCATGGATGTCCCCACCGACCTGGTATGCCTGGTCCTCGCCGGGCAGCGGAAGCGCCCCGCAGACCACGTTCTGAGGCATGGTGCCCTCCAGGAAGAAGGCCTCCACCGGGTCGTCCACGCAGGTGGTGCCATAGGGGAAGATCCCGTGGGTCCCCTCGTTGTTCACGCTGATCAGCGTGGTGTTGGGCATGATCTTCGCCGAGCGCTCACCGGCCTCGTAGGGGGTGGCGGCGTCGAACTCGGCCTGGAGGATCAGCGTGTCCGGGTGGGTGCGCTGATGCGGCTTCGGCTTCTCAGTGACCGCCGGCCAGTGGGCGCACAGCGGGGCGCCCATGAGCGGGCCGATGTAGGGAGCCTTGTTGTTCAGGTCCGCCACCCAGGCGTTCCAATAGCCTTGGGACTGGTTCCACTGGCCGTCCTGGCACCGGATCGCGTTGAAGGTTCCGGAGAACGCGACGGTCTCCCCGGTCACGGCGGCCTGTTCGACCTCGACCAGGCGCTGGACCTCCTCGCGGGCCTTCTCGAAGAGCTGGGCCTGCACGACGGAGGCCTCTGCCTCGTCGACGGCCACTCCGCCGGAGGAGGCGATGAAGTCCTCCAGCTGCGCGGAGAGCTCCTCGGCGCCGTCGGCCTCCGGGGCGTCGAGCGCGATGAACGTGGCGATCGCGTCTGCCGCACCAGGGTATCCGGCCGTGGAGTACATGGCCGGGATGACGATCTGCGCGGTGATCAGCGCACCCAGCGGGTCACGGGTGCCGCCGGCGTTCTCCCAGGCGCGGCGGATCTCCATCGGGTCCTCGCCGAGCTGGTAGGTGTCGTGGTTGCGGGCCATGTAGGGCAGCAGCATGTCCTGGAACTGCCGGTCCCGGCTGCGCGGCTGCAGGTCCCAGGTCTCCTGCAGGGACTTCCGGGTCAGGTCCGTGGCGGAGTCGAGCAGGAATCTGTGGGAGTGGCTGGGGAAGAGCGTCTGGTACCAGCTGCCCAGCCAGGTCCCGTACGAGTAGCCCACGTAGCTGATCTGGTCCTCACCGAGCAGGGCTCGGATGAAGTCCATGTCATAGGCGGTCTGCTCGGTGGTGATGAACGGGGTCAGCGGATTCTCCAGGCAGCCGTCCACTGCGGCGGCGGAGTCCTCCCAGGCGTCATGGGAGGCGTCCGGCTGATACTCGCAGATGAGCTGTGTGGATTCGCCGACTCCGCGCGGGTCGAAGCCGACGAAGTTGAACTGCTCGGCCAGCTCGGGTGAGCGCATGGCCATCGCGGCTCCCCAGGGCAGGCCCGAGCCGCCGGGTCCGCCTGGGTTGACGAGGGCGATTCCCTGGGAGAGGTCGGGGTCGGCGGTGTCGGTGACCGACACGCGAACGGTCAGCGTCTCGCCGTCGGTGGGGTCGTGCCAGTCGCGGGGGACGGTGACGTCGGCGCAGGCGAGTCCCTCGATCTCCTGCAGTGCGGCCTCCGTCTCGGGGGCGACGCTGGGGAACGTGCAGTCTTCCCACTCGAGGTCCTGGTCGAGAAGATGGGCGCCCAGCTCTCCGGCGTCGGGGTGTGCGGCGTGGGGGGATGCGGGGGCGACGACGTCGCCGGCCCCGGGTGCGGCGCTCGCCGCGGGGGCGAGGGTCAGAGTCAGCGCACCCGCGGCGAGCATCGCCGCCGCACGGGTGGTCATGGATGGAGTGATCACAGATGTTCTCCTGGTCGAGTGACAGGTGATCACCATGCTCTGCGCCGCACGTCTCGTTGAGAAGAGGAACAGTATGGCGCATCTGTGCCATGACGCGGATCCGCCACCCCAACTGACGATGGTCGAATCCGCCGGGGCTCCGCCTGCCGAGAGATGTGCTAGGGGGTGGTGCACTTCAGTCGCTGACCTGCGTCGCTGAAGGGAATCCCGACAAAGCTCTGAATACCCCTGAACGCTTCGCTGCCGTCACAGGAGTCTCCGTCGTCTGAGGGGTGGGGTGAGGCATGGAAGTGCCTCGGTGTCCTGCACTGAGGGTGCAGCGGTCTGCGAGCCGCGCTGAGCAGCAACGGCGACCACAGCAGCAACCAGATGAACAGACCTGCTGTCATGCGTGCGGGCCCCAGGTGCGAGGGGTCGTGACTGAGGAGCTGACCACGAAGACGGGGCGACTGACCGCGGCGCTGATCGCCGGTCCGGCGGTGACCGCCGGCATGCTGGGACTGGGTATGGCGCCCGTCTCCGCGGACGCCGAGCAGGAGACGGACTCGGTTGAGGTCGTCGAGGAGGCTCAGGGCGACACCGTCGAGGAAGGCCGGGCGCGACCGAGGATGAGGGAGGCGAGGAGTCTGCCTCCGAGGACGGCGTGACGGTCACCGTCGAGGCCCGCACCGCCGGGACGATCGCAGGAGCCTACCTGGCACTGGGTGCCGCGCTCATGGCGTTCGCCCACCGGGCCCACCTGCTGAGGAGCGGTCCCACTCCCGATGCAGAAGGGCGCTCCTCGCGCGTGCGCCGCAGGGGGCACGTTTTGCTCCGGCGTCGTCGGCTGTGTAAGATGAACGCTGACCAAAGACCGCCGGTCGTTGTCGTCGTGTGGAGAGCAGTGGCACTGAGCTCCACGGTCGTCGAGTAGCATGCTCGATGTGCGGCGCAACTGTAAAGACCCTTCCGGGCGACCTGCGCAGGTGCACCTCGAGCCGATCTCCCCATTGGGAGGCCCGTGTTCTCACGGCGTCTCTGCTGGGAGTCATCCGAGCCCCGTGCCTGCGCGCCGGGGCTTTTTTCATGCCCTGGACCTCTGGAAGGACCTGGCCGGCTCGATTGATCGGAAGGAGTGCCATGGCGAATCCTGAGAAGGCTGCCGCCGTTGCTGAGCTCGCGGAGCAGTTCCGCAGCTCCAACGCCGCAGTGCTCACGGAATACCGCGGCCTCTCCGTGGGTCAGCTGCAGACTCTGCGGCGGTCCGTGCGGGAGAACGCGAACTACGCCGTGGTGAAGAACACGCTCACCGAGATCGCGGCCAAGGAAGCCGGCGTCGACGCCTTTGAGGGCAAGATGTCCGGTCCGTCCGCGATCGCCTTCGTCCACGGGGACCCCGTGGACGTGGCCAAGGCGCTGCGTGACTTTGCCAAGGACAACCCTCAGCTCATCGTCAAGGGCGGCTACATGGATGGCGCCGCTCTGGATGAGGAGGGTGTGAAGAAGCTCGCGGATCTTGAATCCCGTGAGGTTCTGCTCGGCAAGCTGGCTGGGGCGCTCATCGGCGCCCAGACCAAGGCTGCCGCCACCTTCCAGGCCCCGATCTCCAAGATCGCACGGGCAGCCGACGCGCTGCGGGCCAAGCAGGAAGAGGCCGCCTGAGCCGAGTGACACGACGGTGAGGTCCCGGAGGCGTACCGGGGGCCTTGCCACATCGCTCCGAAGGAGCGGTGGTGACCACCAAGATCCGCATGTGTCGACGTCGTCGGACCGACGGCGCGGCACGCCAAGACAGAGAAGGAGCGCCAACCATGGCGAAGCTGAGCAACGACGAGCTGATCGAGCAGTTCAAGGAGATGTCCCTCATCGAGCTCTCCGAGTTCGTGAAGCAGTTCGAGGAGACCTTTGACGTGACCGCGGCCGCTCCGGTGGCCGTCGCCGGTGCGGCCCCGGCCGCCGGTGGTGGCGAGGGCGAGGCTGCTGAGGAGCAGACCGAGTTCGACGTCATCCTCGAGGCCGCTGGCGACAAGAAGATCGGCGTCATCAAGGAGGTGCGCGGTCTGACCTCCCTCGGCCTGAAGGAGGCCAAGGAGCTGGTTGACGGCGCCCCCAAGGCTGTCGTCGAGGGTGTCGACAAGGAGGCCGCTGAGAAGGCCAAGGAGGCCCTGGAGGGCGCCGGCGCCACCGTCACCCTCAAGTGATGGTCGCGGTCTGAGGACCGCTTCTCGCAGGTCACCTGATCTGCTCATACGACGGATCCCCGGGAGCCAGGCAGCACGCCTGACACCCGGGGATCCGTCTGTCTGCGGGCGCCGACGCGCTGACGCGGCACCGGCACCCTCTCCCCCTGGGGCGGCAGAGGGCAGTAGCATGTGGCTGACGAGGACCGATCGAACGGACAAGGGGGCGCGATGGCGTTGATCAGGACGAAACAGGCTCTGGTGGGCGTGCTGGGCATCGGAGCACTGGCGCTGGCTTCCTGCGCGGTGGCCGATGACTCCGAGGGCGAGACTGAGGAGAACGGCGCCGCACAGGAGGAGACCGACGGCCAGGACGCCCCAGACGGTGGCTCCGGTGACGACGACGGCGCCGACACCTCCGACGACGCTGCCGACGACGGTGCGGAGGAGGAGACCGAGGAGGAGACCGAGGAGGATCACGCCGCGGATGAGCACCTCGATGGGGAGCTCAGCGGGGACCGGGTGGACCCGGACGCCTTCGAGGTGCCGCTGGACGAGCAGAGCCAGGCCATCGGCGCCCGGGCCTGGCAGTTCGAGACTCCCAGTGGCCGGCACACGTGCAGCCTGGGGCGTTCAGGCCAGGCCGCGGCTCCGGCCGCGGTCTGCTACATGAGTTTCGACGAGGACGTCCAGCCCGAGCCGGACGACCAGGGCCGTGAGCGCCACCCGTCCCTGCTGGAGTCCGACGTGGGGCTCTACGGCTACGAGGGGCCCGTCTACCCCCAGTTCGAGTCTTCTGAGGTGCCGACGCTGAACTACGGCGAGGTCCTCGAGGTCGAGGGGCTGGCCTGCACGGTCGGCGAGGACGCCATCACGTGCATCGCCGGGGACAACTGGATGCAGGTCTCCCGCAGCGGCTACGAGTTCTCTGATGACTCTGAAGAGTCTGATGGGGAGGACACCGGCGCGGACGCCTGACCGGGTGGGGCGGTCACCGACCGCCCCACCTCACTCCGCCGCCTCCACCGGCGAAGCCGCCAGAGGTGCTGACCACGGTGCCCACCGAAGCCCCGAAGGAGTGCCCGAGGCGCCGCTGGTGGAGCATCCTGCCCCCGGATTCGGAGGAGGCGGTCCAGCAGGATCTCCTCATAGGTCAGCAGGTGATCCTGCTCGCGGCGCTCCGGAACCGGGCGATCACGAATCCGGTGTCCTTGCCGTCGGCCGTGCCCTTCCGGGCACCGGCGGAGGCTGGCTCTGAAGCCCCGGTGATGCGGATGTGACCGCCGGCGGTGAGGTCCAGCAGCGTCGCGGCGGGGCCCCCGAGTGCCAGGACGGTGCAGGACAGGGAAGAGCGACGCATGCGATCACCGAGTGCGTGAGGTGACGTGCACGTCCAGCGTGGCCAGCGAGGTCTCCAGGAAGTCCGCGCCGAAGGGCGGCATGCCTCCGATCTCCGCGCGGACATGCGCCGGGGTGGCCGACCAGTCATAGGTCAGCCGGACCTCGGTGCCCGCGCCGTGGGGTGCGAGGTCGTAGCGCCAGATCCAGCCGCCGACGTCGGGCTGTCCTGCGGCGCCGTACTGGCCGGGCTCCGAGGCGATGGCCCGGTCCTGCCCGAAGAGGACCACTCTGTTGTGCATGACGTAGTCGCCGCCGGCATTGACGTGGTGCATGGCCATCCCGAAGATCTGTCCCACACGGGTCACCGGTTCGGAGGAGATCGCCTCCCTGACCCAGTCGGAGGGCTCGGTGTACTGGTGCTGGTCGGGGTCGGTGAGCACGGCGAAGATCCTGGCGGCCGGGGCCTCGATCAGCCGGTCCCTGTGCAGGGCCTCCTCCGAGGCTCCGTGGGCCCGCCGCCGTCTCATGGCCGCTCATCCTCATGGCCGCTCATCCTCATGGCCGCTCATCCTCCTGCGGCCCGTCGTCCTCGCGGCCGCTCCCATAGAGCCGGGCGACCTCCTCGGAGCCCAACCATCCGCTGTAGGTGGGGCCCTGGGGCCATCCCTCCGGAGAGTCCTGCCACCGTTCCTGCCGTCCGTAGGGCAGCACGTCCACCAGCGCGAAGGTGTGGCTGAGCTGCTCGGTCCCGCGTCCGGAGGAGTGCCAGGTGCGGTAGACGTCGTCGCCGTCGCGGAGGAAGACGTTGAGGGCGAAGCCTCCGCCCGGCGGGGCGCCGACGTCGGCGCCGAAGCTGCTGTCGGCGGTGGAGTACCAGGTCATCCGGTTGCCGACCTTCTCCCGATACGCCAGGGCATCATGGATCTCACCCTGGGTGACGATCACGAACCGGGCGTCGTAGTGCCGGAGGAAGTCGAGGCGGGTGAACTGGGAGGTGTAGCCGGTGCAGCCGCCGCACTGCCACTCGGCGCCCGGAGTCCACATGTGGTGGTAGGTGATCAGCTGGGAGGCCCCGTCGAAGATCTCCGCGAGCCGCACGGGGCCATGCTCACCGGCGAGCGTGTAGTCGGGCATCTTCACCATCGGGAGGCGACGACGTTGCGCGGCGACGGCGTCCAGCTCGCGGGTGACCGCCTTCTCCCGGGTGCGCAGTCGCTCCAGCTCCTGCTCCCAGATCTGCTGGTCCACCACCGGCGGCATGGCCCTGTCCATGATGCGCTCCCTGCGTTCGACGGCGACGCTCACCCCGCTCACCCCATGTCACTCCATGGCATCGGCGGGCTCTGAGGGTAGGCCGGACGCTTCGCGGGCTGTCAAGGATCGCAGGCCGGGACGTCTCCGCGAGCGCTCCGAACCATGGCCCGGTTCAGAGCCTGACGCCGGGACGGGGGCGCAGGCCTCCGACGACCAGGGCCAGTCCGGCCACCGCGCAGATGCCCAGGGCCACCATCAGCGGGTCGATCATGACGTTGAGCACCACGGCGGCCAACACCCACAGTGCCAGCATCAGGCAGATCAGGGCGAAGACCGCCTGCCCGATCCGGGGTCGGCCGCGCCGGCGTCCGGGGGACTTCCCGGGTGCGGCCGCAGCGGCCGGGGCGGAGGGAGACTCGGCGGAGGCCGCCTGCTGCATCTCGGCCCGCTCGTACCAGCGGGGGCGACGCTCGGGCTCCTTCCAGGTGAACTCCTGCTCGCTCTGGGCCCTCAGGGAGTCGGCCAGCAGGGCGTCGACGTCCTCGGGCTCCGGCGGCAGGGGGATGGTCGGTCGGGTCGGGGACGCGGCAGAGGATGCGGCGCCCGTCGGTGAGTCGGCCGGTGATCCGGCGGACTGCGGGGAGTCAGGGGAGTCAGGAGGCTCTGGGGACGCGCGGCGGTCGGGGGAAGTGGTGCGGGGCTCGTCGTGGTCGTGGATCATCGGTCGGCTCCTTCCAGGTCTGCGGCGGTCTCGGCCTGCGTCACGCCGCCCGGGACGGGATAGGTCTCGAACGCCGCCGCATCGGTCAGGTCTCCGGCACCGGCACCTGCACCAGCTCCGGCACCTGCACCGGCTCCGGCGGCGTCGCTGTCGTCGTGCTGCCCGCCGATGTCACCTTCGACCTGCTCCGCATAGGTGGTCGCGTCGTAGATCTCCACGCTGTTGAAGGCGGTGTTGGCCGTCAGCAGGATCTGCAGATCCGCATCCTCGTCACCGATCCGGTGCTCGGTGACCTCGGCTCCGCGGGAGCTGCGCTGCTCGTCCTGGGTATGGATGTCGAGCCGACCCAGCGCCTGACGGGACTGGACGATCAGCGTGGAGTCGTCGGGGATGACCACGGTGGTGCGGGCGAAGGCGGAGTTCAGCTCGGCGTGGACCACCTCGGTGACGCCAGGCTCGCCACGTCCGGCGAGGTGGCGCAGGTCCATGGTGGTGTTCGCGAAAGCTGAGTTCAGCGACTCGGCGTCGCTGGTGTAGCTGCCGAACGCCACGTTCGAGCCGCTCACAGAGGGTGCGCTGCCGGGATTCTGGTGGACGAAGAAGGTCAGCAGCATCGCCACGGTGGCCACCGTCAGCAGGAAGCCGTGCCCGCGCCTGCCGCGCAGTGCCCCCAGCAGGTGTAGCAGAGCCAGCACGGAGACCAGGCCCACCAGTCCGGCCAGCACCGCGGAGGTGCCGGAGACGCCCAGGACCCACATCGCGGCCAGCACGCCGGAGGCTGCGGCCAGCAACAGACCGAAGGCGATCATGCGCCGACGCCGGGCCTCTTCCAGGACTCGGGGGTCCCAGGCCACGGCGGCGCCGGCAGGCGCGTCCTGGTGCGGACTGCGGGGGGCGGACGTCCCGGCGGCGCCGGAGGTGCTGCCCGGACCGCCTCCGGAGCCGCTGTCGGCGTCGGAGGCCGTCTCTTTCGGGTACCAGGCCGGGCGCCCGTCATCACGGACGGATGATGAGCTCCCGGCCTGCGCTTTTCCCTGGGCGTCGTCCTCCTTCACCTGCGCGGAGGCCGCCCGCGCGGCGCGGCGCGCCTCATGACGGGCGTGACGGGAGGCCCGGCGAGTCTCCCGGCGGGCCTCCCGGTCCGCCTCCCGCTGCGCCTCACGGCGGAACGCGGCGTCGTCTCCGTATCCGCCCGGCCCGGACGAGGAGCCCGCCGGGGCGCAGTGCGGGCCGCCGTCCTCCGCGGTGTGCCGACGCATCAGGGTGTAGACCACCCAGGCGACCACACCGATGATCACCAGGTTCAGCAGGATCGCGAACGGCCCGGCCAGGCTCAGCGGGGTGAAGACGTTGAGCGCGCCGATGACCGCCAGGGCGGCGCCGCCGACGAGCCCGCCGGTGAAGTCTCCGCGCAGCGCCTGCTGCGTCGGGATCCGGCCCTTCGAGTCCGGGATCAGGATCCACGCCAGGCCGTAGAGCAGGATCACCGGGGAGAAGAACAGCACGAGGGCCACGACGCCGAGGCCACGCACCAGGGTGGCGTCCCAGCGGAGCTTCTGCGCCAGCAGCGCCATGACGCCGCCGGCCCACCCGGTGTCCGGACGGGTCAGGCCGGTGGAGCGGATCCAGTCGAAGAACTGGTGGCCGGCCTCAGGCCGGGGGTCCGGCGCCTCCGGCCGTGGCCGGGCGCCCTCATCGTGGGGAGTGGTCGAGTCATCCATGCCTCCAGCTTCCTCCGCCCCCGGGGGTCTCCGCTATGGGGGTCCACCCTGATCCGACCCTGATCCTTCCCTCAGAAGCCCGGAATTCCGGGCGACGACGGGTCTCAGGGTCTCCCGCCGTGGCAGGATGGAACCATGGTCACGGACACCGAACGGCCCCCGCTGCGCCGGGGCACCGGCACCCCCGTGGCCGGCGTGTGCCTGGGCGTCTCCCGGCACCTCGGAGTGTCCCTGCCGGTGGTCCGCGCGGTGATGATCGGCCTGGCCATCGCGGGAGGCGTAGGGATCCTCCTGTACTGCTGGCTGTGGATCTTCGTGCCGTCGGAGGACGAGCCGGAGGCCACCGCCGGGGTGCGCGGTCTCTCCGGCCCGGCGGTGGACGGCGAAGGGCCGCCCGGTGCGGAGCCCGCGTCCGACGGCGCGGCGCGTGACGGGACCCAGGGAGCCGCCGACCCGGGGGAACGCATCCGCCGGGTCCTGGACTCGTTGACCAGCTCGCCGGAGGTGCTGCTGGGCGGCCTGCTGCTCGGTGCGGCCGCCCTGCTGGCGCTGTCCCTGGCCGGGGTCGAGATGAACTGGCGGCTCTTCGGGCCGCCCGCGGTGATCCTGGTCGGGATCCTCCTGGCCTGGTCCCAGGTCGACAAGACCGGCCGTGGCGGCGCCGACCACACCACGCTGTGGCAGATCGCCGGTGGGGCAGGGCTCGTGGTGGTCGCGCTGCTGGTCATCGCCGGCGGCTTCGTACCGGGCGGGGACCTGCTGCTGGGACTCATCGTGGCCATGATGCTGCTGGCCGGGATCGCCCTGGTGATCGCCCCGTGGCTGATCCGCCTGTACCGCACCGCCACCACTGAACGGGCCCGCGCGGCCGCGGAGGCCGAGCGGGCGGACATCGCCGCCCACCTGCACGACTCGGTGCTGCAGACGCTGGCGATGATCCAGAAGCAGCGTCACGACCCCGCGGCCGTGGAGCGGCTCGCCCGCAGCCAGGAGCGGCAGCTGCGAGGCTGGTTGTACCGCCAGCAGGAGCACGAGTCCGGCACGCTGAAGGACCAGCTCACCGCGGCCGCCGCCGAACTGGAGGAGATGCATGACGGCACGGTGGAGGTCGTCGCCGTCGGCGAGTCCCGGCGTCAGGACCACCGTGTGCTGGTGGCCGCAGTCCGGGAGGCGATCGTCAACGCCCTGAAGCACGCCGGGCCGGCGTCGGTGTATGTGGAGTCCGACGCCGCCCAGGACGCGGTCTTCGTCCGTGACCGGGGCCCAGGGTTCGACCTCGAGGGGATCGAGGAGGACCGCCTCGGAGTCCGGGAGTCCATCATCGGCAGGATGCGTCGGGCCGGCGGCGAGGCTCGCATCCGTTCGAACGGCCGAGGCACCGAGGTGCAGCTGTTCATGCCGGTCGACGCCGCCGTCGAGGAGGAGAACGGCCATGACTGAGCTGCATCGGGTGGTGATCGTGGACGACCACGCCATCTTCCGCGCCGGGTTGCGCGCCGAGCTGGACGGTCGGGTCGCCGTCGTCGGGGAGGCCCACGACGTCGACTCCGCGGTGCTGGCGGTGCGCGAGCACCTGCCTGAGGTGGTGCTGCTGGACGTACACCTGCCGGGTGGGACCGGCGGCGGGGGAGCGGAGGTGGTGGCGGGCTGCCGTGACCTGCTGGAGGACGTGCGGTTCCTGGCGATCAGCGTCTCGGACCAGGCCGAGGACGTGGTTTCGGTCATCCGCGCCGGCGCCCGCGGGTACGTCACCAAGACCATCAGCTCGGACGACCTGGTCGACGCGGTCGCGGCCGTCGCCGGGGGAGACGCGGTCTTCTCCCCACGGCTGGCCGGGTTTGTGCTGGACGCCTTCGGCACCTCCTCGGTGGCCCAGGACGTCCGGGACGAGGAGCTGGATCTGCTCTCCGCCCGGGAGGTGGAGGTCATGCGGCTCATCGCGCGGGGCTACACCTACCGGGAGATCGCCTCGGACCTGTTCATCTCCGTCAAGACGGTGGAGTCCCACGTCTCCAAGGTGCTGCGCAAGCTGCAGCTGTCCTCTCGGCATGAGCTGACTCGCTGGGCCGAGCAGCGCCGCATCGTCTGAAGTCTGGGCGTCCGCCCCCTCGAGGGGGCCCGGCCCGTCCCCGCCGGATCCGTCTGTCCCCAGGGTATTCCGGAGTGTCCTGAGACTTCACACCAGGGTATTCCGGAGGGACGGACGAACCGGACGGGGACGGAGGGGCTCGGACGGAGTGCCCGCCGTCTCCCGGCCCAGCCGGTTCAGCCCCGCCGGGTGCGCGCGATCAGCCCGTCGACCCACTCCTGGTCCATCCCGCTGGTGGAGAATCCGCCGAGCCGTCCCAGAGGGAAGGACTCCAACATCCGCATCAGGCCCTCGGCGCTGAAGACGTCGCCGCCTCCGCCGGACTGGGCCGCCTCCTGCACCGCTTCGCGCACCAGCGGACCGGTGAGTGGGTGGGCCAGGGCGTCGCCGAGTGTGGACTCCCGGGTCAGTGGGACGGCCACCTCGTCGCCAGGCACCTCCACCCTCGTCTCCTGGCGCAGATCGCGGGAGGACGCGCCGACGGCGACGACGTGCTCGCCGCCCTCCACCACCCATCGGTCCAGACGGCGGTCCCAGTGGGCCAGGTCCTGGCGCGGCACGCGCAGCTCCACGATCTGGGATGCTCCGGCCTGCAGGGCCACGGTGGTGAAGGCCTTGAGCTCACGCGGGGCCCGAGCCACCGTGGAGCCGGGGCGGCCCACATAGACCTGGACCACCTCGTGCCCGTCGCGCTCGCCGGTGTTGGTGATCGTCGCCCGGACGCGCAGCTCGTCCGCCTTGACCGAGACGTCCAGGTCGGTGTGCTCGAAGCGCGTATAGCTCAGGCCGTGGCCGAACGGGAAGGCCACCTCGAGGTCACGGGCGTCGTACCAGCGGTAGCCCACGAAGACTCCTTCCCCGTAGCGGACGTGCCCGTGCTCGCCGGGGAAGTCCAGGTAGGCGGGAGAGTCGGCCAGCCGCAGCGGGATGGTCTCGGTGAGCCGTCCTGAGGGATTGGCCGTCCCGTAGAGCAGATCGGCGGTGGCGGATCCGCCGGCCTGGCCGAGCAGCCAGCCCTCCAGGATCGCCGGCACCGTCTGGGCGAAGGGCAGCGCCACGACGCCGCCGTGGGAGAGCACCACCACGGTGCGGGGGTTGGCCTCCACAACGGCCTCGAGCAGGTTCAGCTGCTCGGCGGGCAGGTCGAGGTGCTCCCGGTCGAAGCCTTCGGACTCGTCGGCGGCGGGCAGTCCCAGGAAGACGACGGCGACGTCGACAGCGCCGGCGGCCTCCGCCGCCTCGGCGCGCAGGGACTGGGCCGTCCCGGAGGCGGTCTCCTCGGCGCCTTCCAGGGGGAAGCCCGGGGCGAACCGGACCTCGGCCCGGGACGCCGCAGTGATGGCGGTCAGCGCGTCGTCCACCCGGGTCGGGTTGATCTGTGAGCTGCCGGCGCCCTGGTAGCGCGGAGTGCGGGCGAACTCGCCGATGACCGCCACGGAGGCGCAGGCATCCAGCGGCAGGATCTCGTCGTCGTTCTTCAGCAGCACGGCGGAGCGTGCGGCGGCCTCGCGGGCCAGCGCGTGGTGTGCCTGGACGTCGACGTCCACCGCCGGCGTGCGGGCCCCGGCCTGGACCTTCTGCACCAGCTCCACCACGCGCGCCGCGCAGCGGTCCAGGGCCGCCTCGTCGAGGTCGCCCTCCTGCACCGCGGCGATGACCTGCTCCTGGCTGGCGCCTCCGGTGGTCGGCATCTCCAGGTCCAGTCCAGCTCGCAGCGCCTCGACTCGGTCGCCGACGGCGAACCAGTCGGAGATCACCAGGCCGTCGAAGCCCCACTGGTCGCGCAGCACTTCCGTGAGCAGCCAGGGGTCCTCGGAGGCCGAGACGCCGTTGATCCTGTTGTAGGCGCTCATCACCGTCCACGGGCGGGCGGAGGCGACCGCCCGTTCGAAGCCGCGCAGATAGATCTCCCGCAGGGGGCGGGCGTCCACGTCGCTGGAGACGCGCATGCGGTCATGCTCCTGGTTGTTCGCCGCGAAGTGCTTCAGGCATGCGCCCACGCCGCGGGACTGGATGCCTCGGGTGACGGCGGCGGCGAGCTCGCCGGAGACCAGGGGGTCCTCGGAGAAGTATTCGAAGCTGCGGCCGCACAGCGGGGAGCGCTTGATGTTCAGGCCCGGGCCCAGCACGACGCCGACCCCTTCGGCGCGGGCCTCGGCGCCGATGGCGGCGCCGACGCGTTCGGCCAGGTCGGTGTCGAAGGCGGAGCCCAGGGCCACCGCGGGCGGGAAGCAGGTGGCGGGGACGCTCTGCTCCAGGCCCAGATGGTCGGCGGCTCCGCCCTGCTTGCGGAGTCCGTGGGGGCCGTCGGTGACCATGATCGCCGGGATCCCGGCCTCCTCGACGGCGGCGGTGGTCCAGAAGGTGGCGCCCGTGACCAGCTCGGCCTTCTGCTCCAGGCTCAGGCGGGCGACGACGTCGCGGGGCTCGGCATCGGCGAAGAGGTCGGGGGAGCTGTCGGTGCCGAGGGAGGAAGGTGTGGCGGGTGTGGTCATGAGGGGTCCTTCCGGAGCGGAGATGGGAGAGGTGGACGGACGACCCGGAGTTGATGTGGTCCGCCTCACTGTCCAAAACTGTACGCCACTCGGTTTTCGTGCGGCAAGCGTCGGCGGACGGGGCCGTAGAATCGCCGCCATGGGGAGACGAGGGTCCTATGCCAAAGGCCTGGCCAGGCGCCGAGAGATCCTGCGCACCGCTTTGGAGGTCATCGCCCGCAGCGGCTACTCCAGCGCTTCCGTGCGGGAACTGGCCGATGCCGTCGGGCTGAGCCAGGCGGGGCTGCTGCATCACTTCGGCACGAAGGAGGAGCTCTTCATCGAGGTGCTGCGCGCTCGGGACGAGGTCGACGCCGCCGTCGCGGCGGGCGACCCCGCGCCGCGCCGGAGCGCGCCGGACGGGTCGGCGCCGGGCGGGCCCGATCTGGCCGCCGCACCCCTGGAGCTGGGGCGCTTCGTGGAGATCCTCCGGCGCAATGCCGAGGTGCCGGGTCTGATCCACCTCTATACGCGGCTGCAGGCGGAGGCGGCGGACTCCGGGCATCCCGCCCATGAGTACTTCCGTACGCGCCAGCAGCGCGTGCTGGCCGGGCTCGCCCGCGCCGTGCGCGCCGCTCAGCTCCAGAGGGACGTGCATCCGGAGCTGGATCCGGAGGAGACGGCCCTGGAGCTCGTCGCGCTGGCCGACGGCCTCCAGGCCCAGTGGCTGCTGGATCCGCGCGTGGACATGGCCGCGGTGATGGCCCGGCATCTGGAGCGGCTCCGGCCCTGAGGCGGTGCCGCCGTCACCTCACTGAGCCCCGCCGCGCCCGCGCGCGGCGCATGCGTGACCGCGGCGCCGGTGCTAGAATCTTGCCTCGGAACTCAGTCCCGCCGGTTCGGCGTCGGACGTCCGCCTCTCATCGACACCGCCGGTGCGTGTGATCTCCACGACGCGGCGTTGCGCGTCTGCGTACTCGTCGTTTATGCTGTACTTTTGCGCCTCCCCTCTATGCGCGTGCCTTCAAATAGCGGTGGGCACCTGCATCGTCTCCTCCTCACAGCTGGACCGCCTGACGTCTGCCCGGCGTCGGATCGGCCAGACACCGTCCGCGTGCGCGGGGACGGGGAAGCGTGCCAAGGAAGCTACGAAGGTCTGTGGAAGGATCCCTCTTGGTCGCCTCGAGCACCTCAATTCAAACCGCTGCCTCGGCCCGTACCGCTGAATACGCCGGCCGACTCTCATTCGCAAAGATCCACGAACCCCTCGATGTCCCGGAGCTTCTGGCTCTGCAGATCGACTCCTTCGACCGCCTGGTGGGCAACGATCGCTGGGCCGCCCGCGTGGAGGAGGCCCGCCAGAAGGGCATCAAGGGCGTCTCCGACACCTCGGGCCTGGCGGACATCTTCGAAGAGATGTCCCCCATCGAGGACTTCCAGGGCACCATGTCCCTGAGCTTCTCCGAGCCGGAATTCGCCGACCCGAAGATGCCGATGGCCGAGTGCAAGGAGCGCGACACCACCTACGCGGCTCCGCTGTACGTCAAGGCCGAGTTCATGAACCACAACACCGGCGAGATCAAGCAGCAGACGGTGTTCATGGGCGACTTCCCGCTGATGACCGACCGCGGCACGTTCATCATCAACGGCACCGAGCGCGTCGTCGTCTCGCAGCTGGTCCGTTCCCCGGGCGCCTACTTCGAGCGCACCCCGGACAAGACCAGCGACAAGGACATCTTCACCGCGAAGATCATCCCGTCCCGCGGCGCGTGGTTCGAGCTGGAGATCGACAAGCGCGACCAGGTCGGCGTGCGTCTGGACCGCAAGCGCAAGCAGCCGGTCACCGCACTGCTGAAGGCGCTGGGCTGGACCGAGTCCCGCATCATCGAGGAGTTCGGCGACTACGACTCCATCCGCGCCACCCTGGAGAAGGACACCTTCGAGACCCAGGACGACGCGCTGCTGGACATCTACCGCAAGCTGCGTCCGGGAGAGCCGCCGACGGTCGAAGCCGCCGAGGGCCTGCTCAAGGGCCTGTACTTCACTCCGAAGCGCTACGACCTCGCGAAGGTGGGCCGCTACAAGCTCAACCGCAAGCTGGGCGTGGACAAGGACTTCGCCGACGCCGACGCCTCGGTGCTCACCGAGCAGGACATCGTGGCGATGATCCACTACCTGTGCGCGGTGCACGCCGGCCGCGAGACCATCAAGGGTCTGCGCGACGGCGAGCAGATCGACCTGCCCGTGCAGATCGATGACATCGACCACTTCGGCAACCGTCGCATCCGTGCGGTGGGCGAGCTGATCGAGAACCAGGTCCGCACGGGCCTGTCTCGCATGGAGCGGGTGGTGCGTGAGCGCATGACCACCCAGGACGTGGAGGCGATTACCCCGCAGACGCTGATCAACATCCGTCCCGTGGTGGCCTCCATCAAGGAGTTCTTCGGCACCTCGCAGCTCTCGCAGTTCATGGACCAGAACAACCCGCTGGCCGGTCTGACGCACAAGCGGCGTCTGAACGCGCTGGGCCCGGGCGGTCTGTCCCGTGACCGCGCGGGCATGGAGGTCCGTGACGTCCACCCGTCGCACTACGGCCGCATGTGCCCGATCGAGACCCCTGAAGGTCCGAACATCGGTCTGATCGGCTCGCTGGCGACCTATGGGCGTATCAACCGCTTCGGCTTCATCGAGACGCCGTACCGCAAGGTCGTCGACGGCAAGGTCACCGAGGAGATCGAGTACCTGACCGCCGATGACGAGCTGGCGGCCCAGATCGCTCAGGCCAACGCGCCGCTGACTGAGGACGGCTCCTTCGTTGAGGAGCAGGTCCTGTGCCGTCAGCGCGGTGGTGAGGGCGAGCCGGTGCTGGTCGGCGCCGAGGACATCGACTACATGGACGTCTCTCCGCGCCAGATGGTGTCGGTGGCGACCGCCCTGATCCCGTTCCTGGAGCACGACGACGCCAACCGCGCGCTCATGGGTGCCAACATGCAGCGCCAGGCGGTGCCGCTGCTGGAGTCCGAGTCCCCGGTGGTCGGCACGGGCATGGAGAAGTACGTCGCAGTCGACGCCGGCGACTCCGTGACCGCCGAGCAGGCCGGCGTGGTCACCAAGGTCGCGGCGGACCTGGTCTCCGTCATGAATGACGACGGCACCATGACGCACTACCCGATCATGAAGTTCGAGCGCTCGAACCAGGGCAACACCTACAACCAGCGTGTCCGGGTTTCCGAGGGCGACCGGGTGGAGCGGCAGTCGATCATCGCCGACGGTCCGTCCACGGAGTACGGCGAGATCGCCCTGGGCAAGAACCTGCTGGTCGCGTTCATGTCCTGGGAGGGCCACAACTTCGAGGACGCGATCATCCTGTCGCAGCGCCTGGTGCAGGACGACGTCCTGACCTCGATCCACATCGAGGAGCACGAGGTGGACGCGCGCGACACCAAGCTGGGCGCGGAGGAGATCACCCGGGACATCCCGAACGTCTCGGACGAGATGCTCTCCCAGCTGGACGAGCGCGGCATCATCCACATCGGTGCCGAGGTCGAGGCCGGGGACATCCTGGTCGGCCGTGTGACCCCGAAGGGTGAGACGGAGCTGACCCCGGAGGAGCGCCTGCTGCGCGCCATCTTCGGCGAGAAGTCCCGCGAGGTCCGTGACACCTCCCTGAAGGTGCCCCACGGCGAGTCCGGCACCGTGATCGGTGTGCGCATCTTCGACGCGGAGGACGGCGACGAGCTGCCTCCGGGCGTGAACCAGCTGGTGCGCGTCTACGTGGCCCAGAAGCGCAAGATCACCGACGGCGACAAGCTCGCCGGCCGTCACGGCAACAAGGGTGTGATCTCCAAGATCCTGCCAGTCGAGGACATGCCGTTCCTGGCCGACGGGACCCCGGTCGACGTCGTGCTCAACCCGCTGGGTGTGCCCGGTCGTATGAACATCGGTCAGGTCATGGAGCTGCACCTGGGCTGGGCCGCGAAGCAGGGTTGGACCATCGAGGGCGAGCCCGAGTGGCTGAAGAACCTGCCGAACCTGCCGCGCGAGACCGGGCCGACCAAGGTCGCCACTCCGGTGTTCGACGGTGCCGAGGCGGACGAGCTCACCGGCATCCTCGCTTCGACCAACACCACCCGCGACGGTGAGCGGCTGGTCGGGCCCGACGGCAAGGCCCAGCTGTTCGACGGCCGCTCCGGCGAGCCGTTCCCGGACGGGATCTCGGTCGGCTACATGTACATCCTGAAGCTGCACCACCTGGTCGACGACAAGATCCACGCCCGCTCGACCGGTCCCTACTCGATGATCACCCAGCAGCCGCTCGGTGGTAAGGCGCAGTTCGGCGGTCAGCGCTTCGGCGAGATGGAGGTCTGGGCCCTGGAGGCGTACGGCTCGGCCTACACCCTGCAGGAGCTGCTGACCATCAAGTCGGATGACATCCACGGCCGTGTGAAGGTCTACGAGGCCATCGTCAAGGGCGAGAACATTCCGGAGCCCGGTGTTCCGGAGTCGTTCAAGGTCCTGATCAAGGAGATGCAGTCGCTCTGCCTGAACGTGGAGGTCCTCTCCGCCGACGGCAGCGCGATCGAGATGCGTGACGCGGAGGAGTCCGGGTTCAGCGCCGCCGAGGAGCTGGGCATCGACCTCTCCCGTGCGGAGCCCAGCTCGGTCGAAGAGGTCTGAGCCTCACCCGCGCCGTCGCCGGCTGAGAGCAGTCGGCGACGGCAGTCATCGCGTCACGAATCTTGAGAGAGAAAAGAGAGACACAGGACTATGTCCAACGAATCCTCATTCGGCACCATGCGCATCGCGCTGGCCACCGGTGACGACATCCGCAGCTGGTCCCACGGTGAGGTCAAGAAGCCGGAGACCATCAACTACCGCACCCTGAAGCCGGAGAAGGACGGACTCTTCTGCGAGAAGATCTTCGGACCGTCGCGGGACTGGGAGTGCTACTGCGGGAAGTACAAGCGGGTGCGCTTCAAGGGCATCATCTGTGAGCGCTGCGGCGTCGAGGTGACCCGTGCCAAGGTGCGTCGTGAGCGGATGGGCCACATCCAGCTCGCCGCCCCGGTGACCCACATCTGGTACTTCAAGGGTGTGCCCTCGCGTCTGGGCTACCTGCTGGACCTGGCTCCGAAGGACCTGGAGAAGGTCATCTACTTCGCGGCCTACATGATCACCTCCGTGGACGAGGACCGTCGTCACGAGGACCTGCCGAACCTGCAGGCCGAGTACGACCAGGAGGTCAAGCACCTGGCGGACCAGCGCGACGCGGACATCGCCGCCGTCGCGAAGGACCTGGAGGACGACCTCGAGCGCCTGGAGGGCGAGGGTGCCAAGGCCGCGGAGAAGAAGAAGGCCCGCGACGCCGCCGACAAGCAGATGGCGCAGATCCGCAAGCGCGCCGACGCCGAGATCGAGCAGCTGGAGAGGGTCTGGGACCGCTTCAAGAACCTCAAGGTCTCGGACCTGGAGGGCGACGAGGCGCTGTTCCGCGAGCTGCGGGCCCGCTACGGCCAGTACTTCGAGGGCTTCATGGGCGCCGAGGCGATCCAGAAGCGTCTGGCGACCTTCGACATGGACGCCGAGGCCGAGAAGCTGCGGGAGACCATCAGCACCGGCAAGGGCCAGCGCAAGACCCGCGCCCTGAAGCGTCTGAAGGTCCTCAACGCGTTCCTGTCCACCGGCAACTCGCCGGAGGGCATGGTGCTCGACGCCGTGCCGGTGATCCCGCCGGAGATCCGTCCGATGGTCCAGCTGGACGGCGGCCGCTTCGCGACCTCCGACCTCAACGACCTGTACCGCCGGGTGATCAACCGCAACAACCGTCTGAAGCGTCTGCTGGACCTGGGTGCTCCGGAGATCATCGTCAACAACGAGAAGCGCATGCTCCAGGAGGCTGTGGACTCGCTGTTCGACAACGGTCGTCGCGGTCGTCCGGTCACCGGGCCGGGCAACCGTCCGCTGAAGTCGCTGTCCGACATGCTCAAGGGCAAGCAGGGACGCTTCCGTCAGAACCTGCTGGGCAAGCGCGTGGACTACTCGGGCCGTTCGGTCATCGTGGTCGGCCCCCAGCTGCAGCTGCACCAGTGCGGTCTGCCGAAGCAGATGGCGTTGGAGCTGTTCAAGCCCTTCGTCATGAAGCGCCTGGTGGACCTCAACCACGCTCAGAACATCAAGTCCGCCAAGCGGATGGTGGAGCGTCAGCGCTCCCAGGTCTGGGACGTGCTCGAAGAGATCATCACCGAGCACCCGGTGCTGCTGAACCGTGCCCCCACCCTGCACCGTCTGGGCATCCAGGCCTTCGAGCCGCAGCTGGTGGAGGGCAAGGCCCTGCAGCTGCACCCGCTGGTCTGTGCGGCGTTCAACGCGGACTTCGACGGCGACCAGATGGCGGTGCACCTGCCGCTGAGCCCGGAGGCCCAGGCCGAGGCGCGCATCCTGATGCTGTCCTCGAACAACATCCTGAAGCCCTCGGACGGCCGCCCGGTGGCCCTGCCCTCGCAGGACATGATCATCGGTCTGCACCACCTCACCACCGTCCGGGAGGACGAGGTCGGCGCCGGTCGTGCCTTCGCCTCCGTGGGTGAGGCGCAGATGGCCTTCGACCTGAAGGAGCTGCACCTCAACGCTCCGGTGTCCATCGCGGTGGAGAACTTCGTCCCCTCGGCCGCTGTTCCCGCTCCCGAGGGCTGGGAGCAGGGCCAGCGGGCCGTCATCCGGACCACGCTGGGCAAGGTGAAGTTCAACGAGCTGCTGCCGGCGGACTATCCCTGGCAGGACACGGCCGCGGACAAGGGTCAGCTCTCCGCGCTGATCAACGACCTCGCCGAGCGGTACCCCACCGTGGCGACGGCGCGCACCCTGGACAACCTCAAGGACGCCGGCTTCTACTGGTCGACGCGTTCGGGCGTGACGGTGGCCATCTCGGACATCACCTCCGACATGGACAAGCAGTCCATCATGGACGCCTATGAGGACCAGGCCGCCAAGGTCCAGTCGCAGTACGACATGGGTCTGATCGGCGACGACGAGCGTCACGCCGAGCTGGTGGAGATCTGGTCCAAGGCGACCGACGAGGTGGCCGGTGCCATGCAGAAGGGCATGGACGAGCTCAACAACATCAACCGGATGGTGACCTCGGGTGCTCGAGGCAACTGGCTCCAGGTCCGGCAGATCGCCGGGATCCGTGGTCTGGTGACCAACCCGCGCGGTGACATCATTCCGCGGCCCATCAAGTCCTCCTACCGAGAGGGCCTGTCGGTCCTCGAGTACTTCATCGCGACCCACGGTGCCCGTAAGGGTCTGGCGGACACCGCGCTGAAGACCGCGAACTCCGGGTACCTGACCCGTCGTCTGGTGGACGTCTCCCAGGACGTCATCGTCCGCGAGGAGGACTGCGGCACGTCGCGCGGCCTGACCGTGCCGATCGCTGTGGCCGACGAGAACGGCGAGCTGAAGCTCCACGAGGCCGTCGAGAACTCCGCCTACGCGCGGACTCTCGCCGTCGACGTCGTGGACGCCGAGGGCACCGTGCTCGCCGAGGGCGGCACCGATGTGGGCGACGTCCTCATCGCACGGCTGTTCGAGGCTGGCGTGACCGAGATCAAGGTCCGCTCCGTGCTGACCTGTGAGTCGCCGGTGGGCACCTGCTCGCTGTGCTACGGCCGGTCGCTGGCCACGGGCAAGACCGTGGACATCGGTGAGGCCGTGGGCATCATCGCGGCCCAGTCCATCGGTGAGCCCGGCACGCAGCTGACGATGCGTACCTTCCACACCGGTGGTATCGCGTCGGCGGACGACATCACCCAGGGTCTGCCCCGTATTCAGGAGCTCTTCGAGGCCCGCACCCCCAAGGGTGTGGCGCCGATCGCCGAGACCGCCGGCCGTGTGCGTCTCGAGGATGCGGACAAGCAGCTGCGCCTCGTGCTCACCCCGGACGACGGTTCGGAGGAGCAGGCCTACCCGGTGCTGCGTCGTGCCCGTCTGCTGGTGGAGGACGGCCAGCACGTCGAGGTCGGCCAGCAGCTGGTGGCCGGTGCGGTGGACCCGAAGCAGGTCCTCCGCGTGCTCGGCCCGCGGGCTGCGCAGAAGTTCCTGGTCTCCGAGGTCCAGGACGTCTACCAGTCCCAGGGTGTGGGCATCCACGACAAGCACGTGGAGGTCATCGTCCGGCAGATGCTGCGGCGCATCACCGTCATCGAGTCCGGCGGCACGGACCTGCTGCCCGGTGAGCTGACCGACCGGTTCCGCTTCCAGCGGGAGAACCGGAAGGCCGTGGCCGAGGGTCGCCAGCCGGCCTCCGGTCGTGACGAGCTGATGGGCATCACCAAGGCCTCGCTGGCCACGGACTCGTGGCTGTCGGCGGCTTCCTTCCAGGAGACCACCCGTGTCCTGACCCAGGCGGCGATGGAGGGCAAGTCCGACCCGCTGCTGGGCCTGAAGGAGAACGTGATCATCGGTAAGCTCATCCCGGCCGGCACCGGTCTGGACCGCTACACGCAGTCGGCGGTGGAGCCCACGGAGGAGGCCAAGGCGAACCTGTTCACCGGGCCGAGCCTCTACGGCTCCAGCTTCGACTACGCCGGCGCGGAGGGTGAGGGAGAGTTCCACGCCATCCCGTTGGATGACTACAACACTGAGGTCGACTTCCGCTGACCTCCGCGCACCGCGGGCTGCCACAGTCTGAGGTGAGCACTCGAGAGCCCGGACCCTGCCAGGGGTCCGGGCTCTCGTGCGTCTGAGACGCGTCGACCGCCAGGGCAGGGTGTCGGTGAAGGGCCCCCGGGCTCTTGTCCTCGCCCGTCGCTGCTGTCATCATGGATTCACAGTTGCAAAGTTCAGGCGGCGGAGGGGCGGATCATGAGGGCGACGGGAAGGGCGCGCGGGGCCGGCGGAGCGGTCCTGCGGGGGCTGCAAGCGGTGGCCGCGCTGGTGGTGGCGGTGCTCCTGCTGACCGGATGCGGAGCCGGTGACGGCGAGGCGGACGGGGCGGAAGGCGGGGAGTGGGCCGTGGATCACGAGGCGGCCGAAGACTCTGCGCCGGAGGCGCCGGGCCAGGAGCGCACCCGCCCGGACGCCGACGCGGAGGATCGAGAGGTGGTCACCACAGCCTCCGCCGAGGTGGAGGTCCGCGACGTCGCCGAGGCGGTGACGGACGTCGTCGAGCAGGTCGAGCGGTATGGCGGTCATGTGGAGGCACGCCGGGAGAGCACCGACGACGACGGTCGGCTCAGCCTGGCGACTCTGACGCTGCGAGTGCCGGCCGAGGATCTCGCCGAGCTGCTGGACGACCTCGAGGGCCTCGGCGACGTCCATGACCTGAGTCAGCGCGCTCAGGACGTCACCGGGACTGCTCGCGATCTGGATGCCCGGATCGAGGCGCTGGAGATCTCGGTGGATCGCCTCCTGGAGATCATGGAGCAGGCGGAGACCAGCGAGGAGCTGCTCGCGGCGGAGACCACGCTGAGCGACCGTCAGGCGGAGCTGGAGTCTCTGGTGTCACAGCGGGATGCGTTGGCGGATCAGGTGGAGATGTCGACCCTGCGGCTCGAGCTCATCGACGGACGCGTCGCCGCGGTGCGCGCCGACGGATTCGTGGGCGGTCTCCAGTCCGGCTGGAACGGGCTGCTGCGCACCGCCGACGGGGTGCTGGTGGTGGCCGGGGTGCTCGTGCCCTGGATCCCCGTGCTGGTGGTGGCTGGTGTCGGCGTCGGGTGGCTGGTCCGGCGGGACCGCCGGCGTCGGGAGCTGCGTCGGCAGGCGTGGGCAGGTGTGGCCGTGCCGCAGGCAGAGGTCGCCGCGTCAGGTACGGCGTCCGACGAGGAGGCGGTGCGCAAGGAGATGCCGGACGAGGAGAGGCCGGACGAGGAGGCTGATACGGGTGGGGGAGCGGTCCGCTGAAGGCCTGCGGAAGTGCCCTCCATGCTCTGTGATGGGCCGCGGCGGATGCTCACCGGCTGCATGCCGGACGGGGTGCCGCAGGGGCGCAGGGTCCCGCCGGTCGCCCCGTTTCGCCAGGATCCGCCGCAGCTGGTATCGTTGACTCGATTGTTTCTGTGTGGCAGAGGGACTCGGTCCGGGTTGCGGGGAAGGTGCGCAACGAATGCCACATTTTTGCACGCCCAGGGGCTTTTCCCGCGGATCGTGTCAGAACCGATCGCACGCGGGATCTTCAGAGCATCCCTCAGCTCGACCGGTCTGCGGCCCGTCCACAGATCGTCAAGCCCGAACCACGTATGGAGAACGCATAGTGCCTACTATTCAGCAGCTGGTGCGCAAGGGGCGCACTCCCAAGGTTGCCAAGAACAAGACCCCTGCCCTGCAGGGCAGCCCGATGCGTCGCGGTGTCTGCACCCGTGTGTACACCACGACCCCGAAGAAGCCGAACTCCGCACTCCGGAAGGTCGCCCGTGTGCGCCTGAACGGCGGCGTCGAGGTCACCGCGTACATCCCCGGCGAGGGGCACAACCTGCAGGAGCACTCGATCGTGCTCGTGCGCGGCGGTCGTGTGAAGGACCTCCCCGGTGTCCGCTACAAGATCGTCCGCGGCGCCCTCGACACCCAGGGTGTCAAGGGTCGCGGCCAGGCCCGCAGCCGCTACGGTGCGAAGAAGGAGAAGAAGTAATGCCTCGTAAGGGACCCGCACCCAAGCGCCCGCTCGTCCAGGACCCCGTCCACGGCTCCCCGCTGGTCACCCAGCTGATCAACAAGGTGCTCGTCGACGGCAAGAAGTCCACCGCCGAGCGCATCGTCTACGGCGCCCTCGAGGGCGTCCACAAGAAGACCGGCGAGGACGCCGTCGGCATCCTGAAGAAGGCCATGGACAACGTCCGCCCGGCCCTCGAGGTCCGCTCCCGCCGCGTCGGCGGCGCCACCTACCAGGTGCCCGTCGAGGTCAAGCCGGGTCGCGCCACCGCGCTGGCGCTGCGCTGGCTGGTCGGCTATGCCAAGGACCGCCGCGAGAAGACGATGACCGAGCGCCTCATGAACGAGATCCTCGACGCCTCCAACGGCCTCGGCGCCGCTGTGAAGCGCCGCGAGGACACGCACAAGATGGCCGAGTCCAACAAGGCCTTCGCCCACTACCGCTGGTGAGCGGGCGTCTGCGCGGAGCATCCCGCCCGTGCCCGGTCGGCCGCCGTCCTGCGGGACGAGGCTTCACCGGTGCGGGCGGGCCGCGTAGGCTGAACGGAGTCGGCGGCCCCGCCGGCGGCTCCACCCTTTTGAGAGAGACCTGAGAGGACAAGGGGATCAACCGTGGCACAAGACGTGCTCACCGACCTGAAGAAGGTCCGCAACATCGGCATCATGGCTCACATCGATGCCGGTAAGACCACCACGACCGAACGCATCCTGTTCTACACGGGCATCAACCACAAGATCGGTGAGACCCACGACGGCGCGTCGACGACGGACTGGATGGAGCAGGAGAAGGAGCGCGGCATCACGATCACCTCTGCCGCGGTGACCTGCTTCTGGGAGAACAACCAGATCAACATCATCGACACTCCGGGCCACGTCGACTTCACCGTCGAGGTGGAGCGCTCCCTGCGCGTGCTCGACGGCGCCGTCGCCGTGTTCGACGGCAAGGAAGGTGTGGAGCCGCAGTCCGAGACCGTGTGGCGCCAGGCCGACAAGTACAACGTGCCGCGCATCTGCTTCGTCAACAAGATGGACAAGCTGGGTGCGGACTTCTACTTCACCGTCGACACCATCGTCGAGCGCCTGGGTGCCAAGCCGCTGGTCATGCAGCTGCCGATCGGTGCCGAGAGCGACTTCATCGGCGTCATCGACCTGCTCCAGATGAAGGCCCTGGTGTGGCCGGGTGACGCCAAGGGTGACGTGACCATGGGTGCGGAGTACGAGACCCGTGAGATCCCCGAGGACCTGCAGGAGCGCGCGGAGGAGTACCGCAACCAGCTCGTGGAGGCCGTGGCCGAGGCCGACGAGGAGCTCATGGAGAAGTACCTCGAGGGCGAGGAGCTCAGCATCGATGAGCTCAAGGTCGGCATCCGCAAGCTCACGGTCGCGGGCGAGGCCTACCCGGTCTTCTGCGGCTCCGCGTTCAAGAACCGCGGCGTGCAGCCGATGCTGGACGCCGTCGTGGACTACCTGCCGTCGCCGGCGGACGTCGAGTCCATGGAGGGCCACAAGCCGGGCGACGAGGAGGCCATCCTCACCCGCCGCCCGTCCAAGGACGAGCCGTTCGCGGCGCTGGCGTTCAAGATCGCCTCGCACCCGTTCTTCGGCACCCTGACCTTCATCCGGGTGTACTCCGGTCAGCTGTCCTCCGGCGCGCAGATCCTCAACTCCACCAAGGGGAAGAAGGAGCGCATCGGCAAGCTGTTCCAGATGCACGCCAACAAGGAGAACCCGGTGGAGGAGGTGCAGGCCGGCCACATCTACGCGGTGATCGGTCTGAAGGACACCACCACGGGTGACACCCTGTGCAACCCGGAGCAGCCGATCGTGCTCGAGTCGATGACCTTCCCCGAGCCGGTCATCAACGTGGCTATCGAGCCGAAGTCCAAGGGTGACCAGGAGAAGCTGTCGACCGCCATCCAGAAGCTGGTGGCGGAGGACCCGACCTTCACCGTCTCTCTCGACGACGAGACCGGCCAGACCGTCATCGGCGGCATGGGCGAGCTCCACCTGGACGTCTTCGTGGACCGCATGAAGCGCGAGTTCAAGGTCGAGGCCAACGTCGGCAAGCCGCAGGTGGCCTACCGCGAGACGATCAAGAAGCGCGTCGAGAAGGTCGAGTACACCCACAAGAAGCAGACGGGCGGTTCCGGTCAGTTCGCGAAGGTGCTCGTCAACTTCGAGCCGCTGGACACCAGCGAGGGCGAGCTCTACGAGTTCGAGAACAAGGTCACCGGTGGTCGCATCCCGCGTGAGTACATCCCCTCGGTGGACGCCGGCATCCAGGACGCCATGCAGCTGGGCGTGCTGGCCGGGTACCCGATGGTCGGCGTCAAGGCCGAGCTCACCGATGGTGCCTACCACGACGTCGACTCCTCCGAGATGGCCTTCAAGCTGGCCGGCTCCCAGGTGTTCAAGGAGGGCGTGAAGCGGGCCAACCCGGTGCTGCTCGAGCCCATGATGGCCGTCGAGGTCCGTACTCCCGAGGAGTACATGGGCGATGTCATCGGTGACCTGAACTCGCGCCGTGGTCAGATCCAGTCCATGGACGACGCCTCCGGTGTCAAGGTCGTCAAGGCCGCGGTGCCGCTGTCGGAGATGTTCGGCTACATCGGTGAGCTGCGTTCGCGCACTCAGGGCCGCGCGGTCTTCACCATGTCGTTCGACTCCTATGCCGAGGTTCCCAAGGCCGTGGCCGAGGAGATCATCGAGAAGAGCCGCGGCGAGTGAGGTGACCCCTCGCGCCTGACGCTCATCGTCCGCTTCCCCCGGGGACCGTCCCGGTCGCCGGGGGAAGCGGACCGAGGGCGGGATGAGCTCCGGAGTCGTCCCGTCGTCGCAACACCCATGCGGGAACCGGTGAACCCGGGCCCGCAGGCCATCCGGAGAATTTCACCAAATACCATGCGCCCCAGTAGACTTGCGAGAGTTTCAGCCTGTTCACCTGTGCGGCTGATAGCAAGTCTTCTGACCTGAACAAGTTCTATAGGAGGAACCTGTGGCCAAGGCAAAGTTCGAGCGGACCAAGCCGCACCTCAACATCGGCACCATCGGTCACGTCGACCACGGCAAGACCACTCTGACCGCCGCCATCTCCAAGGTGCTGGGTGACAAGTACCCGGACCTGAACGAGCAGCGTGACTTCGCGTCCATCGACAACGCTCCCGAGGAGCGCGAGCGCGGCATCACGATCAACGTCTCCCACGTCGAGTACCAGACCGAGAAGCGTCACTACGCGCACGTCGACGCTCCCGGCCACGCCGACTACGTGAAGAACATGATCACCGGTGCCGCTCAGATGGACGGTGCGATCCTCGTGGTCGCCGCCACCGACGGTCCGATGGCCCAGACCCGTGAGCACGTCCTCCTGGCCCGCCAGGTCGGCGTCCCCGCGCTGCTGGTCGCCCTCAACAAGGCCGACATGGTCGAGGACGAGGAGCTGCTGGACCTCGTCGAGATGGAGGTCCGCGAGCTGCTGTCGGACCAGGAGTTCGACGGCGACAACGCTCCGGTCATCCGCACCTCCGGTCTGAAGGCCCTCGAGGGCGACGCCGAGTGGGTCAAGACCGTCGAGGACCTGATGGACGCCGTCGACGAGTTCATCCCGGAGCCGGAGCGCGACAAGGACAAGCCGTTCCTGATGCCGATCGAGGACGTCTTCACCATCACCGGTCGCGGCACCGTGGTCACCGGTCGCGCCGAGCGCGGCACCCTGTCGATCAACTCCGAGATCGAGATCATCGGTATCCGCGAGAAGCAGAAGACCACCGTCACGGGCATCGAGATGTTCCACAAGCAGCTCGACGAGGCCTGGGCCGGCGAGAACTGCGGTCTGCTGCTGCGCGGTCTGAAGCGTGACGACGTGGAGCGCGGCCAGGTCGTCGCCGCTCCGGGCTCGATCACCCCGCACACCGACTTCGAGGCGAACGTCTACATCCTGTCCAAGGACGAGGGCGGCCGTCACAACCCCTTCTACACCAACTACCGTCCGCAGTTCTACTTCCGGACCACGGACGTGACCGGTGTGATCTCCCTGCCGGAGGGCACCGAGATGGTCATGCCCGGTGACAACACCGAGATGACCGTGGAGCTCATCCAGCCCATCGCCATGGAGGAGGGCCTCGGCTTCGCCATCCGCGAGGGTGGCCGCACCGTCGGCTCCGGTCGTGTGACCAAGATCCTGAAGTGATCTGATCCCCCCGGCTGATCCGCAGGAGGGCCCAGGTCAGGACCTGACCTCCTCCTGAGGGCGCACAAGGGCCCCCGATGTCCACCAGGACGTCGGGGGCCCTTGTTTTGCGTGCTGGAGGTTTTTCTGTCAAGATGGACAAGTTGCTCACGGACGAGTGCGCCCTGAGATGGCTGCGGCAGGCGATATGATCGCCGGCCCGCTCCCCAGGGGTCGCCCGAATCCCGGTGTCATCAGGCGCCGATGAGCTGTCAATCTGATCGAAGTCCAGCCCGATCTGCGCGGTGTGTCCTGCTGTGCGCGGAGTTCTCCGCTCATCAAAGCGACACGCCCGACCGCGGGGGTCGGAGTCCGGCGGGGCGAGCAGCCCGTCATCATGACGGGTTCGGCCTGACCGGGGTGTGCATCACGGCCTTGCCTGATGCGCAGTCCACAACTGCAGAAGGGGAGTGCCGCTCAGGCCTGTCGCGAGACGGGGATGGGGCGATGCCTTTTCTGGGAGCGTGATGCTCTGCCGCAGCGGTGGACTGCGAGAAGACCAGACGAAGAAGCACTGACCAGAAAGAGGCAGACGCCATGGCGGGACAGAAAATCCGCATCCGGCTGAAGTCGTATGACCACGAGGTCATCGACACCTCAGCCCGGAAGATCGTTGACACGGTCACGCGCGCAGGTGCGACGGTAGTGGGCCCCGTGCCGCTGCCCACCGAGAAGAACGTGTACGCCGTGATCCGTTCTCCCCACAAGTACAAGGACAGCCGCGAGCACTTCGAGATGCGCACCCACAAGCGCCTCATCGACATCGTCGACCCCACCCCCAAGGCGGTCGACTCGTTGATGCGACTCGACCTGCCTGCAGATGTCAACATCGAGATCAAGCTCTGAAGCAGGGAGGTGCTGAGAGAACTATGACCAACATTTCCCGCGTCGAACTGAACGTCAAGGGACTGCTGGGCACGAAGCTCGGCATGACCCAGGTCTGGGACGAGGACAACAACCTCGTTCCGGTCACTGTCGTCCAGGCCGACTCCAATGTCATCACGCAGGTCCGCACTGACGAGACCGACGGCTACAACGCGGTGCAGATCGGCTACGGCCAGATCGACCCGCGCAAGGTCACCAAGCCGCTGGCGGGCCACTTCGCCAAGGCCGGTGTGACCCCGCGTCGCCACCTCGTCGAGGTCCGCACCGCCGACTCCTCTGCCTATGAGGCCGGCCAGAACCTCTCCGTCGAAGCCTTTGAGGCCGGCCAGAAGGTCGACGTCGTCGGCAAGACCAAGGGCAAGGGCTTCGCCGGCGTCATGAAGCGTCACGGCTTCGCCGGTGTGGGCGCCTCGCACGGTCAGCACAAGAACCACCGCAAGCCGGGCTCGATCGGTGGCGCCGCCACTCCGGGTCGCGTCTTCAAGGGTCTGCGCATGGCCGGCCGCATGGGCAACGAGCGCCACACCACGCACAACCTCACCGTCCACGCGGTGGACGCCGAGAAGAACCTGCTGCTCATCAAGGGCGCCGTCCCCGGTGCTCGCGGCCAGGTCGTCCTGGTCCGCACGGCAGTGAAGGGAGCATGATCCACATGGCCAACAAGGTTTCCGTCGACCTCCCTGCCGAGGTCTTCGACGCCAAGACCAACGTCGCCCTGATCCACCAGGTCGTGGTCGCGCAGCAGGCTGCAGCCCGTCAGGGCACGCACAAGGTCAAGACCCGTGCGGAGGTGTCCGGCACCACGGCGAAGCCGTTCCGCCAGAAGGGCACCGGCCGCGCGCGCCAGGGTTCGATGATCGCCCCGCACATGATCGGCGGCGGCATCGTCCACGGCCCGACCCCGCGCAGCTACGCCCAGCGCACCCCCAAGAAGATGAAGGCCGCCGCTCTGCGCGGCGCCCTCTCCAACCGGGCGCGCAACGGACGGATCCACGTCGTGGACGCTCTGGTCTCTGAGACCCCGTCCACCAAGGCCGCCAAGGAGGCCCTGGCCTCCCTGGGCGGCGCGAACCGCAACTGGCTGGTCGTGATCGACCGCAGCGACGACGTCGCCGCGCTGTCGACCCGCAACCTGCCGCACGTCCACACGCTGTACTCGGACCAGCTGAACACCTATGACGTCGTCGTCTCTGACGACGTGGTGTTCACCCAGGCCGGCTATGACGCCTTCCTCGCGCAGCAGGCGGGCGCCGAGAAGGAGGAGACGAAGTGAGCGTCCTGACCGAGAAAGACCCCCGGGACGTGGTCATCGCACCGGTCGTCTCGGAGAAGTCCTACGGCCTGATCGACGAGGGCAAGTACACCTTCCTCGTCGACGTCAAGGCCACCAAGTCGGAGATCAAGTACGCCGTGGAGAAGATCTTCTCGGTGAAGGTCGACTCCGTCAACACCATCAACCGCCCGGGCAAGCGGAAGCGCACGCGCTTCGGCTGGGGATCTCGCAACGCCACCAAGCGCGCGATCATCACCCTGCGCGAGGGCAACATTGACATCTTCGGAGGTCCGCTGGGCTGAGCCCCGCGGAGACCACTTAATCGAGGAAGAAGAACATGGCTATCCGTAACCTCAAGCCGACCACCCCGGGCCAGCGCGGCTCGTCGGTGGCCGACTTCGCAGAGATCACCCGGGACACCCCGGAGAAGTCCCTGCTGCGCCCGCTGTCCAAGTCGGGCGGCCGCAACAGCTCGGGCAAGATCACCACTCGCCACAAGGGCGGCGGTCACAAGCGCCAGTACCGGCTGATCGACTTCCGTCGCTCGGACAAGGACGGCGTCCCGGCGAAGGTCGCGCACATCGAGTACGACCCGAACCGCACCGCCCGCATCGCCCTGCTGCACTTCGCCGACGGCACCAAGCGCTACATCCTGGCTCCGGCCAAGCTGGAGCAGGGTGCCCCGGTGGAGTCCGGCCCGAACGCTGACATCAAGCCGGGCAACAACCTCCCGCTGCGCAACATCCCGCTGGGTACCGTGATCCACGCGGTGGAGCTGCGTCCGGGCGGCGGTGCCAAGCTGGGCCGCTCCGCCGGAGCCTCCATCCAGCTGGTCGCCCGTGAGGGCAAGTACGCCCAGCTGCGTCTGCCCTCCGGTGAGGTGCGCAACGTCGACGTCCGCTGCCGCGCGACGGTCGGCCAGGTGGGCAACGCCGAGCAGTCCAACATCAACTGGGGCAAGGCCGGCCGCAACCGCTGGAAGGGCATCCGCCCGACCGTGCGCGGTGTGGTCATGAACCCGGTGGACCACCCGCACGGTGGTGGTGAGGGCAAGACCTCCGGTGGTCGCCACCCGGTCAACCCGAACGGCAAGCCCGAGGGTCGCACTCGTCGTCCCAACAAGGAGAGCGACAAGCTCATCGTGCGTCGCCGTCGGAACAAGAACAAGCGATAGGAGCCTGGAGACATGCCACGCAGCTTGAAGAAGGGCCCCTTCGTTGATCAGCACCTGTACCTGAAGGTCGTGGCTGAGAACGAAAAGGGCACCAAGAACGTCATCAAGACCTGGTCCCGCCGTTCGATGATCATTCCGGACATGCTCGGCCACACGATCGCAGTGCACGACGGTCGCAAGCACATCCCGGTGTTCATCACCGAGTCGATGGTCGGGCACAAGCTCGGCGAGTTCGCGCTGACCCGCACTTTCCGCGGCCATGTGAAGGACGACAAGAAGGGCAAGCGTCGCTGATCCCCTCACGGGATGAGTGAACGTGAAGCCTCTTCGATCGAGAGACGAGAGAAGGAAAGCAATGGAAGCCAAGGCAATTGCGCGCTACCTGCGTGTGACGCCTATGAAGGCCCGGCGCGTCGTCGACCTTGTCCGCGGCAAGCAGGCCAACGAGGCGCTGGCGATCCTCCAGTTCGCCCCGCAGGGCGCCTCGGAGCCGGTGTACAAGGTGGTGGCCTCCGCGCTGGCGAACGCTCGCCAGCACGCGGACCAGGCCGGTGTCGCCTTCAATGAGGACGACTACTACGTCACCGAGGCCCGAGTGGACGAGGGACCGACCATGAAGCGGTTCCGTCCGCGCGCCCAGGGTCGGGCGTACCGCATCAACAAGCGCACCAGCCACGTCACCGTCGTGGTCGGTACGGAAGAGAAAGGTGGGGATCAGTAGTGGGACAGAAGATCAACCCGAATGGTTTCCGTCTGGGTGTCACCACTGACCACGTCTCCCACTGGTACGCCGACTCGAGCAAGCCGGGTCAGCGCTACAAGGACTTCGTGAAGGAAGACGTCCAGATCCGGGAGCTGCTGAACAAGAGCGTCGAGCGCGCCGGCATCTCCAAGGTCGAGATCGAGCGCACCCGTGACCGCGTCCGTGTGGACATCCACACGGCACGTCCGGGCATCGTGATCGGCCGCCGCGGCGCCGAGGCGGACCGCATCCGCAGCGAGCTGGAGAAGCTCACCGGCAAGCAGATCCAGCTGAACATCCTCGAGGTCAAGAACCCCGAGACCGACGCTCAGCTGGTCGCCCAGGGTGTGGCCGAGCAGCTCGCCTCCCGTGTGGCCTTCCGCCGCGCGATGAAGAAGTCCATCTCCTCGGCCATGCGTGCCGGCGCCAAGGGCATCCGCATCCAGTGCGCCGGACGCCTGGGCGGTGCGGAGATGTCCCGTTCGGAGTTTTACCGCGAGGGTCGCGTGCCGCTGCACACCCTGCGCGCCAACATCGACTTCGGCAGGCACGAGGCCAAGACGACCTTCGGTCGGATCGGCGTCAAGGTCTGGGTCTACAAGGGTGACCTGACCGCCAAGGAGCTGGCCGCTCAGCAGGCCTCCCAGCCTTCGGGCCGGGGCGGTCGTGGCGGTCGCGGCGGTGCCGGCGGCGGCGAGCGTCGTCGTCGCGGCGGTCGCAGCCGGGACCAGCAGGGCGCTCCGGCGGCTGCCGAGTCTGCAGCTGAAGGAGGACAGAGCTGATGCTGATGCCCCGTCGAGTCAAGTACCGCAAGCCGCACAAGCCCAAGCGCCGCGGCCAGGCCAAGGGCGGCACCGAACTCGCCTTCGGCGAGTACGGCATCCAGGCCCTGGGCCCCGCCTACGTGACGAACCGGCAGATCGAGTCGGCACGTATCGCGATGACCCGCTACATCAAGCGAGGCGGAAAGGTCTGGATCAACATCTACCCGGACCAGCCGCTGACCAAGAAGCCCGCCGAGGTCCGCATGGGCTCCGGTAAGGGCTCGCCCGAGTGGTGGGTCGCCAACGTGAAGCCCGGACGCGTGATGTTCGAGCTGTCCGGTGTCAGCGAAGAGGTCGCCAAGGAGGCCCTGCGTCTGGCAATCCACAAGCTGCCGATGAAGGCACGCGTGATCAGCCGAGAGAGTGGTGAGTGACGATGGCAGTCGGTTCGAAGGATCTGACGGTCGAGAAGCTCTCGACCATGGACGACGCTTCGCTGGCCGAGCAGCTGCGCTCCGCCAAGGAGGAGCTGTTCAACCTGCGCTTCCAGTCCGCCACCGGTCAGCTGGAGAGCTCCAGCCGCCTGAAGGCCGTCAAGCGTGACATCGCCCGGATCTACACGGTCCTGCGGGAGCGCGAGCTGGGCATCCGTGAGATGGTCGGCGCCGAGGCAGAGGCTGCTGAAGAGAAGGCTGAGGACTGAGCATGAGCGAGAAGAACACCGAAGCACAGGGCACCGAGCGCAACTACCGCAAGAACCTGCGTGGTGTGGTCGTGTCCGACAAGATGGACAAGACCATCGTGGTCGAGGTCGAGGACCGCAGGAAGCACTCCCTGTACGGGAAGGTCATGAAGCGGCACTCGAAGTTCAAGGCTCACGACGAGAACGGCGACGCCGGCATCGGCGACACCGTGCTCATCTCGGAGACCCGCCCGCTGTCGGCGTCGAAGCGCTGGCGCCTGGTGCGGATCATCGAGAAGGCCAAGTGATCATCGACTGATGAGCATCCCGTGCCGCGCTCCCTGTGGGGAGCGCGGCACGGCACCCCGGCCCGGAGGGGCCGGCTGACGGTTCGGGACCCGACTCACCGCGGTGAGTTGGGTCCCGAACTGTTTTCAGGTATGATATTGAGGCTGTGCGCCCTTGCAGCGGGACCATCCATCCCGCGGGCCCTCGTCTCCGGTCGCCAGACCGGGAGGGTTGAGGAAAGCGCACGTCCCCCAAGGCCGCCTCGGCCCCGTGGACAGTGACAGATCGCGTCTGACGCGATGGACCACGGGGGTAAGCGGCGGGGGAGTGTTCCCGTAGAAGTTCCGCAAGGCTCGTCGGATGGACGACGAGAACCGGCGAGACGACAGGAGATTATCCACGTGATCCAGCAGGAATCGCGGCTGAAGATCGCTGACAACACCGGGGCCAAGGAACTCTTGGTCATCCGTGTTCTCGGCGGATCGGGACGCCGCTACGCAGGCATCGGCGACACCTTCGTCGCCACCGTCAAGGACGCCATCCCCGGCGGCAACGTCAAGAAGGGCGACGTCGTCAAGGCTGTGCTCGTCCGTTCGAAGAAGAAGACCCGCCGCAACGACGGCTCCTACATCAGCTTCGACGAGAATGCTGCCGTCATCCTCAAGGGTGACACCCCGGAGCCCCGCGGTACCCGTATCTTCGGGCCGGTGGGTCGTGAGCTGCGCGACAAGAAGTTCATGAAGATCGTCTCGCTCGCGCCGGAGGTGCTCTGACTCATGGCAAAGATCAAGAAGGACGACCTCGTCCAGATCCTCACCGGCAAGGACCGGGGCAAGCAGGGCAAGGTCCTCGAGGTGCGGCCGCGCGAGGAGCGCGTCGTCGTCGAGGGCGTCAACCGTGTGAAGCGCCACCTCCGTGCCGGCCAGTTCGGCAACACCGAGGGCGGCATCGTCGAGTCCGAGGCCCCCATCCACATCTCCAACGTGGCCGTGGTGGACCCGGAGTCGGGCAAGCCCACCCGGGTCGGCTACCGGGAGGAGACCGTCGAGCGTGACGGCCGCACCAAGACTGTGCGCGTCCGGTACGCCAAGGCCTCCGGAAAGGACCTGTGATGACCGAGGTGCAGAGCGTGACCGAGAAGATCACCCCCCGTCTGAAGACCAAGTACCGCTCCGAGATCCGCGAGGCGCTGCAGGGCGAGTTCGGCTACGGCAACGTCATGGAGGTCCCCGGCCTGGTCAAGGTCGTGGTCAACATGGGCGTCGGCGAGGCCGCACGCGACTCCAAGCTCATCGACGGCGCCGTGCGCGACCTGACCAACATCACCGGCCAGAAGCCGAAGGTCACCCGCGCCCGGAAGTCCATCGCGCAGTTCAAGCTGCGCGAGGGTCAGCCGATCGGTGCGCACACCACGCTGCGCGGCGACCGCATGTGGGAGTTCATCGACCGCCTCGTCACCCTTGCGCTGCCGCGCATCCGTGACTTCCGCGGCCTGAGCCCCAAGCAGTTCGACGGCAACGGCAACTACACGTTCGGTCTGACCGAGCAGGCGGTGTTCCACGAGATCGACCAGGACGCGATCGACCGTGCTCGTGGCATGGACATCACCGTGGTGACCACCGCCAAGACCGACGACGAGGGCCGCGCGCTGCTGAAGGCGCTCGGCTTCCCCTTCAAGACCGAACAGTAAGCACTACGCCGCAGGTCCCTTCACCAGAGGTTCCATCGGCCCCGACCCTGTCGGGGACGCTGAGTCCCTTCGGAGATCGGAAACCGCGGCGAGGAAGGGCACACGCCCCACATGACAATGACTGACCCAGTCGCAGACATGCTGACGCGTCTGCGCAACGCCAACTCGGCCTACCACGACCAGGTCTCCATGCCCAGCTCCAAGCTGAAGGTGCGGGTGGCCGACATCCTCAAGGCCGAGGGTTACATCACTGACTGGCGCGAGGAGGAGGCCGAGGTCGGGAAGACCCTGGTCATCGACCTCAAGTTCGGCCCGAACCGTGAGCGTTCGATCGCCGGCCTGCGCCGCATCTCCAAGCCCGGTCTCCGGGTGTATGCGAAGTCCAACAACCTCCCCCACGTGCTGGGCGGTCTGGGCATCGCGATCCTGTCCACCTCTTCCGGTCTGCTCACGGACCGGCAGGCTGCCAAGAAGGGCGTCGGCGGGGAAGTCCTCGCCTACGTCTGGTAACCGGAAGGAGTCGAAGCACAATGTCACGCATCGGTCGTCTTCCGATCACCATCCCTGCCGGCGTCGAGGTCTCCCTCGACGGCCGTGAGATCTCCGTGAAGGGCTCGAAGGGCTCGCTCCAGCGGACCCTCGCCGAGGGCATCGACGTCGCCATCGAGGACGGCACCATCACGGTGACCCGTCCCGACGACGAGCGCGAGTCCCGCTCCCTGCACGGCCTGACCCGCACCCTGATCAACAACATGATCATCGGTGTCACCGACGGCTACACCAAGAAGCTCGAGATCGTCGGCACCGGTTACCGCGTGCAGGCGAAGGGCTCGGACCTCGAGTTCGCCCTGGGCTACTCGCACCCGATCCAGGTGAAGGCCCCCGAGGGCATCACCTTCCAGGTCGAGGGCGCCAACAAGCTCGCGGTCTCCGGCATCGACAAGCAGCAGGTCGGCGAGGTCGCCGCCAACATCCGCAAGCTGCGCAAGCCTGACCCGTACAAGGGCAAGGGCGTGCGCTACGAGGGCGAGCAGATTCGCCGCAAGGCCGGAAAGGCAGGTAAGTAACGCATGGCTATTGGTATCAAGGGCAAGTCGAAGTCCGCTGCCCGCGGCCGTCGTCACCTCCGCCTGCGCAAGAAGATCAGCGGTTCCGCCGAGCGTCCGCGCCTGGTGGTCACCCGCTCATCGCGCCACATGGTCGCTCAGGTCGTCGACGACGACCGCAGCCGCACTCTGGTCTCCGCCACCACCATGGAGGCGGACCTGCGCAGCTTCGACGGCGACAAGACCGCCAAGGCGAAGAAGGTCGGCGAGCTGATCGCCGAGCGCGCCAAGGCTGCCGGCATCGAGGCCGTGGTCTTCGACCGCGGCGGCAACAAGTACCACGGTCGCGTGGCCGCCGTCGCTGACGGCGCTCGGGAGGGTGGTCTGAAGCTGTGAGTGAGAACACCGACAACACTGTGAAGGACTCATCTGTGACTGAGGCCAACGAGAACGCCGCCCAGGCTGCTCAGCAGCCCCAGGCCGGCGAGACCCAGCAGGCCGCTGACAAGAGCTCCGGCCGCGGCGGTCGTGACGAGCGCGGCGGCCGTGGTGGCCGCGGCGGTCGTGGCCGCGGCGAGGGCCGTGGCCGTGGCGGCCGCGACGACGACCGGGACAAGTTCCTGGAGCGCGTCGTGACCATCAACCGCGTCTCCAAGGTCGTCAAGGGCGGTCGTCGCTTCAGCTTCACCGCGCTGGTCGTCGTCGGCGACGGCGACGGCATGGTCGGCGTCGGCTATGGCAAGGCCAAGGAGGTGCCCGCCGCGATCCAGAAGGGCGTGGAGGAGGCCAAGAAGAACTTCTTCCGCGTGCCGCGCGTGGGCTCCACCATCCCGCACCTGGTCAAGGGCGAGGACGCCGCGGGCGTCGTGCTGCTGCGTCCGGCCTCCCCGGGTACCGGTGTGATCGCCGGTGGTCCGGTTCGCGCCGTGCTGGAGTGCGCCGGCATCCACGACGTGCTCACCAAGTCCATGGGCTCGGTGAACGCGCTGAACATCGTGCACGGCACCATCGACGCTCTGAAGCAGCTCGAGGAGCCTCAGGCTGTGGCGGCTCGCCGCGGCAAGGCCCTCGACGAGGTCGCACCGGCCCCGATGCTCCGCACCATGGAGGCGGACCGCGAGGCTCGTGCGCAGAAGGCAGGTGCATGAGGGTGACGGTCAACTACACCACCGCCAAGAACCTGGTCCCCGGCGACCACAAGCTGGAGATCACTCAGAAGAAGTCCACCATCGGCGCCACGCCGAAGCACCGTGACACGGTGCGTTCGCTGGGTCTGAAGCGGATCGGCCACACCGTGGTCCGTGACGCGGACGCCGTCACCGTGGGCATGCTGAACACTGTGAAGCATCTCGTGAATGTTGAGGAGGCCAAGTGATGGCAGAGAACAACGCTGCCGAGTCTGAGGTCCTCAAGGTCCACGACCTGCGTCCGGCCCCCGGCTCCAAGAAGGCCCGCACCCGTGTGGGCCGTGGTGAGGCGTCCAAGGGCAAGACCGCAGGCCGCGGCACCAAGGGCACCAAGGCCCGCTACCAGGTCCGCGCCGGCTTCGAGGGTGGGCAGCTGCCGCTGCACATGCGCCTTCCGAAGCTGCGCGGCTTCAAGAACCCGAACCGGGTCGAGTTCTCCCCGGTGAACCTCTCCACCCTGGGGGAGCTCTTCCCCTCCGGCGGCGAGGTCACTCCGGAGATCCTCATCGCCAAGGGCGTGGCCAAGAAGGGCCGCCCCGTCAAGGTGCTCGGCTCCGGTGAGATCTCCTCGGCGGTCCAGGTGAAGGCCCACGCCTTCTCCGCCTCGGCCGAGAAGAAGATCACCGAGGCCGGCGGTTCGGTCACGACGCTGGACCTGCGTCCGGCTCCGGCACAGGACTGAGCGACCCATCGCTGATGTCTGACGGCCCCCGTCGCGTGCGACGGGGGCCGTCGTGCATCTCCACCCACCCCATGTTCCGCCTCGCCGCCATGTGATCAGGAGCTCCGGCTGTGGTCCGGATCTCGGAGACGATTCTCATCGTTCCCGCATGTGACGTTAGTATGGCTGTCTGTGTGGCCGCCGGACCTCGGCGGCGACCACTGACGCCATGCCGAGGCACCATCCACAGGAGGACGCGTGTTCAGCGCACTAGCCAGGGTGTTCAAGACGCCCGACCTGCGCCGCAAGATCTGGTTCACGATCGGGATCATCACGATCTACCGGATCGGAGCCTTCATCCCGGCCCCCGGGGTGGACTACGGCGCCGTCCAGCAGTGTCTCGAGCTGGGCTCCACGGAAGGGGGCCTCTACTCCTTCGTGAACATGTTCTCCGGCGGTGCGCTGCTGCAGGTCTCGGTCTTCGCCCTGGGCATCATGCCCTACATCACTGCGGCCATCATCGTGCAGCTGCTGCGCGTGGTCATCCCCCGCTTCGAGACGCTGCAGCGGGAGGGCCCGCAGGGGCAGGCGAAGCTGACGCAGTACACCCGCTACCTCACCATCGGACTGGCCACGCTGAACGCCACCACGCTGGTCGCCACGGCCCGCACGGGTGCGCTGCTGGGCTGTGACATCCCCATCATCCCGAACGACTCCCTGTGGGTCATCGTCCTGATGATCGTCGTGCTGACCTCGGGCGTGGCGCTGATCATGTGGCTCGGCGAGCAGATCACCGAGCGCGGCGTCGGCAACGGCATGTCCATCCTGATCTTCGTCTCCATCGCCGCCGGCTTCCCCGGCGCCATGGGTCAGATCTGGACCGTGCAGGGCTGGCGGACCTTCGCCCTGGTGATGCTGATCGGCCTGGTCATCATCACCGCAGTGGTCTTCGTGGAGCAGTCCCAGCGGCGTGTGCCGGTCCAGTACGCGAAGCGCCAGGTCGGCCGTCGCACGGTGGGCGGAACCTCCACCTACATTCCGATCAAGGTCAACATGGCCGGTGTCATCCCCGTGATCTTCTCCTCCTCGGTGCTGATGCTCCCCTCGGTGTACATCCAGTTCAACCAGCCGGCCCCGGGAGAAGAGCCCGGCCGGTTCGCCGAGCTCATCCAGACGTATTTCGGCACGCAGAGCCACCCGGTGTACATGGTGATCTTCTTCCTGCTGACCATCGGGTTCACCTACTTCTACGTGACCATCACGTTCAACCCGAACGAGGTGGCCGAGAACATGCGCAAGTACGGCGGGTTCATCCCCGGGATCCGCGCCGGCCGGCCCACGGAGAGCTACCTGGCCTACGTGATCTCCCGCATCACGTTCCCCGGCTCGCTGTATCTGGGCTTCATCGCCCTGATCCCGCTGATCGCCTTCGTGCTGATCCGCGCCGACCAGAACTTCCCGTTCGGCGGAACCTCCATCCTCATCATGGTGGGTGTGGGTCTGACCACGGTGAAGCAGATCAATGCTCAGATGGAACAGAGGAACTACGAAGGGCTGCTGCGATGACGCGAATGCTGATCGTCGGACCCGCCGGGTCGGGCAAGGGAACCCAGTCGAAGAAGATCGCCGAGGAGCTGGGCATCGTCGCCATCTCCACCGGTGACATCTTCCGGGCCAACATCAAGGGCGGGACGGAGCTGGGCCGGGAGGCCCAGACCTACGTCGACGCCGGCGAGCTCGTCCCGGACTCGGTGACCAACCGCATGGTCGAGGACCGCCTGTCCTGGGAGGACGCGAAGGACGGCTTCCTGCTGGACGGCTACCCCCGCAACCGCACCCAGGTGACCGCGCTCGATGAGATGCTCTCCCGCCTGGGAGTGGAGCTCGACGTCGTGCTGGAGCTCACCGCCGACCGTGAGGAGCTGACCCAGCGGCTCAAGAAGCGCGCCGAGATCGAAGGGCGCGAGGATGACGCCGATGAGGCCGCGATCCGCCGTCGTCTGGAGCTCTTCGAGACCGAGACCGCGCCGATGATCGCCGAGTACGACTCCCGCGGCCTGCTCCGCCAGGTCGACGGGCTGGGCGAGATCGACGAGGTCTACGGACGCATCATGGAAGCGATCCGCGGCTGATGTTCTCCCGACCCCGCGTCGAGCTCAAGACACCTGAGCAGCTGGCTTCCATGGACGCCGCCGGCTCAGTGCTGTGTGAGGCGCTCGACGCCGCCGTCGCCGCGGCAGAGCCCGGACGGAGCACGGCGGAGCTCGACGCGGTCTTCGCCGAGGTGCTCGCCGACCACGAGGCGAAGCCGAACTTCCTGAACTATCACGGCTTCCCTGGGCACATCTGCGCGTCGGTCAACGACGAGGTCGTCCACGGGATCCCCGGAGGCCGTGTCCTGCAGACCGGCGACGTGCTGAAGATCGACGGCGGCTGCATCATCGACGGCTGGCACTCGGACTCGGCGCGCACGGTGATCCTGGGCTCCTCCCAGGACGGGACCGCCGACGCCGGCGACGAGCGTCTCTCGGAGATCACGCGCCAGGCCATGTGGCGCGGCATCGCCGCCTTCGCCACGGCCCGCCACGTCGGGGAGATCGGTGAAGCGATCGAGGAGCATGTCGTCTCCCAGCCCGGCGAGCGGCTGGGGATCCTCGAGGACTATGTGGGCCACGGGATCGGCTCGGCCATGCACTTGCCTCCGGACGTCTTCAACTACTCCACGGGCATGAAGGGCACCCGGATCAAGCCGGGCCTCGCGCTGGCCATCGAGCCGATGCTCACCCGCGGCGGCATCGAGACCCGGGTCCTCGACGACGACTGGACGGTCGTCACGGAGGACGGGTCCCGGGCCAGCCAGTGGGAGCACTCGGTGGCCCGCCACGAGGGCGGGATCTGGGTGCTGACCGCACCCGACGGCGGGGCCTCCGAGCTGGAGCCGCTCGGCGTGACCCCCGTGCCGATCCGCTGATCGACACTCGGGTCGACCGCGGCTGCCGGCCCCGGTCCGCCCTCCTCACCGCTGACCCCCCGGGTCCTCCTGCGGCGAATTGCCGCGACGACTCGGTGTCGGGTAGTATTGACTGCTGGTTGTCTCTGTGGTTCAGCCGTGCCCGCAGACCGGCGGGCGTCCTGCGCTTCCGGTCTCACCGGGAGCGGAGGGAGCCCAGCGGCGTCTGTCAGAAACAGAACCAGATTCTCCCGGCCCGCACGTCACGTGCGGCGGCATCATTCCTCATGATCACGGGTCAGGCGGTGCAGTGCGCCGCGGTCCGGATCGACGGGTGCTGTCGCCGTCGTCGTGCATCGACCGGACGGGGGAGTCGCGAACGGTGTGGAGCATATGGGTAAAAAAGAAGGTGTGATCGAGGTTGAGGGCCGGGTGACCGAAGCCCTTCCGAACGCGATGTTCCGCGTGCGTCTGGAGAACGACCACGTGGTGCTCGCCACCATCTCGGGCAAGATGCGCCAGCACTACATCCGGATCCTCCCGGAGGACCGGGTCGTGGTGGAGATGAGCCCGTATGACCTCAACCGTGGACGTATCGTCTACCGCTACAAGTAAAGAGGAAAGCCATGAAGGTTCACCCCAGCGTGAAGCAGATCTGCTCTGACTGCAAGGTGATCCGCCGCAACGGCGTGATCCGCGTGATCTGCAAGAACCCGCGCCACAAGCAGCGCCAGGGCTGAGCTCCTCACCTTCTCCCACCTGGATGAAGTGAGGGCGCCCGGGCGCTCGACCACAGCTCAATGATGATGGCAGTGCACACCGTGGATGAGCTGCACGGTTCCACCTCCGGTTGCCGAGGGCCGGAGACCCGCTGACGGCCTCACCTCCGACGCCGGACGCCGTCGATCACCGTATCGGGGACGTCCCAGAGGGAACGCACTGCTGAAGACCTTCGGACAAGAACAAGGAGGACTGCCACGTGGCACGTCTGGCAGGTGTCGACATCCCGCGCGACAAGCGCACGGTGATCGCACTCACTTACATCTACGGCGTCGGGCACACCCGCGCCCAGTTGGCCCTCGAGGCCACCCAGATCGACCCGAACACCCGTGTGAAGGACCTCAGCGACGACCAGCTGGTCGCTCTGCGTGACTACATCGAGGGGAACTTCACGGTCGAAGGTGACCTCCGTCGTGAGGTCGCCGCCGACATCCGGCGCAAGGTCGAGATCGGTTCCTACCAGGGCCTGCGCCACCGCCGTGGCCTGCCGGTCCGCGGTCAGCGAACCAAGACCAACGCCCGCACCCGCAAGGGTCCGAAGAGGACCGTCGCAGGCAAGAAGAAGTAGTTCTGCGTATGCCCTCGGCCTCCGGGGTCCCGGACAGGCCGGCACACGCTGATCAGACCAACTGAGTCACGGAGAAGATATGCCCCCCAAGTCACGCGCAGCGGCTCGCAAGCCGCGCCGCAAGGCCAGCAAGAACATCACCCAGGGCCAGGCCCACATCAAGTCCACCTTCAACAACACGATCGTGTCCATCACGGACCCCACCGGCGCCGTGATCTCGTGGTCCTCGTCGGGCGAGGTCGGACACAAGGGCTCCCGCAAGTCCACTCCCTACGCGGCGCAGATGACCGCGGAGCAGGCCGCCAAGCGTGCCCAGGAACACGGCATGCGCAAGGTCGACGTGTTCGTCAAGGGCCCGGGCTCCGGGCGCGAGACCGCCATCCGCTCCCTGCAGGCCGCCGGCCTCGAGGTCGGCTCCATCACGGACGTCACCCCGAGCGCGCACAACGGCTGCCGCCCGCCGAAGCGCCGTCGCGTCTGAGCGACCTTCTATACGACACCGATCTCCGCCGCGGCCTCCCGGGCCGCGGCGGAGGTGAGCATCATCATCGCTGAGTTTGCGTCATATAGCGGATGCACTCTGAAAGGAACCACCAGTGCTCATTGCACAGCGCCCCACGCTGACCGAAGAAGTCGTCGCTGACCACCGTTCGCGTTTCATCATCGAGCCCCTGGAGCCGGGCTTCGGCTACACCCTCGGCAACTCGCTGCGTCGCACCCTGCTGTCCTCCATCCCGGGCGCGGCTGTGACCAGCATCCGGATCGACGGTGTGCTCCACGAGTTCACCACCGTCGCCGGCGCCAAGGAGGACGTCACCGAGCTCGTGCTCAACGTCAAGCGGCTCTCCGTGTCCTCCGAGCACGACGAGCCCGTCGTCGCCTACCTCCGCAAGGAGGGCCCGGGTGAGGTCACTGCCGCGGACATCACTCCGCCGGCGGGTGTGGAGGTCCACAACCCCGACCTCCACCTGGCCACCCTCAACGAGGACGGCAAGCTGGACATGGAACTGACCATCGAGCGCGGCCGCGGCTATGTGTCGGCCTCGCAGAACAAGGTCGCGGACTCGGAGATCGGCCGCATTCCGGTCGACTCCATCTACTCCCCGGTCCTGAAGGTGAGCTTCAAGGTCGAGGCGACCCGTGTCGAGCAGCGCACCGACTTCGACAAGCTGATCGTCGACGTCGAGGCCAAGCCGTCGATGGCTCCGCGCGATGCACTGGCATCCGCGGGCACCACGCTGGTCGAGCTGTTCTCGCTGGCCCGGGAGCTCAACGTCGCCGCCGAGGGCATCGAGATCGGCCCCTCGCCGACCGACGCCGCCCTGGCCGCCGACATGGCTCTGCCCATCGAGGACCTGGAGCTGACGGTGCGCTCCTACAACTGCCTCAAGCGCGAGGGCATCCACACCGTGGGTGAGCTCGTGGCACGCTCCGAGGCCGACCTGATGGACATCCGCAACTTCGGTGCGAAGTCCATCGACGAGGTCAAGGACAAGCTCACCGAGCTCGGCCTGTCCCTGAAGGACTCCCCGGCGGGCTTCGACCCGACCGCCGCGCGCTTCCAGGAGGCGGGCGAGGGCGAGTACCTCGAGGGCGAGCAGCAGTTCTGAGCGCCTGACGCACACGACATCATCTGCGCGTCGCGGGGGCTGTGACCCGGCGGCGCACCATCCAAGGAGAACGAGACCATGCCTACCCCCACCAAGGGACCGCGCCTGGGCGGGAGCCCGTCGCACGAGAAGATGATGCTGGCCAACCTGTCGGCCAGCCTGTTCGAGCACCGCTCGATCACCACCACGGTGACCAAGGCGAAGCGTCTGCGTCCGTACGCAGAGCGCCTGATCACCATCGCCAAGAAGGGTGACCTCGCGGCTCGCCGCCAGGTGGTCGGCAAGATCAGCGCCAAGAACTCGACCAACCAGGCCATCGTCCACGAGCTGTTCACTGTGATCGCTCCGGCCATGGCCCAGCGCGAGGGCGGCTACACCCGCATCACCAAGATCGGCAACCGCAAGGGCGACAACGCCCCCATGGCTGTCATCGAGCTCGTCATGGAGCCGGTCTCCCCGAAGCAGGCTGTGGTGAAGGAGGCCGAGCAGGCCGCCGCCGCCCCGGTCGAGGAGGAGCCGGTCGAGGAGGTCGCCGAGGACACTCAGGTCGAGGAGGTCACCGAGGAGACTCCGGCTGAGGAGACTCCGGCTGAGGAGACTTCCGAGGAGATCGAGGACAAGTGACCCTTCCGGGCCTTCGGGTCCGATGATCCGGCAGAGCGCCTGTCCTGACGGGTTCTCCGCGCCGCGCATCGTCAGCACGCCGTGACGATGCGCCCTCGGCATCGCAGAAGCCCCCGATCCCCTGCAGGGGATCGGGGGCTTCTGCGTGTGCGGGCTGCGGTGCGGAGCCCGGATACCCTGGTGTCCATGGCAGATGTGCGGATCCGACTCGACCTGGCCTACGACGGCGGCGCCTACCGCGGCTGGGCCGCCCAGCCGGGGCTGCGCACCGTAGAGGGTGTGCTCACCGAGGCGCTGGCCACCCTGATCCGTCGGCCTGTGAAGGTCGTGGTCGCCGGGCGGACCGACGCCGGGGTCCACGCCCGAGGCCAGGTGGTGCACCTGGACCTGAGCCGCGCCGAATGGGAAGGTCTGTCACGGGGCCGGGACATCGCGCCCGAGGAGGCGATCCTGCGCCGGCTGGGCGGGGTGCTGGCCCGCGAGGACGGGGCTGTCGTCGTCCACAGCGCCGCCGAGGTCCCGGCGAGCTTCGACGCCCGGTTCTCGGCCCTGAGCCGCACCTACACCTACCGGATCGCCGACCATCCCGCGCTGCGGGATCCGCTGCGTCGGGCGGACACCGCCTGGCATCGCGCGCGGCTGGACGACGCGATCATGGCAGCTGAGACCGTCGGGATGCTGGGGCTGCATGACTTCGGCAGCTTCTGCCGGCCCCGGGAGATGAGCACGACCATCCGAGAGCTGCAGGAGTTCAGCATCGCACGCGGGGACGACGGCGTCATCGCGGCCCGGCTCACCGCGGACGCCTTCTGCCACCACATGGTGCGGGCCCTGATCGGCGCGACGATCGACGTGGGGGAGGGGCGCCGTGAGTCGGGCTGGCTCATGGAGCGGCTGGGCACGCCCAGCTGGGACGCCGCAGTGCGGCTGGCCCCGCCGCGAGGACTGGTGCTGGAGTCTGTGGACTACCCGCCCGACGATCAGCTGGCCGGCCGTGCGGAGCAGACTAGGGCCATGCGCCCGTCACGCGGATCCTGAGCCGCGGACGGACTGTCATGCGATTCCTGCTGTGACACCCATGACATCGACTGATGTGATCTTTCGCACGCAGTGTGCGGAGTCACGCATCGATTGCTCCAGCGCTATAGCTCTCTGACCAGGGGTGATGTTCCACTAATGGCGTGCGGAGCGGCTGAGAGCGCTTCCTGCCCGGTGATGTAGGGTGCCACAGTTCGCATGCGTTGCGACCTGGCTCATAGGACGCAGCTCACCGGTTCAGACCTCTTCGACTCAAAGGATCACCCTCTGATGAGCATCACCACCACACGATCGCAGGACCCCGCGGTCACCGCCGTGACATGGGTCGTGCTGGTCGCCGCGTTCGGCGGCTTCCTCTTCGGCTTCGACACCGCCGTCATCAACGGTGCGGTCGGCGCCATCCAAGACACGTTCGGCCTCTCTGAGGTCCTGATCGGCTTCACCGTCTCCTCCGCTCTGCTGGGCTGCATGGTCGGCGCCTGGATCGGCGGCACGCTCTCGGACCGTCTGGGTCGCGTGCGCGCCATGCTCATCGCCGCCGCAGCTTTCTTCATCTCCGCGTTGGGCTCCGGCCTGGCCTTCGACACCGTGGACCTGATCGTCTGGCGCGTGCTCGGCGGCGTCGGCGTCGGCATGGCCTCGGTGATCGCCCCGGCCTACATCGCCGAGGTCGCGCCCACCAACCTCCGGGGACGCCTGGGCTCGCTGTGGCAGATGGCCATCGTCATCGGGATCTTCGCCGCGGCCGTCTCCAACGCCTTCATCTCCAACCTCGCCGGTGGGGCGTCCGGGGAACTGTGGTTCGGCGTCGACGCCTGGCGCTGGATGTTCCTCATCGAGGCGATCCCCGCCCTGATCTACGGCCTGCTGGCCACCTCCATCCCGGAGTCGCCGCGCTACCTGGTCTCGCGGGGCGACGACGCCCGCGCGGCGACGGTGCTGCGGGAGGTCGTGGGCCTGCGCCAGGACGACGAGATCCGCGCGAAGATCCAGGAGATCGGCCGGACGATCAACATGGAGTCCCGGCAGCGACTGCGCGACCTGCTGGTCTCCGGCAAGGTCATGCCCATCGTGTGGGTCGGCCTGGGGCTCGCGGTCTTCCAGCAGTTCGTGGGGATCAACGTGATCTTCTACTACTCCAACACGCTGTGGCAGTCGGTGGGCATCCCCGAGGACCAGTCGTTCCTGATCCAGGTCATCACCACCACGGTGAACATCGTGGCCACCGTGGTCGGCATCATCATCGTGGACAAGGTGGGCCGCCGCATTCCGCTGGCCGTCGGCTCCGCCGGCATGGCCCTGGGCCTCGGGATGATGGCGGTGGCCTTCTCCCAGGCCGTCACCGTCGGCGACGACGTCCAGCTCCCCGGGGCCTGGGGCGTGGTCGCCCTGATCTCGGCCAACGTGTTCGTGCTGTTCTTCGGTGCCACCTGGGGCCCGTTCATGTGGCTGCTGCTGGGGGAGATGTTCCCCAACCGCATCCGCGCCATCGCGCTGGGGGTGACGGCGTCGGCCAACTGGGCGGCGAACTTCGTGATCTCCACGGTCTTCCCGTCCATGGCGGAGCTCTCGCTCGTCTTCGCCTACGGCTTCTATGCGGTCTCGGCGCTGCTGTCCCTGGTCTTCGTGCTCAAATGGGTCCCGGAGACCAAGGGCCGCGAGCTTGAGGACATGGCGGAAGGTGCCTACACCAAGCAGGACTGAGCCCGCAGCCCGGATCAATCGGGCGCACCGGAGCGTGCGCAGACGACGGCCGGTCACGTCCCCCAGTGGGGGAGGTGGCCGGCCGTCGTCGTCCGTCCCTCCGACACGCGGTGGAGAATGACGACGGGCATGCGCATGCCCGTCCTGCTCGCGGGGCCGAACCGCCGCAGGGGGCGGGGCCAGAGCCCGCCGCACGTGCCAGGGGCGGGCAGCCTCAGAGAGCCGCCCTCACCCGTCGATGACGGCGACCAGCTCGTCCAGGAAGCTGCCGAAGTCCTGGCCACGGCGCAGCAGCCGCTGGACGGACTCGCGTTCGCTGAAGACCTCGACGAGCTGTTCGAAGATCGTCTGGAAGGCCTCGCGCTCGTCCTCGCTGAAGGCGACCAGCGCCACCACCTGGACGCGGGCGTCGCCCCAGGAGACGGAGCCGTCGGCGATGCCCAGAGCGATGGCCGTGCGCGTGGCGGTCATCTGCAGTGCATGCGGCACCGCCAGGGCCTCCGTGAACGCCGTGGAGGAGAGCCGTTCCCGCTCCACGGTGCGGTCGATGTAGTCCTGGTCGATCACTCCGCGGGCCGCCAGCGGAGCACCCAGGGCGCGGATGGCCTCCTCCTCGTCCGCGGTGTCCAGCGGACGGATGAAGGCGTCCGGGCTCAGGTAGCGCTCGAGCTCCTCCCGCAGCCGGGCCAGCCGTCGGCCCCGGCGGATCCGGGAGGCCGCCGTGGTGATGCGTTCCAGGTCCGCGTCGGTGAGGAACGGGGGCAGGGTGACGGTCCGTTCGTCGCGGTGGGGCGGTTCGATGGTGGTCAGCACCAGGTCGGTGTCGATCGCCGCCCAGTCGGGGTCCACCCGGGTCTCGACTCCCGTGACCTCGATGCTGGGTCCCAGGGAGCGGGCGATTCGGGAGCGCAGCAGCTCATGCAGCTCGTAGTACCCGGGGCAGACGATGGTGGCGGTCAGCACCGTCTCCGCCATCCGGCGGCGCTCGAGACGGCCCCCCACATGCATGGCGATGTAGGCGATCTCATCGTCGTGGATCTCCACGTCCAGGCGGCGGCCGACGTCGCTGGCGATGGACACCGCCACCTGGAAGATCATCGGGTAGGCGGACTTCAGGGATCGGGTCAATGGGTTGCGGGCGGTCGCATGCTCCCGGGAGCGCAGCACCAGGTTCTGCACGTGCAGGCCGAGGCGCCGGATGAACTCCTCGTCGACGATGTCCACCAGGTACCCGTGGGCGGCGTGGGTGACGGCCTGCCGCACGGTGGCCTCGATCTCCGGGTCCAGCCGCACCTGCTCCTCGGCGGCCCCACCGGGGGCGACCACCCGGGTCAGCACCAGAGAACTGAGATGCTGCAGGTCGCCGGGGCCCAGGGCGACGTCGAAATGGCGTCGGCTCAGCGCATCGAGGGTCGCCCCCAGGCGGTGCTGATCGTCGCTGGGCTCCCCGTGGGTCCTGTGCAGGGCGCGGCCGCGCGCCACCCGGTCGGCGGCGATGGCAGCGTGCAGGGCGACGTCGGCGGCCGCGAACTCGTTGACGTACCAGCCCAGCGAAGCGAGCTCGGCGGCCAGCTCCCGGGTGAAGGCCCCGAAGGCGGCGCTGTCCACGGTGCCGAGCCCTGCGGCCCGCCGCAGAGCCTCGACGTCGAAGGTTCCCTCCTCCATCTCCTCATGGGCCAGGCGGGAGACCAGCCGGCGCTGGGCCAGCTCGTCGCCCACCAGGCGCACCCGCGGTCCGCTGCGTCGAAGCTGCAGCTCGGTCCCGTCCAGCAGGCCGCGGACACGCGCAAGGTCAGACTCCACCGTGGCGTCACTGACGTAGAGCGTCTCGGCGGTCTCATAGACGTCGAGCCCTTCCTCGGCGGTGAGCAGCGCCCGCACCAGCCGGTGCAGCCGGTCCCGGGGAGTCTCCCGCTCGCCGCCGGCCCTCAGCCCGGCGAGCACGGGTCGGTTGGCGCGGTAGCCGGAAGGCCCTGACTCGACGGCGTCGCCGCCGGGAGTGCGGGCGTTGATCGCCGCGATGTAGGAGCGCACGCTGCGCGGCGTGACGCCGAGCAGGTCCGCCAGCGCGGCCGCCGTGGTCCAGCCGCGGTCGCGCAGCAGCAGGGTGACCAGCTGGTCCTGGCGCTGCCGCGTCATCGCATGCCCCCTCGGCGCCGTTGTTCTATAGCAGGTGCCGCCCGCCTGCGCTCGGGCGGCGGGAGGATCCACGCCTACGATACCCGCGCCGCGTCTCCGGGTCCTCGGGCGACCGGCAGGTGGCGGGCCGGTGACCGGCAGATTTCCGGGGAGGCGGAAACTTCAATGGTTGTGACGGGCATCGCGCCGCGCGGAGAATCACAGTCAGGAGAAGAAGGAGCTGATGATCGATGGAGATCCTGGTGGTCTGCGGCGCCGGTGCGTCCAGCACATTCGTGGCCCAGCGCGCCCGCGCCGCTCTGCAGCGGGAGGGGCTGCCGCATACGGTGCGCGCCGCCGCCGACTCCGCCCTGTCGGGGGACCTCGATGACGTCGACCTCCTCCTGCTGGGGCCCCAGTTGGCCGCCTTCCGGGAGCAGGTCCAGGACCGCCTGGACTCCTACAGCATGCGCATCCCCCTGGTGACCCTTCCCCCTGACATCTTCAGCGACCTCGACGGATCCCGCACCCTTGCCCTGATCCTCGAGTCGCTCCCCGTCGACCGCAATGACCCCGAGGAGACCTCATGACCTCGTCCCTGCTGCCGCACGCCTCCTCCCAGGAGGTCGCGCCCGCTGTATCCGCTGCTTCCGCCGCGACCGGGGAACAGCCCGCTCCCGGGGCGCGCACCCTGTCCGGCACCGGCGTGGGGCAGGGCGTGGCCCTGGGGCCCGTGGCCCGGATGGCGGCCCCTCTTCAGGCCCCGGGGGAGGAGCCCAGCGCCCTGACCCCGGAGCAGGAGCACGCTCGCGTGCAGGAGTCCGTGGCCGCCGTCGCCCAGGACCTCGCCGCCCGGGGCGAGGCCGCCGGCGGAACGGCCCAGGGCGTGCTGCAGGCCCAGGCGATGATGGCCCAGGACCCGGCCCTGGACAAGGCGGTGCGGGCCCGTCTCGGCGACGGCGCCACCGCGGAGCGGGCCGTCCATGAGTCCTTCGAGCAGTTCCGTCGCCGCCTGGAGCAGGCCGGAGGTTACCTGGGGGAGCGCGCCGCCGACCTGGCCGACGTCGCCCAGCGCGTCATCGCCCACCTCTCCGGGCTTCCGGCCCCCGGCGTCCCGGACCCCGGCCATCCCTTCGTGCTGGTGGCCCAGGACCTCGCCCCGGCCGACACCGCGCTGCTTGATCTGGAGAAGGTCCTGGCGGTGGTGACCATCGAGGGCGGGCCCACCTCCCACACCGCGATCCTCGCCCGGGAGAAGGGCCTCACCGCCGTGGTCGGGGTGGCCGGGGCCGCCGAGCTGACCGATGGTGAGACCGTGGTGGTCGACGCCGCCGCCTCCGCGGTGGAGATCTCCCCGAGCCCTGAGCGTGAGAAGGAGGTCCGCGCACGCATCGCGGAGCGGGCCGCCGCGGCCTCCGCCCCGGTCACTCCGGGGGCGCTGGCCGACGGGACCCCGGTGCCGCTGTTGGCCAACCTGGGATCGCCGGAGGGGGCAGCCGAGGCCGTGGAGCTCGGCGCCGAAGGAGTGGGCCTGTTCCGCACCGAGTTCCTCTTCCTCAGCGCAGAGACCGCTCCGGACGTTGCCGCCCAACGCCACGCCTACCAGCAGATGCTCGAGGCCTTCCCCGGGCAGAAGGTGGTCATCCGACTGCTCGACGCCGGCGCGGACAAGCCGTTGCCGTTCCTCACCGACGCGGACGAGGAGAACCCGGCGCTGGGGCGCCGTGGCCTGCGCGCCCTGAACGCGCAGCCGGAGATCCTCCGGGGCCAGCTCACCGCGTTGGCCGAGGCCGCCGCCGCCACCGAGGCCGACCTGTGGGTCATGGCTCCGATGGTCTCTACCGCGGAGGAGGCCGAGGCGTTCACCGCCCTCGCCGCCGAGCACGGGCTGCGCACCGCCGGGGTGATGGTGGAGGTCCCCTCCAGCGCCCTGATCGCCGACCAGCTGCTGACCCGCACCGGTTTCGCCTCGATCGGCACCAACGACCTGACCCAGTACACGATGGCCGCCGACCGGCTGCTGGGCTCCGTCGCCGAGCTGCAGGACCCGTGGCATCCCGCGGTGCTGCGGCTCATCGGAGAGGTCGGCGCCGCCGGAGCACGCCAGGACCGCCCTGTGGGGGTGTGCGGCGAGGCCGCCGCGGATCCGCTGCTGGCCGTGGTGCTGGTCGGCCTGGGCGTGCAGACGCTCTCGATGGCTCCGGCCGCGATGGCCGATGTCCGCGCCGAGCTGGCCCGACACACGGCCGCAGCCGCTCGGGCCGCGGCCCAGGCGGCGCTGGCCGCCGCCGGCGCGCAGGACGCGCGCGAGGCGGCCCGGGCGGCGCTCGCCGACGGCTCCCGCTGACCTCTCTTCTCATCCACCCACATCACTCGCCCAGACGGGGCACCTGACGAAAGGCATACGCCATGACGACGACGTCGACGTCGCCCGCGGCGCAGAGCTCGGAGAGCAGTTCTCCAGGCAGTCTGCGCGTGGGGGTCCAGAAGTTCGGATCCTTCCTCTCGGGCATGATCATGCCCATCATCCCCGCGCTCATCGCCTGGGGGATCATCACTGCCGTGATCGTGAACGTCAACGAGTTCACCGAGGGCACGGCGGCCACGGATGCGTTCGGCGAGATCATCGGCCCGATGATCCACTTCCTGCTGCCCATCCTGATCGCCGTCCAGGGCGGCAAGATGATCTACGACGTCCGGGGCGCCGTCGTCGGTGCCACGGCCACCTTCGGTGTGATCATCGGCTCGGACTTCCTCATCGCGCAGGCCAATGCGGCGCTGCCGGAGGGGGCTGACGAGCTGGGGCAGATCCACATGTTCATCGGCGCGATGATCATGGGTCCGCTGGCCGCCTGGGTGATCAAGCGGCTGGACGCCCTGTGGGAGGGCAAGGTCAAGGCCGGCTTCGAGATGCTGGTCAACATGTTCTCCGCCGGCATCACGGCCTTCCTGATGTCCGTGGTCGGCTTCTTCGCCCTCGCGCCGATCGTCAACGCGCTGATGGACGTCCTCGGTGCTGCGGTGCGGTTCCTGGTGGACACCGGTCTGCTGCCGCTGACCTCGATCATCATCGAACCGGCGAAGGTCTTCTTCCTCAACAACGCCATCAACCATGGCGTGCTCACCCCGCTGGGCATCTCCGAGGCCGCGGCGGAGGGCAAGTCCATTCTGTTCCTGCTCGAGGCCAATCCCGGCCCCGGCTTCGGCGTGCTGATGGCCTTCACCGTCTTCGGCGTCGGGGCCGCCCGGGCCACGGCTCCGGGGGCGGCGCTGATCCAGTTCGCCGGCGGCATCCACGAGGTCTACTTCCCCTATGTGCTGATGAAGCCGGCCCTGCTGCTGGCCGTCATCGGCGGCGGCGCCACCGGTGTGGCCACCAATGCGCTCTTCGACTCGGGCCTGCGTGCCCCTGCCGCGCCGGGTTCGATCTTCGCCGTGCTCATCCAGACCGCCTCGGACTCCTACCTCGGTGTCACCCTCTCGGTGATCCTCTCCGCCGCGGTCAGCTTCACCATCGCCGCGTTCATCCTGCTCGCCAGCCGCAAGCGGGACCTGCAGGCCGAGGACTCCTTCTCCGACGCCGTCGCACGCACCGAGGCCGCCAAGGGCAAGTCCTCGGCGGCGCTCGCCGGCCTGGCCGCGCAGGCCGTCTCCGGTGAGGCCGCCGGCCGCATCAACTCGATCATCTTCGCCTGCGACGCCGGCATGGGCTCCTCCGCGATGGGAGCGTCGGTGCTGCGGAAGAAGATCAAGGATGCGGGCATCGAGGGCGTCACGGTGACGAACAAGGCGGTGGCGGCGCTGCCGGGTGACACCGACCTGGTGATCACCCAGCAGCAGCTCACCGACCGAGCCCGCGGTCAGGAGCCGGAGGCCATCCATGTCTCCGTGGAGAGCTTCATGGACGCTCCGGAGTACGACGAGGTCGTCGAGCTGGTCCGCAGCCGGGCCGAGGTCGGCAGCGCCCAGCCTGCTGCGGTGGGTGCCGGAGCTGCGGCCCCGGCAGCGAGCGAGCCCTCAGGCTCGGCGACCGGCGGGATCCTGACCTTGGACCGGGTCCGCATCCACTCCGGCTCCGCCACCCGGGACGAGGCCATGGCCGAGGCGGCGGCCGCCCTGGAGGCCGCCGGCGCGGTCACCGGGGACTACCTGGCCGCCATGCATGAGCGGGAGGAGACCGTGTCCACCTTCATGGGCAACGAGCTCGCCATTCCGCACGGCACCAACGAGGCCAAGGGCGCCATCAAGGCCTCCGCGCTCTCGGTGGCCCGGTACGACGACGGCGTGGACTGGGGCGGCCAGCGGGCCACCTTCGTCGTCGGCATCGCCGGAGTGGGGGACGAACACCTGCAGATCCTCTCCCGCATCGCCCGGCTGTTCGGGGACAAGGCCACCGTCCAGCGGCTCAAGGAGGCCACCAGTGAGGAGGAGCTGCTCGAGCTGCTCTCCGCGGTGGACGAGGGCTGACCATGGAGAGGACAGGAGGACCAGTCATGAAGGCCGTGCATTTCGGCGCAGGCAACATCGGTCGGGGCTTCGTCGGCCTGCTGCTGCACGAGGGAGGCTATGAGGTCGTCTTCTCCGACGTCGTCGCGCCCCTGGTGCAGGCCTTGGACGCCGCGGAGAGCTATACGGTCCATGAGGTCGGCGACGGCGGTACGGACCGGGTGGTCGACGGGTTCCGTGCGGTGGACTCCGCGCAGTCCCCGGAGGCCGTGGCCGAGGAGGTGGCCACCGCGGAGGTGGTGACCACCGCCGTCGGGCCGATGATCCTGAAGCACATCGCCCCGCATGTGGTGGCCGGGCTGCGGCGGCGCGCCGCGGATGCGCCGCCGCTGCAGGTCATGGCCTGCGAGAACGCGATCGGCGCCACGGACACCCTGGCCGGACATATGCGGGAGCATGCCGGGGCGGACTGGGAGGAGCTCTCCGCCCGGGCGGTGTTCGCCAACACGGCGGTGGACCGCATCGTGCCCGGACAGCCCGAGGGTGCGGGGCTCGACGTCACCGTGGAGCCCTTCTACGAGTGGGCGATCGAGCGTGGGCCGTTCGGGGAGAATCCGCCGCACATCCCCGGTGCCCACTTCGTGGACGACCTCGGCCCGTACATCGAGCGGAAGCTGTTCACCGTGAACACCGGGCACGCCGCGGCCGCCTATCTGGGCTATCGGGCCGGTGCCGGGACCATCGCCGAGGCGCTCGGCGATGAGGCCGTGGGGTCCGGGGTCGCCGCCGCGTTGGAGGAGACCTCCGCGCTGCTGGTGGCCAAGCATGGCTTCGCGGCCGAGGACATGGCCTCCTACCGGGAGACGATCCTGGGGCGGTTCCGGAACCCGGCGCTGCCGGACACCGTGCAGCGCGTGGGTCGTCAGCCGCTGCGCAAGCTCTCCCGCCACGAACGGCTGATCGGCCCGGCCTCCCAGGCCGTGGAGCAGGGGCTGGGAGCGGAGGCGCTGCTCGCCGTCGTCGACGCCGCCCTGGACTTCCGGGACGCCGACGACGAGCAGGCGAATCAGCTGGAGGGCCTGCTGGCGGATCTGCCGCCGAGGGACTTCGTGGAGCAGGTGACCGGGTTGGAGGCCGACCACCCGCTGGCCGGGCCGGTGGAGGAGCTGGTGGCCCGCCGTCGCGGCTGATCCCGCCCCCGCCCTGCCGTCTGTCCCGCCCTGCCGTCTGTCCCCGCCATGTTCGTTCGTCCGTCCCTGTGGAATACCGTATGGACGAACGAACATGGCGGGGACAGACGCGTCTGGGGGTCGCGGCGCGGCGAATCCGAGCTGAGGTACGAGATGGACGAGGAGCTCGTCGCTGACCGGGGAGCGGGAGCTCACATTGCCGCGGTGAGGCCCACCCGGTATAGTGAACGGTTGTTGTGCGTGTCCACTCCTGCGTGGGCTGGTGTCGAGGCGGTTCAGTTGCATGACCGTATGCCTCCACGAGCGGCAGGGGAACTCACGGGCCCGGCATCTTCCCAGCCCTCACCTGGGAAGCCGGACGGCGCACTCGCGAAGAAACAGCCACTGGCGCATGGTGACTCTCACACCACCGCGTGTCCGGTGCGCTGAACCGTAGAACACCGACCGAAGGCATCATCACCGTGCGTACGTACACCCCGAAGCCTGGCGACGCCGACGCTCAGTGGCACATCATCGACGCCACCGACGTCGTGCTGGGTCGTCTCGCCAGCCAGACTGCCGCTCTGCTGCGCGGCAAGCACAAGCCGACCTTCGCTCCTCACCAGGACATGGGCGACTTCGTGATCATCATCAACGCCGAGAAGGTCGCCGTGACCGGCGACAAGGGCCAGAAGAAGCGCTACTGGCGCCACTCCGGCTTCCCGGGCGGCATCTCCTCCATGACGTTCGACGAGATGATCGAGCGTCACCCGACCCGTGCTGTGGAGTTCGCCGTCAAGGGCATGCTCCCGCACAACAAGCTCGGTGCCGCCCAGCTCAAGAAGCTGCGCGTCTACGCCGGCCCGGAGCACCCGCACGCGGCCCAGCAGCCGAAGCCGTACGAGATCTCCCAGGTCGCTCAGTAGTCCTGGCCACCCGACACGAGAACATTTTCAAGGAGAACCGTGGCTCAGAACACTGAAGAGCTGAACACTGCCGAGGAGCTGACCAGCTACACCTCGGAGTCCGCCCCCGTCCAGGAGACCGGCGAGACCGAGCGCGCCCCGCTGACCGTCGGCGGCGCCGCCATCGGCCGTCGCAAGCGTGCTCGCGCCCGCGTCCGCATCGTCCCCGGCTCCGGCCAGTGGACCATCAACGGCCGCAGCCTGGAGGACTACTTCCCGAACAAGCTGCACCAGCAGGAGGTCAACGACCCCTTCACCCTGCTGGGGCTCGAGGGCGCCTATGACGTCGTCGCCCGCATCGACGGCGGCGGCCCCTCCGGCCAGTCCGGCGCGCTGCGCCTGGGCATCTCCCGTGCGCTCAACGAGATCGACCGGGACCACAACCGTCCGGCGCTCAAGAAGGCCGGGTTCCTGACCCGCGACGCCCGCGCCGTGGAGCGCAAGAAGGCCGGTCTCAAGAAGGCCCGCAAGGCTCCGCAGTACTCGAAGCGCTGACCGTCTCAGCCGCTCCGGCCTCGCCCCGCTGATCCAGTGGTGCGAGCGCCGCAGGAGGACCCCCGCTCGGCACGTGCCGGACGGGGGGTCCTCCTGCGTCTGCGGCCGGTTCGCCCGCTGTGCCCAGGCGGTTCGAGCGCGCGTTCTGCCCACCGACATCACGTCTGCACCGTCAGATCTGAGGGGGCAGACGTGATCTGACGGTGCAGGTCATCGGCCGGCGACGGTGTCGGTGCAGGAGCACTGCTTGGCTATGGCTAGACTTGTCCGCATCATGGCACGACTTTTCGGAACCGACGGAGTCCGCGGTGTGGCCAATGGGCTGCTGACCGCGGAGCTCGCACTCAAGCTCGCCCAGGCCGCCGCAGAGGTGCTCGGCCACCGCCGCACCGAGGGCGGTCGCCGCCCCGTGGCGGTGGTCGCCCGTGATCCCCGCGTCAGCGGAGAGTTCATCTCCGCGGCGGTGCAGGCGGGCCTGGCCAGCGCCGGCGTGGACGTCCACGACGCCGGCGTCCTCCCCACCCCGGCTGCGGCCTTCCTGGTGGCGGACATCGACGCGGACTTCGGTGTGATGATCTCCGCCTCCCACAACCCCGCACCGGACAACGGGATCAAATTCCTCGGTCGCGGCGGGCACAAGCTCGACGACGCCCTCGAGGACGAGATCGAGGACCAGCTCGCCCACGAGCCGCCCCGCCCCACGGGTGCGGAGGTCGGCCGGGTGCAGCGCTTCGCGGATGCGGAGGACCGTTATGTGGTCCACCTGCTGCGCTCCCTGGGGGAGACCTCCCTGCGTGGGCTGAAGATCGTGCTGGACTGCGCCCACGGCGCCGCCTCCGGCTGTTCGCCGCAGGCCTTCACCGACGCCGGTGCGGACGTCGTCGTCATCGGCGCGGACCCCGACGGCATCAACATCAACGAGGGCTGCGGGTCCACCCACCTGGACCAGCTGCAGGAGGCGGTGGTCTCCCAGGGCGCGGACCTCGGCATCGCTCACGACGGCGACGCCGACCGTTGCCTGGCCGTGGACCACACCGGCGCCGTCGTGGACGGCGACCAGATCATGGGCATCCTGGCCCTGGCGCTGAAGTCCGACGGTCAGCTGAAGGACGACACTCTGGTGGTCACGGTGATGAGCAACCTCGGGCTGAAGCTCGGCATGAAGAAGGCCGGGATCTCCGTGGTGGAGACCGCCGTCGGCGACCGCTACGTGCTCGAGGGCATGCGCTCCGGCGGCTACTCGCTCGGCGGCGAGCAGTCCGGGCATCTGATCTTCTCCGACTATGCGACCACCGGCGACGGGGTGCTCACCGGGCTGCAGCTGGCCGCCCGGGTGGCCGCCACCGGCAAGTCCCTGCAGACGCTGGCCGCTGAGGCCATGGACCGGCTGCCGCAGGTCCTGGTCAACGTCTCCGGAGTGGACAAGGCGCGGGTGAAGACCCATGACGCCGTGCTGGCCGCCGTCGCGGAGGTGGAGGGTCGCCTCGGGGAAGCTGGCCGGGTGCTGCTGCGTCCCTCCGGCACCGAACCGGTGGTCCGGGTCATGGTGGAGGCCTCCACAGCGGAGATCGCCCAGGAGGAGTCGGAGTCGCTGGCGCAGATCGTCCGCGCCGAACTGGCGCTCTGAGCCCTCCTCACGGACGCTCACTGACAAAGGAGACGGGGCGCGGCCCGGAGCATCAGCTCCGGACCGCGCCCCGTCTCCGTGAGCCCCCTGGGGGCAGATGTCAGCGCGTGGCCTGCTGCTGGAGCAGGTCGCGGATCTCGGTGAGCAGCTGGGTGTTCGGCTCGACCTCCTCCTCGTCCTCGATGCCCAGCCGGCGCTTGCGGGCCTCGATGATCTTGTTCATCGGCACCACGACCACGAAGTAGATCGCGGCGGCGATGAGCAGGAAGTTGACGATCTGGGTGAGCAGCACCCCGAAGAGCAGCTGATTGCCGTTGAGGGACACCACAGCGAAGCTGTCGAAGTCGGGAGAACCGACCAGCGCGGAGATGAGCGGCATCAGCACGCTCTCCACCAGGGCGTTGATGACGGCGGCGAACGCGGTGCCGATGACCACGGCGACGGCGAGGTCGACCACGTTGCCCTGCAGAATGAATTCCTTGAATCCCTTGATCATGGGGCGATTCTAGGCATGCGATGTCAGGGCCGTGTGCAGGTCCGGGAACTTTCTTCAGCGTGTCGCGGCGCGCCGCGGCTCACTCTTCGCCGGGGTAGTGCGGGGCGGCGGGCTCGCCCCAGTACTCCTCCAGGGTCACCCCGGCCTCGTAGACCGCCTCGGCGGTCTCCTCGCCCACGTAGCGCAGGTGCCAGGGCTCATAGGCGTAGCCCGTGATGTCCTCTGTGCCCTCCTGGTAGCGGATGATGAAGCCGAAGCGGTGCGCGTTCTCCGCCAGCCAGACGCCCTCGGCCGTGTCGCCGAAGCAGGCGCCCATCCCGCAGGTGGGGTTGTCATAGGCGATCACGTCGGCGGCGAGTCCGGTCTGATGCTCCGAGTGTCCGGGGCGTGCGGTGTACTCATCGGCTCCGGCGACTCCCAGCTCCGCGGCCCGGCCGTCATAGAGCTGCTGCTGATAGCCGTAGGAGCGGTAGGCGCTGGTCAGCGTCATCAGCAGGCCCTCCGCATCGGAGGCGGAGAACAGGTCGGCGAGCGCATCGGCCGCCTGTTCGCGCAGCAGCATGCCGTCGTAGGAGGACCGCACCTGCGGGGTGGTCAGGTCGTCAGGCTGGTGGTCCAGCGGGTCGAGCGGGTTGAGCCTGTTGACCAGCACATGGATCGAGTCCGGGTCCGACGAGGCCTCGCTGACCGGAGGGTAGAAGTTCTCCGGGCCCACGGTCTCCGTCCGACGCGGCTCCGGCTCGTCTTCAGCGGTGCCGTCCTCCGCCGCCGCATCCTCCTCTGACGAGGCGTCGTCGACTTCTGCACCCTCTGCGTCCTCCTCCTCGGTGCGCTCGTCCTCGGTGCGCTCCGGTTCGTCGGTGCTCTGAGCGGCCTCCGTCGTCTCCTCGCCGTCTCCCTCATCTCCGGCACCGGACCGGGCGTCGTCGGCAGCGTCCTCATCTGAGGCGTCCGCTGCTCCGTCCTGGTCCGACGACTCCTCTCCTGACTCCTCCGCGGCCGCCTCGTCGGAGGCGTGCTCGGTCAGCGAAGCGCCCTGCTCGGCCACGGGCTCGTCGTCGCCTCCGCGGAGGGCGTCGACCAGGCTGGCGCCCAGCCAGCCTGCGCCCACCAGGACGAGCGCCAGCAGCGCGACGGCGACCAGCCGCCGTCGCCGGATCACCGCGGGGGAGGGGCGGCGACGGTGGCGGGTGCCCCCAGACGGAGCGGGCGGGCGCGGCGAGGACGGTCCGGGCGCCGACGGACGGGGGATCGGTGTACCAGGGGTCACGGGGAGAAGTTCACACCTTTCTCAGCAGAACCCGGGACACCGAGTGGTCGCGGTCCTTGCTCATCACCAGCCGGGCCCGGGAACGGGTGGGCTGGATGTTCTCGCGCAGGTTGGGGCCGTTGATCCGGTGCCAGATGTCGGTGGCGCGCTGCACCGCCTCGTCGTCGGAGAGGAACGAGTACTGGTGGAAGTAGCTCTCCGGATTCGCGAACGCCCCGGTGCGCCACCGCATGAACCGGTCCACATACCACTGCTCGATGTGGCGCGGATTCGCATCCACATAGATGGAGAAGTCGAAGAAGTCGCTCAGCGCCAGCCCGGTGGTGCCGTCCGCACGGACCCGGGCGGGCTGCAGCACGTTGAGGCCCTCCACGATCAGCACGTCCGGACGGCGGATCACGACCTCCTTGTCCGGCACGATGTCGTAGTACAGGTGGGAGTACCAGGGAGCGCGGACTTCGGGCTTGCCCGACTTCACCTCGGAGACCATGCGCAGCAGGGCGCGGCGGTCGTAGGCCTCCGGGAAGCCCTTGCGCTCCATGAGGCCGCGGCGGCGCAGTTCCGCATTCGGATACAGGAAGCCGTCGGTGGTGACCAGCTCCACCCGGGGCGTGGAGGGCCAGCGGCGCAGCATCTCCTGCAGCACGCGGGCGGTGGTGGATTTGCCGACCGCCACCGAGCCGGCCACGCCGATGACGAACGGGGTGCGGCGGGCGTTGCCGCCCAGAAAGTCGTTGGTCGCGGCGCGCAGGTGGGCGGCCGACTCCACATAGATGGACAGCAGACGTGACAGGGGCAGGTAGATCTGGGCGACCTCGTCCAGCGAGAGGTGCTCACCGATGCCGCGGAGCCGGTCCACGTCCTCCTGGTTCAGCGGCTGCTCGATGGTGTCGGCCAGCCGGGACCAGGCGCGGCGGTCGAGCTCCACGAACGGGGAGTAGTGGTCAGAGGCGTCAGAGGCCAGCGGAGGTGATCCCGCCCACGGCGCGGTGCCCGCGACCTCCGCCGGGATGGGGCCGGTGGGGTGGGGCTCGCTCGGGATGGCGGCCGCCGGGCGCGGGTGTTCATCAGGGTGCGGTGACACGTGAACACGATACGCTATGTCGCATGTGTGGAATCGTCGGCTACATCGGCCTGCCTGAGAAGACTGCAGAACACAACGCACTCGACGTGCTCCTCGAGGGGCTTCGCCGCCTGGAGTACCGCGGGTACGACTCCGCCGGCGTCGCCACCGTCTCCGGAGGGGTCGTCGAGTCGAGGAAGAAGGCCGGCAAGCTGGCCAACCTCGTCGCGGAGATCGAGACTTCGCCGGTCGCGCCCGCCACGGTGGGCATCGGGCACACCCGGTGGGCCACCCACGGCGGTCCGACCGACCAGAACGCCCACCCGCATCTGGGCGACGGCGGCCGGCTGGCGGTGATCCACAACGGCATCATCGAGAACTTCGCGGAGCTCAAGGAGCGGCTGCTCGCCGAGGGGTGCGTCTTCGAGTCCCAGACCGACACCGAGGTCGCGGCGCAGCTGATCGGTCGGCACTTCGCCGACGACGCCGCGGGCGACCTGACCGAGGCGATGCGTCTGGCCTGCCAGGAGCTGGAGGGCGCGTTCACCCTGTTGGCGGTCCACGTGGACCAGCCGGACCGTGTGGTGGCGGCCCGCCGCAACTCCCCGTTGGTGGTCGGGCTGGGCGAGGGCGAGAACTTCCTGGGCTCCGACGTCTCCGGCTTCATCGACTTCACCCGTGAGGCCGTCGAGCTCGAGCAGGACCAGATCGTGACCATCACCCATGACGACGTCGCCATCATCGGCTTCGACGGCACCCCCGCCGAGGGCAAGCGCTTCACCGTGGACTGGGATGCGGCCGCCGCCGAGAAGGGCGGCTTCGACACCTTCATGGAGAAGGAGATCAACGAGCAGCCCAAGGCCGTGGAGGACACGCTGCTGGGCCGCACCGACGCCGAGGGCCGGCTCGCCCTGGACGAGCTGCGGATCGACCCGGAGGAACTCAAGGACGTCCAGAAGATCATCGTGCTGGCCTGCGGCACGGCCGCCTACGCCGGCACCGTGGCCAAGTACGCGATCGAACACTGGTGCCGCATCCCGGTGGAGGTGGAGCTCGCCCACGAATTCCGCTATCGGGACCCCATCATCGACGAGACCACCCTGGTGGTCTCCATCTCCCAGTCCGGGGAGACCATGGACACTCTCATGGCCGTCCGCTACGCCAAGGAGCAGGGCGCGCGGACCCTGTCCATCTGCAACACCAACGGGGCCACCATCCCGCGGGAGTCCGACGCGGTGCTGTACCTGCACGCCGGTCCGGAGATCGCGGTGGCCTCCACCAAGGCGTTCCTGGCGATGATCGCCGCCGCCTACCTGCTGGGCCTGTACCTGGCGCAGCTGCGTGGTCAGCTCTTCCAGGGCCAGATCACCGACATCCTGGCCGATCTGCACAAGATCCCCGCCAAGATCCAGGAGATCCTGGACAATTCGGAGCAGATCAAGCAGCTGGCCCGCGACATGGCCGACACCCCCTCGGTGCTGTTCCTGGGCCGCCACGTCGGCTACCCGGTGGCCATGGAGGGCGCGCTCAAGCTCAAGGAGCTGGCCTACATCCACGCGGAGGGCTTCGCCGCCGGCGAGCTCAAGCACGGTCCCATCGCGCTGATCGATGAGGGGCAGCCGGTGTTCGTGGTCGTCCCGTCCCCGCGCGGCCGCGACTCGCTGCACTCGAAGGTGGTCTCCAACATCCAGGAGGTCCGCGCGCGCGGTGCGAAGACCATCACCGTGGCGGAGTCCGGTGACGAGGCCGTCAAGGAGTTCTCCGAGGCCGTCTTCCACGTGCCGGAGACCCAGCCGCTGCTGATGCCGCTGCTGACCACAGTGCCGCTGCAGATCTTCGCCTGCGCCCTGGCCAGCGAGAAGGGCTACGACGTGGACCAGCCGCGCAACCTGGCCAAGTCCGTCACGGTGGAGTGACCAGCTGCCGTGCGGAGCCCGGAACGGCCAGCGGAATGACCTGGTGAGTGGACTGCTGAAGGAGGTGTCGTCGTGATCATCGGGATCGGCGTCGACGTCGTGCTCGTGACGCGATTCGCCCAGCAGCTGACGAAGGCCCCCGCCCTGCGGGAGAGGCTGTTCGTCCCGGCGGAGCGGGAGCTGAACGTCCGGTCGTTGGCCGCCCGCTTCGCCGCCAAAGAGGCCGTGGCCAAGGCGCTCGGCGCCCCGGCCGGCATGAACTGGCAGGACTGCCAGGTGGTGCTGGACCCGCTGGGCGCCCCGCAGGTGGAGGTCACCGGCACGGTGGCCGACGTCGCGGCGGCCCGGGGCGTCGCCCGCTGGCATCTCTCGCTGTCGCACGACGGCGACGTCGCCACCGCCATGGTGGTCGCCGAAGGGAAGGACTGACCGATGGGCGCACCGTCATGCATCCCGCTGATCCCGCTCTACACGGGGCGGCAGATCCGCCAGGCGGAGGCCCCGCTGCTGGAGGCCGGCCACCGGGAGACGCTGATGCGGCGGGCCGCCTACGGGTTGGCCCAGGCCGTGCTGGAGAGGCTCCGCGCCGTCCGCGGGTCAGTGTACGGGGCGAAGGTCACCGGGCTCATCGGCTCCGGAAACAACGGCGGTGACGGCCTCTATGCCCTGGCGATGCTGCGCCGCCGCGGAGTGGAGACCCATGCGGTGATGATGCGGGACCGCGCCCATGAGGCCGGGACCCGCGCCTTCCTGGCCGCCGGCGGTCGCCTCGTGGACGTGGTGGACACTGACACCGATGCGCTGATCGACGCGATCATCGGCACCGGCTCCCGGGTAGGCTTCGAGATGCCGCGCATCCCGGGGCTGGACGAGGTGCTGGCCGATGAGTCCACCCAGGTGATCGCCTGCGACATCCCCTCCGGGGTGGACGTGGAGACCGGGGCGGTCGCCGGCGACGTGATCGACGCGGACGTGACGGTCACCTTCGGGGGCATCAAGTCCGGCCTGGCGCTGGGCGAGGGCTCCCACGCCGCCGGCGAGATCCGGGCGGTGGACATCGGACTGGGCGCCACCCTGCCGACGCCGGCCCGCTGGCTGGTGGGCGACGAGCGGCTCCGGGCGACCACGCCGGATGCGGCCGACACACCGGCCCCGTTGAGCCGGCCGCGGGTCTCGGCGCGCGATCACAAGTACTCCCGCGGGGTGCTGCATGTCATCGCCGGCTCGGTGCAGTTCCCCGGGGCGGCGCAGCTGACCGCGACGGCGGCGGTGACCTCCGGCGTCGGCATGGTCACCCTGCAGGCCCCGGAGGAGGTCCGGGAACGCCTGAGCATCATGATGCCGGAGGTGGTGACCACCTCCGGGAAGTCCACCGCCGTGCTGGAGCGGGCGACGGCGGCGGCCATCGGCCCCGGCATCTCCCGTGACGTCTTCCAGATCGCCGCGATGGGACGCGCCGTGGAGTGGGCCGGCACGGAGCACCCGTGCGTGATCGACGCGTCGGCCCTGGCCAACCTCGACGACGAGTACTTCGCAGACGAGGATCTCGGCCCGAACGTGCTGCTCACTCCGCACTACGGGGAGCTGCGCCGGGTGATGACCAACACCGGCCATGAGGACCTGCGGGAGGTGTTGGACCGGGATCCTGCCACCGCCGTGGAGCAGTTGGCGGCCCGACTCAACGTCACCGTGCTGCTCAAGGGGCCCTCCACGATCATCGCCGCGCCGCAGGGCCCCACGGTGGTGCACCGGGTCCATGCCCCCGGCCTGGCCACCGCGGGCTCCGGGGATGTGCTCACCGGCATCATCGGCGCCTTGGCCGCGGTGGATCCGCAGGCGCCCATGTGGCGCACCGCGGCCCTGGGGGTGCGGCTGCATGCCGAGGCCGCCAAGCGGCTGGATCCCTACGCCTGCGGCGCCTTCGGGGCCGGGGAGCTGCTCTCCACCGTCGCCCCGACCCGGTGACGCGGGTCATCGGGGACCGGGAGTCTGCGAAGATGGGCCTGCTATGACTGTCTCCGTGCCGCCCGTGCGCCCCCTCGCCCGTCTGATCTTCTGCGCCCTCGGGTCGCTGACCGCCGTCGCCCTGGTGGTGATCGTCGCCGTGCCGGTGGACCTTCTGACCGGTTTCGTGGCGGGCGACGAGGCGCTCCTGGTCCTCGCCGCCTACCTGCGCCTGCTGGCGCCGGTGAGCCTGGTCGGAGGGCTGCTGGGGGCCGCGCTGGGGATGTTCTCCCGCTGGCTCTCGGCGACCTCCCCGCTGGGCACCGCCGTCACCGCCGGCGTCACCGGCGCCGGGGTGGGTGCGCTGGTGACCTTCGGCCTGCTCTGGGCGCCGCTGAGCGCGGTGCTGCAGGTGGTGTGGATCGTCCTGCTCGGCCTCGGTGTGGGCTGGGGCAGCTGGTTGACCGACCGGCTGCGCTGAGCCCTCGGGGAGGCTGCTGGGGAAGGGCTCTGGCCAGCGGCCGGCAGGTTGCCCGGCAGGTCGCCTGGTAGGCCCCGGCGGCGGCCTCGGGGCGCGCCTCACGTGCCCGCGGGGGAGCCCCGGAGCGTCAGCGGCTCCGCGTAGAGTGGTCCTCATGAGTACCTCCCCCGGCACGCAGAGCCGTGTGCCCGCATCGTCGCGAGGTCTCCCGGAGGGCTGCGAACGGGCGGCGATCATCGATCCCGCCGCGATCCGCCACAACGTGGAGACCATCGCCTCCTACGTCCGTCCCGCCAAGGTCATGGTCGCTGTGAAGGCCGACGGCTACGGCCACGGCGCGGTCACCACTGCCCGCGCCGCCGTGGAGGCCGGTGCGGACTGGATCGGAGTCGCACACGTCACCGAGGCGATCGCGCTGCGGGACGCGGGGATCGAGGCGCCGGTGCTGGCCTGGCTGCACACCGCGCAGACGGACTTCGCCGAGGCCATCGAGCGCTCCGTGGACGTCGGCATCTCCGGCTGGGAGCTCGACGAGGTGGCCGCGGCGGCCTCCTCCCTGCAGACGCCGGCCAACGTGCACCTGAAGATCGACACCGGCCTGGGCCGCAACGGCTGCACCGTGGCCGACTGGCCGCAGCTGGTGGCCCGCGCCGCGGAGCACCAGGACCGCGGGCTGATCTCCGTGGTCGGGATCTTCACCCACCTGGCCGTGGCCGACGAGCCTGACCGGCGGGAGACCGACGAGCAGCTGGAGGTCTACCGGGAGGCGCTGCAGGTCGCCGAGGAGGCCGGGCTCAGCGTCTCCCTGCGTCATGTCGCCAACACTCCGGCGGCCTTCTCGCGCCCGGACGCGCATTTCGACATGGTGCGCGTGGGGGTGGGGGTCTACGGGCAGAGCCCCTTCGCGGACCGCACCGCCGAGGAGCTGGGCCTGCGGCCGGCCATGGAGCTGCGCACCACGGTGGCGAACGTGAAGCGGGTGCCCGCCGGGCAGGGCATCAGCTATGGACTCACCCACCGGGTGGACCGGCCCACCGCGCTGGCGCTCATCCCGCTGGGCTACGGGGACGGGGTGCCGCGGATCGCCGTGCATGCCCCGGTGCAGATCGCTGGCCGGGTCTACCAGTCTGCCGGGCGGGTGGCCATGGACCAGTTCGTGGTGGACCTGGAGGACCCGGACACTCCGGTGCAGGTGGGCGACGACGTCGTCCTCTTCGGCGGCGACTCGGGCATCTCGGCCGCTGACTGGGGCCGGGCCGCGCAGACCATCAACTACGAGATCATCACCCGGATCGGAGGTCGCGTGCCGCGCCTGGTGGTGGACTCCGCCGAGCTGGCCGCCGGTCACGGGTCGACGTCGGACGCCGTCTCCGCCCCCGGGGCGGAGGAGGGCCGGGCATGAGCCGCGGCGCCGGCGGCGCGGACATGGTGCCGGAGCCGGTGGCCGGCCATCGCTGGATCCGCACTCTGGAGCTGGAGGACCTGCAGGACACCGCCGCTCTGGCACGGGTGCTGGCGCAGAGCCTGCGGGCCGGCGATCTGCTGATCCTCACCGGCGGGCTCGGTGCGGGCAAGACCACCTTCACTCAGGCGCTCGCCGACGGACTGCGGGTCGAGGGGCAGATCAGTTCGCCCACCTTCGTGCTGAGCCGGGTCCATCACGGGGAGGTCGTCGACCTCGTCCACGTGGACGCGTATCGGACGGATGCCGCCGGTTTCGAGGACCTGGACATCGCCGCCACTGTGGAGGAGTCGGTCACGGTGGTCGAATGGGGACGCCGGCTGGCCGAGCATGCCCTGGTGGGGGAGGAGGGCTCCTGGGTGGACTTGGAGCTGATCGCCCCGGAGGCCGCGGCTGAGGGTGGCGAGTCCGCCGAGCCGCAGATCATCACCGACTTCTCCGAGACGGACCAGGACCTGCTGGGTGGGGCGCGCCGCGCGGTGCTGCGCGGCTACGGTCCCCGCTGGTCCACTCCACCCGTCTGAAGCGCTCGCCCGGCGCGGCTCGTCTGGCGTGTCTTGTCTGACGCGCCCGTCTGAGCCGCCCGTCTGACATGGTCGGCCGAGCCCTGCTTCGGCCTGTCCGGGTTGTCGTGAGGGTTCCCCGTGACGTCGTCGTCCGCGTTCGATTTGCCTATGGCCCGGATCACAGTTTCAATGGATGGGACAAGCATGCCGCTGTATGAAATGTCGCGGAGGGGCGGTCTCAGTCCTCCCCGGTGGTGGTGCCCGGCAGCAACCCCGGCGACGTCGGTCGTCGAGAACGAGGTGAGTCGAGAGTGTCCGAACTCCTGAACCCAGTGGTGCTCTCTGTGCTGGTCCTGGCCGCCCTGAGCCTGGCACGGGTCAACGTCATCATCGCCCTGCTGCTGGCCGCCGTGGTGGCCGGGCTGGCCGGCGGGCTGTCCCTGGAGTCCACCTTCTCCACGTTGGTCGGCGGCCTCGGCGGGCAGGGCGAGACGGCCCTGAGCTATATCCTGCTGGGGACGCTGGCCGTGATGGTGGCCCGCTCCGGGCTGGCCGAGAAGCTCATCCGGAGGGTCATGCCCCTGCTGCGCGGCCCCCGGGCGATGGTCCTGTTCGGGATCGCCGGCGTGGCCTGCCTCTCGCAGAACCTGGTGCCGGTGCACATCGCCTTCATCCCCATCCTGATCCCGCCGCTGCTGACGGCCTTCGACCGTCTGCAGTTCGACCGGCGCGCGATCGCCACGGCCCTGACCTTCGGGCTCAAGGCGCCGTACCTGCTGGTGCCGCTGGGCTTCGGTCTCATCTTCCAGGGCATCGTGGCCGAGGAGATGACTCGCCACGGCGTGGAGATCTCCCTGCGGGAGGTGCCGCTGGCCATGGCCATCCCGGTGGCGGGCATGGTGGTGGGGCTCGCGGTGGCGGTGCTGGTCACCTATCGCCGCCCCCGCGTCTATGCCATGCCGGGCATCGGCCCGGCCGCCGGCCCGTCCGCCGGTCGTGGGGCCGACGACGACGTCGACGCCTCGAGCGGGGACGAGAACCCCGCGCTGCGGTGGGGTCGGGGCGACGTCGCCGTCCTGCTCGGACTGGTGGTCACGCTCGTACTGCAGCTGGTCTATGGCTCGCTGGTGATCGCCGCGCTGGCCGGGATCCTGGTGGTCTTCCTGGCGCGCGGGGAGTCCTGGAAGCAGGGCGACCCGATCATCGACCGCGGTGTGGCGATGATGGGCACCATCGCGTTCATCATGCTGGTGGCCTCCGGCTATGCGGCGGTGCTCACCGAGACCGGTGCGGTGGAGACCCTGGTGGAGGCCGCCGCCGCCTGGATCGGTGACAGCCAGCTGCTGGCGGCCGTGCTGATGATGGTGGTCGGCGTGCTGGTCACGATGGGCATCGGCACCTCCTTCGGCACCGTGCCGGTGCTGGCTGCGATCTTCGTCCCCCTGGCGGTGAGTCTGGGCTTCAGCCCGCTGGCCACCGCCGCGCTCATCGGCTCAGCCGCCGGAATCGGCGACGCCGGCTCGCCCGCCTCGGACAGCACGCTCGGCCCGACCTCCGGGCTCAACGCGGACGGCCAGCACAACCACATCTGGGACACCTGTGTGCCGACCTTCCTGCACTTCAACATCCCGCTGTTCCTCGGCGGCGTCATCGCGGCACTGGTGCTGTGAGTCCGGAGCCCGGCCGTGATCTCCTGCCCTGACCTCGGGCTGGGGCAGGCTCATCGGCCCGCAGCCGGGAGATCCCGGTCAGGGCTACCATGGTGGGGTGCTTCTCGCGATCGACTCCTCCGCCGGCGCCTCCGCCGCCGTCGTCCATGACGCCCAGGTGCGGGCTTCCTGGCGCACCGACGCCACCACCACCCATGCCGAGGTCCTGGCCGGCGCGGTGCGGGACGTCATGGCACAGGCGGGTGTGACCGGGGCGCAGCTCGACGCCGTCGTCGTCGGAGTGGGGCCGGGGCCCTTCACCGGACTGCGGGTGGGGCTGGTGCTGGCGCACAGCCTCGCCGAGGTCTGGGGCGCCCCCCTGCATGGCATCTGCAGTCTCGACTCCCTGGCCCGCCGCGCCGTGGCGCACAGCGCCGCCGGGGCGAGCACGGACTCGGAGTTCCTCGTGGCGACCGACGCCCGTCGTCGGGAGGTGTACTGGGCGCGGTACCGGGCCGTGGAGAACCTCGAGGGCCCGCAGGTGGGGCCGGCCGCGGAGCTCCCGGAGCTGCCGGCCGTGGGCGTGGGGGTCAGCCTCTACCCGGAGCAGCTCAGGCTGCCGGACGGCGCGCCCGAGGAGGCGGCGTCGTGGACCGCCGACGCCGCCGAGCTGGGGCTGATCGCCGAGGAGCGGCCGCAGCTGCTGCGGGACCCCGCACCGCTGTACCTGCGGGAATCGGACGCGAAGCCCCCGGTGCGCCGGAAGAAGGCCACCACGTGAGTGCTGTGCCGGACGAACCCGCCGTCCGGCTGCGTCCCATGGTGGTGGAGGACCTCCCGGAGGTCATGGCGCTGGAGCGGCGGCTCTTCCCACATGATGCCTGGCCCGAGCAGTTCTTCCTCGATGAGCTGGACCACACCCAGGGCGAGCGGGCGACCCGTCGCTACTGGGTGCTCACCGAACCGGTGGCCGACGACCCTCGCACCGATGAGCGCCTCCTCGGCTATGTGGGCATGATGTGCGTGCTGCCCCTGGCCGATGTGCAGACCATCGCCGTCGCACCGGAGGCGCAGGGCCGCGGGCTCGGCACCCGGCTGCTGCGGCTGGTGGTGGACACCGCCGCCGTCTGGGGTGCGGAGCAGGTGCTGCTGGAGGTCCGTGCGGACAACGACGGCGCCCAGGCCCTGTACACCCGCGAAGGCTTCACCCATATCCATACTCGGCGGCGCTACTACCCGGACGGCACAGACGCGCTGATCATGCAGAAGCCGCTCACCGACCTGAACGCCCCGAGCTCGGCCTCCCAGCTGCGCTGACGAGAAGGACACGATGACTGAGCACACCGCATCCGCCAGCCCGCCATCCGCCGCCCCGCTGGTGCTGGGCATCGAGACCTCCTGCGACGAGACCGGTGTGGGCATCGTCCGCGGCACCGAGCTGCTGGCCAACACCGTCTCCAGCTCCGTGGAAGAGCATGTGCGCTTCGGCGGGGTCATCCCGGAGATCGCCGCCCGTGCGCATCTGGAGGCCTTCGTCCCCACCCTGCGCCAGGCGCTGGACACCGCCGGAGTCACCCTGGACGACGTCGACGCGATCGCCGTGACCTCCGGGCCGGGTCTGGCCGGGGCCCTGATGGTGGGACTCTCCGCGGCGAAGGGCCTCGCGCTGGCGGCGGACAAGCCGCTCTACGGAGTCAACCACCTGGTGGCCCATGTCGGGGTGGGTCTCCTGGACGACGCTGCCGACGCCGCCGCCGCCGGCGTCTCAGGTGGGGGCCAGCCCGCCGCGGTCACCGAGCTGCCGCCCGGCACCGGGGCGCTGCTGGTCTCCGGCGGCCATACCGAGATCCTGCGGGTCCGCTCGCTGACCCGGGACGTGGAGCTGCTGGGCTCCACCATCGACGACGCCGCCGGAGAGGCCTATGACAAGGTCGCCCGGCTGCTGGGCCTGGGGTACCCGGGCGGACCGAAGATCGACCGACTCGCCGCCGAGGGCGACCCGGAGGCCTTCCGATTCCCGCGTGGGCTGACGCTGCCGAAGTTCGTCGGCACCGCGGAGCAGCCCGGCAAGCACCGGCACGACTGGTCCTTCTCCGGGCTGAAGACCGCCGTGGCCCGGGCGGTGGAGCAGTTCGAGGTCGCCGGGCGCCCTGTCCCGACGGCGGACATCGCCGCCAGCTTCCAGGAGGCGGTGGTGGACGTGCTGACCGCCAAGGCGGTGCGCGCCGCCGGTGAGCACGGGATCACCACCCTGCTGCTGGGCGGGGGAGTGGCCGCCAATCGCCGCCTCCGCGAGCTGCTGGCGCAGCGCTGCGCCGACGCCGGCATCGAGCTGCGCATCCCGCCGGTCTCCCTCTGCACGGACAACGGCGCGATGGTCGCCGCGCTGGGGGCCCAGCTGGTGGCCGCCGGTGTGGCGCCGTCATCGCTGGACATCCCCGCGGACTCCTCCCAGCCGGTGGACCGCATCAGCGTCTGACCGCAGCTCGGCGCCCTCCCGAGGCCCTCCCGAGGCCCATTCGGCCCTTCCCCCAGACGCGAGGTGGTCTGGAGTTCTGGGAACTCGACTCGATCGAGACGAGTACCCACAACTCCAGACCACCTCGGCTGGGTCGTCGCGCTCAGCACGGAGGCGTGAGCGCTGGCTGGGGCCGCTAGCTCCAGGGGATGAGGCCCAGGGCCAGGGCCAGGACGAGCACCACCACGGAGAAGATCCACATCGGGAAGAAGGAGTACCGGATGTGCTTGCCGATGTCGCAGCCGGCCAGGCCCAGGGCCAGCCACAGGGCGGCGGCGAACGGGCTGATGAAGGTGCCGATGATGTTGCCCACCAGCACTGCGTAGACCACAGAGAGCGTGCTGACGCCGGCCTCGGTGGAGATGCCTTCCACCACCGGCAGCAGGGCGAAGTAGTGGGCGTCGGTGCTCAGCACCAGCTCCAGCGGCAGGCCGAAGAAGCCGACGATCAGGTGCAGGTAGGGCACCAGCGCGCTGGGCAGGATCGCGACGGCGTCGGTGGCCAGCGAGTCCAGCATCCCGGAGTGCTCCATGATGCCCAGGAAGCAGCCGGCGGCCAGCACGATGGCGCCGGTGGCCACGGCGCTGCCGCCGTGGGACTTGATGGCCTCCATCTGGTCCTTGACCCGGGGATGGTTGACCATCAGGGCGGCGCTGAGGCCCAGCATGAAGGCCAGCGGGGCGGGCAGGATGTCCGAGATCAGCAGGGCCAGCATGGCCAGCACGAGCACGGCGTTGGTGGCCATCCGCCAGCGCGGCGTGGCCGGGGAGTCGTCGTGGGCGCCCCAGACGTCGTCGTTGTCTCCGGCGAAGTCCTGGGTGTTCCGGGCGGAACCGGTGCCGTGGCGGATGCTGTCCGACGGGCCTCCGGTCGAGGCGCCGACGACGGCGTCGGCGGTGCCGATGGACCCGGACGAGCCGCCGGCGCCGACCGTGGCCAGCTCGCGCTCCTCCACGCGGGTCTCCGCCGCGGCCTCGGAGGAGCTCTCCTCCTGGACGTCCTCCTCGATGACCGGGGCGCCTCCGCGGGCGGCGATGCGGCGCTGCTCGCGCAGGCCCAGCAGCACGGCGGCGATGACCAGCAGCACCAGCGAGAGGATCTGGACCGGGATGAGCCCGCGCCACAGCTCCACCGGGTCGATGCCCACGACGGCGGAGGCGCGGCCGACAGGGCCGCCCCACGGGAGCATGTTCAGCACGCCCATGCTCATCGCGGCCAGCAGCAGGAGCAGGTAGGGGCTCATGCCCAGGTGGCGGTAGAGCGGCAGCAGGGCCGGGATGACGATCAGGAAGGTGGAGGCGCCGGCGCCGTCGAGGTGGCAGACGGCGGCGAGCAGCACGGTGCCCACACAGATGGCCACCACGTTGCCGCGGGTGAGCTTCACCGTCAGGCGGACCAGTGGGTCGAAGAGGCCGGCCTGGTTCATGATCGCGAAGAACAGGATCGCGAAGACCAGCATCACGGCGACATTGAGCACGGAGCTGAGACCATCGCCGAAGAAGTCGCCGATCTCGGTGAAGGTGTAGCCGGCCACCAGGGCCCCGGTGACGGGGATGACGGTCAGGCCGACGATGGGGGCGATGCGCCCGAGGATCAGCAGCGTCGTCATGGTGACGATCACCGCCAGGCCGATGAGACTGAGCATGGTGTCCTCCTGGATGCGGGTGTACGGCAGGATCAGCATCGGGAATGTGACCTGTGTGACAGCATGGATCTCATGTGACCGGCCCCACAGTTTTGTGCATCCCGAGGCCATAGTGGTCATATTGGTCATCACATCGGTGATCACGACGTCGGCCGCCCCGGCCGACGCGGCAGTCACCCCCAGGAGGTGCCGTGAGCCAGAAGATCCGGAGCCGCACGCGCGCGCCCCGCCGGGAGGTGACTCTGGCCGGGCGGCTGTTCCGGTGGAACATGGCGCTGCTGGTGGGCGCCGTGACGGTGGTCAGCCTGCTCTGGGGCGTGGTCCAGTACGTGGAGGCTCGGCAGCAGTATGAGGAACGCGTGCTGACGATGGCCGAGTCCGTGGCGGTGATGCCCACTGTCCAGGAGGCCCTGGAGACCGAGGATCCTTCGGAGGTCCTCGCCCCGTGGGCGGAGACCCTGCGGGCGGCCACGGGCTTCGAGTACATCATGATCGCGGACCGTCACGGCATCCGTCAGTCCCACCCGGACCCGGAGGCCATCGGTCAACGGCCGTCCCTGGACCCGGCGCCGGTGTTGGCCGGGCAGACCTGGACCGGTGTGGAGCACGGGCACGCCGGGCTGACCCTGCGGGCGCGGGTGCCGGTCTTCGACGACGCCGAGGAGGTCATCGGCTACGTCTCGGTGGGGATCCTGGCTTCGGAGGTCCGGTTGGCGTCGGTGCAGACCCTGCCGCTGATCCTGGGGGTCGCCCTGGTCGCCGTGGGGGCAGGGGCGGTGGGCGCCCGGCTGCTGTCCCGCCGGCTGCGGGCCGACACCCATGGGCTCGAGCCCAAGGAGATCGCCACGCTGCTGGATGGGCGAGAGGCGCTGCTCCATGCCATCGGGGAAGGGGTCATCGGGCTGGACCGGCAGCGCCGGGTGGTGCTGGCCAACACGCCGGCTCGGGAGCTGCTGCATCTGCCGGAGGACCACCTGGGCCGCACTCCGGCGCAGCTGGGCCTCAGCGCGGAGGCCGAACAGGTGCTCTCCGGTGACGGCCCCGGTGACGACCCGGGAGGGGATCTGCTGCTGGGCGCCCACGGGAGGATCCTGGTGTGCACGCGCCGGCCGGTGCGGGTGCGGGAGGCCGACGGCGGCGTCGTCGTCACCCTGCGCGACCGCACCGAGCTCACCCGACTCACCGACCAGTTGGACGGGGCCCGGACGGTCACCGCCGGGCTGCGCGCCCAGCGGCACGAGTTCGCCAATCGGATCCATACGGTGTCCGGAATGCTGGAGCTCGGGGCGGTGGACCGGGCCCGGGACTACCTCTCCGAGCTGGCCACCGCCACCTCGGGGGCTGATGCTCAGATTGCCGCCCGCATCGGGGATATGACGGTGGCGGCGCTGGTGCTGGCCAAGTCGGTGCAGGCGGCAGAACGGGGCGTGCAGTTCAGCCTCTCCGAGCTTTCCCATCTGCCGGAGGACCAGCCCTCCGATCTCCGCGACGATCTGCTGCTGGTGGTGGGCAACCTGGTGGACAACGCCATGGACGCGGCCGGACCCGACGGCTGGGTGGAGTTGATGGTGCGCCGGCATGGCGCTGCCGGTGCCGGTGCCGGGGACGGTGCCGGAGAGGGTGCGGGAGACGTGGTGGAGGTCCGTGTCATCGATTCCGGGCCCGGCCTGGACCCGGAGATCGCTCGGGAGATCTTCCATGTGGGCCGGTCCACCAAGGGCGACGACGGCCAGCGGGGTATGGGACTGGCGCTGGTCCGTCAGGCCTGTCTGCGTCGTGGCGGCACGGTGGCCGTGGAGGCCGAAGAGGAGACGACGTTCGCCGCCTATCTGCCGGTGCGCCGACCTGAGGCGCGAGAGGCTGAGGCGCGAGAGGAAGGCTCGGAGACATGACTCAGCGAGGAGGAGCAGTGGGAGGCTCGCCTGCCTCGGTGGGCTCCGGGGTTCGGGTGCTGATCGTGGACGACGACGTCCGCGTGGCTCACAATCACCGGGAGCTGGTGGAGTCGCTGCCCGGGCTCACCGTGGTCGGAGTGGTCCACACCGGGGCCGAGGCGCTGGAGGAGGTGCGTCGCCACCGGCCCGATCTGCTGCTGTTGGACCTGTTCCTGCCGGACAGGACGGGTCTGTCCGTGCTGGAGGAGCTGCGCAGTCCCGGCTGGAGGCGGGAGGTCGGCGTCGTCGACGCCGTCATCATCTCCGCGCTGCGGGATGTGGACCAGGTGCGCACCGCCATGGCGCTGGGGGCGCTGCACTACCTGATCAAGCCGTTCCCGCTGCGGCAGCTGCGGGACCTGGTGGAGCGCTACGCGTCCGCGCGGAAGCGGATGGAGGCGATGTCCACGGTCACGCAGAGTGACGTGGACTCGCTGTTCGGCATGCTGCGGCCTCGCGCCTCGTCACGGTCCATGCCCAAAGGGCTGACCGCGACGACGGCGGAGCGGGTGGCGGAGGCGCTGCGCTCCGCTGAAGGGGACGTCTCCGCGGCGGAGCTCTCCGAGAGCACCGGGATCGCCCGGGTCACCGCTCGCCGGTACCTGGAGCATCTGTGCTCTGAGGGGCGCGCCGAGCTGACTCTGCGCTACGGGCAGGCCGGGAGGCCCGAGCACCGCTACCGCTGGGTGCCGTGAGGCAGGGATCGACTCCGCCCGTAGCGCCATCTAGTGATGATTACTTTGTGCATCGATCGTTGGGGATGATTGCTCCTAGACCGGCTGACTCGCTTCTCGGGTTCATTCAATAGTTCCTTGTCAGTGGCGATCTAGGGCCGACCGTTGGTCACGTTGGCATCCTCCATGCCGGATGTTCGACCACGAGCCGACCGGATCTGACCGTGAAGTCTCCACCATTCCGACCAGACTTGTATTTACAAGTCAACTCGAGGCTGTTACGTTGGTCACAGTTCAGGAATCACAGCACCCGCGCGGGGAGGGGCATCACATGACGGCCATTCATCTGGATCAGCTCACGGTGAAGTATGGGGACACACGGGTCATCGAAGGTATGGATCTGACGATCCACGACGGGGAGTTCTTCACATTGCTCGGTCCGTCCGGCTGTGGGAAGACCACCCTGTTGCGTACCATCGCTGGTTTCATCTCACCTGCCGGTGGGATGATCGCCTTCGACGATCGAGACGTCACGAATGTCCCGACCTATCGGCGCAACATCGGCATGGTCTTCCAGGACTACGCACTGTTTCCCGACAAGACGGTCACCACCAACGTCGCCTATGGGCTCAAGGCCCGGGGGGTCGAGAAGACCCGCATCCCCGGCCTCGTCGACGATGCCCTTGAGCAGGTCGGCATGGCGGGCTATGGGAATCGACTGCCAGGGGCGCTGTCGGGAGGCCAGCGCCAGCGAGTCAGCCTGGCCCGGGCTCTGGTCATCCGCCCCAGTGTGCTGCTGATGGACGAGCCACTGTCGAACCTGGACGCCAAACTGCGTGTCCAGATTCGGGAATCGATCTCAGATCTGCAACGGGAACTGGGGATCACGACGGTCTTCGTGACGCATGATCAGGAAGAGGCTCTGGCGATGTCGGATCGGATCGCACTGTTCCGCTCCGGCCGGATCGAGCAGCTCGGAACGCCCGACGAGATGTACCGGGAGCCTCTCTCCACGTACGCGGCAGATTTCATCGGAGCGGCCAACGTCCTCCCGGTGACCGTCCCGGACGACGCGCTGCGCGAATCTGGTGACCAGGTCACGGTGATGCTCGGAGAGCATCCCCTGCGCGGGAGACGGCAGACAGAGTTGGCGCCCGGCGACGCGTACGCGATCGTGAGACCAGAGCACGTGAGGCTCTCAGCGGCGGGGGCGCCTTTGGACCCGCTCACGTCCCCGGTGCTCGGTGAAGTCGTCAGGCGGCAGTTCCTCGGACGCGTGCAGAAGCACAGCGTGAAGCTGGCGTCCGGCGGGCACGTCGAGACGTTCGAGCCGTCCGCGAGCCCGGGATTCACCTCGGGCGATGAAGTGCAGGTGCTCTTTCCCGCGGCTGACACCTTGGTGATGGCCTCATGAGTGCAGTCCAGACCCTCACGAGCTCGGGGCCTGAGACCCGGGCCTTCCGCATCACCCAGGAGAAGCGCCGGAGGCAGTTCTCTCCCTGGGTGATACTCACGGCACTGGCCTTCGGACTCTTGGCCCTGTTCCTCGGCTGGCCGATCGCCAGCATCTTCCTCCGCTCCTTTCTCAGCAGCGATGCTGGACTCCTGGCCGGCTGGGAGACCTTCTTCTCCGAACCGGTGTATCTGCGCACTGTCGGCAACACGCTCCTGTTGGCCACGATCGTGACTCTGATCGCCACCTGTCTTGGGGTGTTCCTCGCCTATTTCACGGCCCGCCATTCCTTCTGGCTGAAATCTGCTGTGGCCGTCCTGCCGCTCACGGCGATCCTGGTGCCTGAGGTCATCGTCACGCAGGCGTGGCTGATGTTCCTGGGCAACAACGGTTTCCTCACACGGTTCCTGAGGGACGCAATCGGCGTCGAGCCCCCGTCTCTGTATGGCTGGCCGGGACTGATCCTGATCCTGCCGCTGCTCTATTACACCTATGTGTATCTGGGCACGCTGGCGGCGTTCCAAGGATTCGACTCCCAGCTGGAGGAGGCCGCGATGAGTTTGGGTTCGCCTCCTCTGGTGGCGCGACTCAAAGTGACCATCCCGGTCATCTTCCCCGCTGTGGCGGCGACGTCGTTGCTGGTATTCACTCTGACGCTCGGAAACTTCGCAACGTCGACGATCATCGGGGGGCAGGTCGATCTGCTGGCTCCGATGATCTACCGAGTGTTCCTCGCGGAGACCGGAGGGGATCCGATGATGCAGTCGACCCTGGCCACCGTCTCCATCGCCATTGTCGCCACAGTCCTCTTCATCCAGCGCCTGACCGTGGGTCGCAAGAAGTACGACATGGTGCAGGGGCGCGCCTGGACTCCCATCTCGCTGCGGGGGTTCGACGGAATGATCCAATCCGCGATCGCCGGAGCGATCCTCATCGCCTCCACGCTGCCGCTGATGATGGTGGTCGTCATCGCCTTCACCGCGAGCAGCGGACCAGTCCTGCGCTGGGGCGAATTCTCTCTGGACAACGTCACCACCGTGCTCGCCCGGGAGCCGCAGCCGATCTTCAACACCATGATGTTCGGAGGGCTGGCCTGCCTGATCGCCGTGCTGGTCAGCGTCGTCGTCTCCGTGGTCATCGTGAAGAAGAAGAACTTCCTCACGCCATACCTGGACTACATCGTCATGTTGCCTCTGGCCATGTCGGGGACGGTGCTCGGCATCGGCATGATGACGGCGTTCGGGACCGGAAGCGGTCCCCTGAGCCTCGGTGGCACTGCTGCGATCATCGTGCTGGTCTTCGTGATCCGCCGACTGCCTCACGGCATTCGCAGCGCCTCGGCGACCCTCCACGCGATCCCGGACTCCCTGGAAGATGCCTCGATCAGCCTAGGGGTCAGTCCCTTCCGCTCCTTCATCAATGTCGTCCTGCCGCTGATGCTGCCGGGAATCGCCGCTGCCACGGTGCTGACCTGGACCACGATCATCGCCGAGCTGTCAGCGTCGCTGGTGGTCTATTCGGCCGGCAAGGAGACCATCACGATCAAGGTCTTCCAGCTCATGGGGACGGGGCTGAACGGGCAGGCGGCGGCCTACGGGCTCATCCTCGTGCTGCTCGCGGTCATCCCGCCCATCGTCGCCACGAAAGTGTTCAAGATCAGGCTGTTCGCCTGAGCCCTGGGGCGACGAAGGGAGACCAAGGCCTGTCCATGATCTGCCCTGTCCACCCTATCCCTGCCCGAAGCAGGCCCCGCACGGCCCTGCAGTCACGAAAGGTCCTCACCTCATGCAGTCACATCGCATCATCCCGCTCATCGGCGGTCTCTCCGTCGCTGCCCTTGCCATCACCGGCTGTGGCGGTGGAGAAGGAGAAGCCACCGCAGTCCTCTACACCTCGAACAACGAGACGACTGTCGGAGTCGTCGTCGATGCAGCATCTGGGCTCGACGATCCATTGTCAGTGGACGTCGTGACCGGAAGTTCCGGTCCGCTGCTCGAGCGGATCCAAGCGGAGGCTCCAAACAGCGCGGCAGATGTCTTCTACAGTGCCCCGGCAGTCGTGCTGGAGCGATACGCCGAGCACATCGAGCCGTATCGGTCTCCCGAGACCGAAGCGATTCCGGAGGAGCTGGTGGATCCGGATGAGCGTTGGGTGGCGACGAATGCCCACGTGGTCGCGTTCATGATCAACGTCGACCAGATCGCGGGAGGAGAAGCTCCGCGGACCTGGGAGGAACTCGCTGACCCTGACTGGGAGGGGCAGATCGTCGTCGCTGACCCGGGCCAGTCCACCACGGCCCTCACGGCCCTCTATGGGGCCTACAAAGTGCTGGGGGAGGACACATTCCTCGATCTCGCCGAGAACCTCGATGTGACGGAGAATTCGGGCAACATCTATCCCGCCGTCGCCCAGGGGGAGTACGCGGTCTCGATCGGCTATGAATCCAACATCTACCCCTATGTCGCAGGTGGACAAGCCGGTGTCGAGATGGTGTACCCCGAGGACGGCACGTTCGTCGAGCACGACTCCATGATGCTCGTCAAGGACGGGCCCAATCCAGAGGCGGGGCAGAGGCTCATCGACGTCGTTCTCGCTCGTGAGACCCAGGAGCAGAACCTCCTCGAATCCTTCCGGAGGCCGGTTCGCGACGACATCGACCCCAGTGAGTTGGTTGACTTCGAACGACTTGAAGATCTCACCATCGTGGACATCCATGGCGAGGAGGACGAAGCCGGACGTGACGATTTCCTGGACCTGTGGGAGAACCTGTGAGGGACACTCGCGTCACCGCATCCGCCTCAGGGGAAGCCCTCTCGACGACTGACAAGGACACCGCTGCATGCACCTGAATGAGACTGTCCGACCTATGGCGGAGCATCCCCAGGTGGAGGAGTTCGTCTCCTTCATCTCCGAGCTGGCCGACGCAGCGAGAGGATGCCTGGTGGAGCGGCACGAAGGAAGTCGATTCGAGACCAAGGCTGACCAGAGTCCCGTCACCGAATTCGATCGGCGCGTCGAGATGACGCTTCGTGGAATGATCGCCGACCGATATCCGGATCACGGGATCATCGGGGAGGAGTTCCCGGCGCACGAGCCGGGCGCGGAGTTTGTATGGGTCATGGATCCCATCGACGGCACCAAGCCGTTCGTGGCCGGTGTTCCCGTGTTCACCACGTTGATCGCCCTGTGCCATGCAGGTTCCCCGGTGATCGGGGTCATCGACGCCTCCGTCCCTCAGGATCGCTGGCTCGGCGTCCAAGGCCGCCCGACGACGCTCAACGGCACAGAGGTGAGGACCAGCGGCAGGGAACAGCTTGATGGCGCGACGCTGTCCTGGAGCCAACCGGACCAGGTGCTCGATGAGCACCGTGATGCCGTGGACGCTCTCAATGAGCGTGTGGCATGGCGCGTCTATGGGGCTGCGTCCTACGGATTCGGGAGACTCGCCGCAGGGGCCATCGACATCAGCGCCTACAGCGGAGGATTCGGAACTTATGACGTCTGTGCCTTGGTGCCCATCATCGAGGGCGCAGGAGGTGTCATCACCGATGGGCACGGCGGACCGATCACCACGACCGATCCAGTGGCGTGCATCGCCGCAGCCACGCCGGAGCTCCACAGCCAGGTACTGCAGCTGTTCAACTGACGGAATCGAGTCGCTCGCATCGGGGAGTCCGCCCCGGTGCGAGCGACTCTGTCTATACAGGTTGTAATGTGAAAGACATGACCAGTGCCGAGCCGCTCCATCAGCAGGTCTACGCTGCCATGGTCGAGAGGATCCGGTCCGGCCATTGGAGGGAAGGGGAACAGGTCCCCAGCGAACAGACGCTCGTGGAGGAGTTCGGCACTTCTCGGGGTCCTGTTCGGCAGGCGCTGGCCCGTCTGCGCGCTGAAGGTCTTCTGATCGGGGGGAGAGGCGCCCCGCCTCGAGTGCAGAAGGTCGTCCCCTCACAGCCCTTCGACACCTACATCTCGTTCACGGAATGGGCAGAAAGTCTTGGTCGCGATCTCACACAGGTGACGATCGAAGTCGCGCGCAGAGGAGCAGGCGCCGTCATCGCAGAGAAGCTTGAAGTTCCTGAAGGCAGCTTCGTGATCGAGGTCGTGCGCGTGAGAAGTCTCGACGGAGAGCCGGTGATGGTCGAACGGGGGGCGTATCCCTACGATGTGGGTCGTCATCTCCTCACTGCAGATCTCGATGAGAACAGCATCTATCGGATCCTCCGGGAGCAGGACATCTGTCCCGTCCGAGCGAGGAACGTGATCGACGCGGTGGCGGCGGATGCGCAACAGGGCGAATGGCTGCGAGTGGAAGCAGGCAGCCCCCTGCTGAGAGTCCGGAGGCAGTCGTTCGACGGGCGCGGTCGACCCGTGGATTTCGCGGAGAACTTCTACCTTCCCAGCCATGCGACGTTCGCAGTGGAGAACACCCGGGCTCAGACACCGGGGCTGAGCCGCGTCACCATCGACGCTCCGAGCAGTGATCGTGCTTCGTCACACGCGTCTCACTGAAGACGACGAGGCTCCTGTCCCTGAGAGTCGTCAGGAGTTGGAGGCAATGCTGCGATGTCTCGGAGACGCATTGGCGCAGAGCTGGGTCTGTGAGCTGCGCTGCGAGCGGCGCGATGACCATGTTCGTCTGCTTCTGGGCCTCCGGTGTCGGTGCGGGACGATGACAAGCATTGCGCGGCGGCGCCACACATCCGTCCCTGGCACCATCCCATCCCCACGCGGGTCACACCCTTGAGCCCGCGCGGCTCGTCGGTCCGCAGCTGGTCTGCCGCATCCCTGACCTTCGCGAACGGCACCTCCTCGCATCGACAGATCAGAGTCTCTTCCTCCAGCCAGTCTGTCCATCCAGCCGGCAGTCGGTGGGCCCGGTGCATCGCAGCGGCGAACCTCCGATGGTTGGCCAGTTGGACCCGGTCCCGCACCAGTGCCGCACGGGCCACACCCGACGCGGGACGGGAACAGCCTTCAAGATGGTGAACAGCGCTGATGCCGGCGATGCGGCCTTCCAAAACGGCTGCGACGGCGCCGGCTACTCCGGTGATCTCACCGGCAAGAGCCAATCCCGGAACATTGGAGCGCTGCTCGGCGTCCACAATGCCCACCAGGGAGCCGTCGGCATCGATCCGAGTGGCGGCGCCTGATTGGACCAGCAGCTCTGCCTGGGGTGTGAATCCCCAGCTGAGTCCGACCATGTCGATCCCCTCGACATGGCGCTCACTGCCGGAGTGCGGCCTGCCATCCTGGAGGCGGGCCACAGTGACCGCCTCAGCGCGTGTGTCACCGTGGATGGCGGTGACTACGGCGCGGCGCAGGTAGGGAACGCGATGCCGCGCCAGCACAGTGAGGTATTCGGCGCCTTCGGCCGCCTTGGAAGGGACCAGCAGGCCGGCGGTGCCCCCTGCAGAGCGGGTGCCCAGGTCAGGCAACCACCCCGTGAGGTCGGAGGATTCCACGACGGCGGCGACGTCTGCACCAGCGTGCAGCAGGCTGGCCGCAGCGGCCAGAAGAAACGGTCCGGTGCCGGCGACCACCGCTCGCTGCCCGGGAGCCTGTCCGTGAGTCTTGATGAACGCCTGGATGCCCCCGGCTGCCATCACTCCGGGTAAGGTCCATCCGGGGACGGGCAGCTGCCGGTCAAATGTCCCGGGTGCCAGGACAACCTGCTGCGCTCGCAGCTGCCGCAGGTTGGCCGATGCGCCGGCGGGCTGCAGCTCGGGGACCTTCTGGAGGGTCAGAGTGAGCGGCTCTCCCGGTTGCAGGGCCAGTACCTGGTGGCCGGGCAGGTGCTCCAGTCGGCCGGTCCGGATCTGTCGCTGTGCGGCAGAGACAAGCCGTTGGAACCGGGACCATCCATGGTGCCAGCGGCCGGGGGTCGCGTCGTTCTCCGGGTCGGCATGGCGCCAGTACTGGCCTCCGGTGCGCGGCCCCGCATCCACCAAGAGCACATGGCCGCCGTGCTCGGCCGCGGCGACGGCCGCCGCGAGTCCGGCGGGCCCTGCACCGATCACAACGATCTGCTGCTCGTTCACGGGGAGACTCCGTTCTGAGTGGTGACGCTCATGCCCTCGGTCACTGGGACCAGGCATGCCCGCTGGTTGGGCGATTCGTCCACGGTGACCAGGCAGTCGAAGCAGGACCCGATGCCGCAGAAGAGCCCCCGCGGAGAACCGCCCCCGCGTGTAGTCCGCCAGGTGAGCTGGTCTGCCGTCAGTATGAGCGCCGCGGCCACGCTGTGGCCCGCCGGTACGGTCAGGGGAGCGGCGTCCACTGTGATGCTGACTGTGTGGGGATCGTTGTGGGGCATGAGTTCACCTCGTGGGCAATGGGCCGAACCGGTCCGGAGCGAAGGGTTTCAGGTCGAGGTCTGGGGCAGCGCCTGTGATTGCCTGGGCCAAGAGGCGGCCGGTTCCGACGCTGAGCCCGATTCCGGCGCCTTCGTGACCGCAGGCGTGCCAGAGTCCGGGGGCGCGGGGGTCCGGGCCGATCACCGGCACGTGGTCGGGACTGTAGGGGCGGAACCCGAAATAGTGGCGCAGAATGCTGACATCGGAGAGGAAGGGGAACAATGCCGCGGCGTTGGTGGCGATCTGGCTCAGAGCGTCAGGGCTGGGGGTGTGATCGAATCCGACACGTTCTCGAGATGAGCCCAGCAGAATGCTTCCGGCGGGGGTACTCTCGACGACAGGCGAAGACTGGAGACCCTGGTCGGATGAACCGACGTTGTCGATGTATTCTGCGGCATACACCTTGTGGAAGATCCTGGCCGGCAACGGCTCAGTGACCAGTACGTAGCCGCGGCGAGGCTGGATGGGCACGTGCACGCCGGCTGCGGCCGCCAGCTGGGCGGCCCAGGGGCCGGCGGCATTGATGATGACGTCGGCGGTCAAGTCTCCGGCGGGGGTGCGCACTCCCGTGATGGTTTCGCCCCGGCGGAGGAAACCGGTGACCTCGGTCTCGGCTTGCACGGCAGCTCCGCGCTCGCGCGCCATGCGCAGCAGATGGGCCACCAGGAGCATGGGCATGACCTGGCAGTCGTCGGGGTAGTAGGCGGCGCCCACCGCCTGTGGGGCGATATACGGTTCGAGCTCTCGGAGGTGGTCGGTGTCGATCTCCTCGACGGAGATGCCGTGTTCGCGCTGTGCCTGCAGGGCCCGTTGTAAAGAGGACATGGAGGACTCATGGGAGGCAACGATGATGCCGCCCTTGTTCTCAAATTCCCAGAGCGCAGCGAACTCGGACAGCTCCCCACGCCAGAGGTTCAGTGAGTAGTTGGCAAGGTCAAGTTCCGGGCCGTGCTCCTTGTCGGAGACCAGCAGGTTGCCTTCGCAGCGAGAAGACGTGCCTCCGCCGACCTGGCCCCGGTCGACCACTCGCACTCGAAGGCCGGCCACGGTGCAGTAGTAGGCGATAGCTGCACCCACCGCGCCGGCGCCGATGATGAGCACATCGCTGCCGGTGTCCCGGGCATGATTCATGGAAGCTCGCCATCTGCCGAACGGACGGTCGGGATCAGCAGGGGAGTGATCTCGATGGTGTTCCCGGTTTCGGCGCCTTCGGCCCAGAGTGCGGAGGCGTGGCCGATGTGGCGCAGGGTCACCTGATAAGCGCCCTCGGCGTCGCCGGCTTTCATGCAGTCCAGGAGCTCTACGTGCTCTTGGGCGGAATCCGTCAACGTGCCCTGGTCCACCAGCGTGCGCAGGGCCTTGAGGCGCGTCTGGCCGCGCAGGCGGGTGCACAGTCGTGTGAGTCGTTCGTTGCCGGTGTGCTGAAGGATCGCGGCGTGGAAGGCTCGGTCCTCCGCCAGATAGGTGCGCAGGTCTCCTTCCTCTGCGGCCGCGGTGATCTGCTCGGCCTTGCGGTAGAGGGCGGGAAACTCGTGATCGGGGATGTGCCCGACCACCGCGCGGGTGGCGGGAGCTTCGAGCAGCTGCCGCACGGTGGTGATCTCCCGCAGATCCGAGGGCGTCATCTCAGTGATCCGGAAGCCCTTGTTCTTGACGGGAATCACCAGCCCCTCGTTGGTCAGATCCATCATGGCCTCGCGCACCGGAGTGGCGGAGACCCCCAGAGGTTCGGCCAAGGCTGGGGCCGAGTAGAGCTTGCCCTCTTCCAGATCGCCGACGATGATCGCTGTGCGCAGAGCTTCGGTGACGGTGCTGCGGAGGCTCTGGAGCTGGTGGATGCTGGACAGGGGGATCTGCTGATCGCTCATAGTTCAAAGCCTTCCGGATACGGGTCAGTGGGGTCCAGGAAGTATTGTGCCGTGCCCGTGATCCACGCTCGCCCCGTGACAGTCGGCACGACGGCCGCTCGCCCACCGATCTGAGTGGTCTGAGTCAGCCGACCGATGAACCGTGATCCGATGAAGGATTCGTTGATGAAGTCGGAGCCCAGTCCGAGCTCCCCCCTGGCGTACAGCTGCGCCATGCGCGCGCTGGTGCCGGTGCCGCAGGGGGAGCGGTCGAACCACCCGGGGTGGATGGCCATCGCATGGCGGGAGTGTCGCGCGGTGGATCCAGGCGCCTGCAGGTAGACGTGGTGGCAACCTCGGATGTCGTCCCTTGTGGGATGGACTGGTTCGTCGGCCGAGTTGATGGCGGCCATGATGTCCAGGCCTGCTGCCAGCAGACGGTCCTTGTGTGCCCGGTCGAACTCGATCCCCAGCTTGTCCACTTCGACGATCGCGTAGAAGTTGCCCCCGAAGGCCAGATCGTAGGTGACGTCTCCGAGGCCGGGAACGCAGACGGTGTCGTCCTGGCGGAGCAGGAAGGAAGGGACGTTGGTGATGGTCACCGACTCCGCTCGACCGTCTGCCACTGCGACCTCGGCGACGACCAGCCCGGCGGGAGTGTCCAGACGGACGGTGGTGACAGGTTCGGTCACTTCCACCATGCCGGTCTCGACCAACACCGTGCAGACTCCGATCGTTCCATGACCGCACATGGGCAGGAGTCCTGAGACTTCGATGAAGAGAACTCCCCAATCGGCGTCATCCCGCGTCGGGGGTTGAAGGATCGCGCCGCTCATGGCGGAGTGCCCCCGAGGCTCTCGCATCAACAGGCGCCTCAAGCTGTCCCGGTTGTCGCGGAACCAGATGCGCCTCTCCGCCATGGTGCTGCCCGGGATCGGCGGAGCACCGCCGGTGACCACGCGCGTAGGCATGCCCTCGGTATGGGAGTCCACTGCATGATAGACGTGTGAGGTCCTCACCTGCGCTGCCCCGCCTCTCCCGGGCCGAACTGGGCCCAATGGACTGTGGTGATCTGTGACATTGTAGTCAGCTTGACGACCGGTGGAACGTGTGACGACTCAGTTGTACCCCTTGGCCAGCGCCGCTTCGGTGTCGGCGGTGATCGCCTGCACGGCAGCAGAGGACAGGGGGCCCCGTGGAGGACGGCATACCCCACCCTTGCGCCCGGCGATGTCCATGGAGAGCTTGATGGCCTGGACGAACTCCGTCTTGGAGTCCCACCGCATCAACGAATGCAGATCGGTGTAGATCTTCTTGGCTCGAGCGAGGTCCTCGGTGTTTCCGCTGGTGGAGAGCCGGTACAGCTCCACGCTGGCCCGTGGAATGGCGTTGGGATAGCCCGAGACCCAACCGACAGCACCGGCGATGCCCATCTCCAGGACGGTGTCGTCGGTGCCGATGATCAGGTCCATCTCGGGTGCGAGCTCCTTGATCTCATAGGCCCGGCGCACGTCCCCGGTGAACTCTTTGACACCGACCATGTTGCCCTCGTCATGGATGCGGGCGATCAGTTGCGGGGTCAGGTCAACTTTGGTGTCGATGGGATTGTTGTAGCCCACGATGGGCAGGCCTGCTCGGCCTACTCGGCGGTAGTGTTCGACGACTTCCTCATCGTTGGCGCGGAAGCTGTTGGGGGGAAGGAGCATCACGCAGTCCGCCCCGGCCTCCGCTGCCTGGTCAGCCCACTTCTGGGACTGTAGAGAGCCGTAAGCCCCCACTCCGGCCATCACCGTGAACCCTTCGGGGGAAGCTTCGCGAGCAGTGGTGATCACACGGGCCCGCTCGTCATCGGAGAGGGTCTGGTACTCGCCGAGCGAACCATTGGGTGCGACGCCGTCGCATCCGTTCTCGGCCAGCCAGCGCACGTGGTCAGCGAAACTGTCGAAGTCCACGGAGTGGTCGTCGTTGAACGGCAGTGCCGTGGCGACGATGACGCCGTGCCAGGGTTTGCGCTCGGTCATGAGGTGCTCCTTCGGTGAGTCTGAGGTGACGTGTGACGGTGTCCGTCTCACTTCATCCTCCGATCGTTCGTGAGAAATGTCAACTGTGACATTGCACTATGGGTGGTTGATTCAGGCGGGGTCAAGTCCCCGGCTCTCCTCCGCATTGACGGCGAAGGCTTCCTCAGGGGTGTCCCAGTGGTGCGCACCGGCAATGCCGAGCTGGTTCGGGTGGAAGCAGGGGTCGACGCCGCTCCGGCACTGCGCGTCGTAGTCGCGGGTGACTTTGAAGACGATGGGGCTCAGTGCGAGCAGTACCAGCATGTTGATCCACCCCAGCAGGCCGTAGCCGACGTCGCCCAGCCCCCACATCGCCTCAGCTGAGGCTACGGATCCGAGAAAGGTGATGGCCAGAAAACCGGCCCTCAGCATCCATTCGGGGGCGCCGCCTGAGCGGCGCCGGATGTATGCCAGATTGGTGTCCGCGATGTAGTAGAAAGCGATCAACGCAGTGAAGGCGAAGAAGAAGAGGGCGATGGCGACGAAACTGGGCCCCAGGTCTGGAAGTAGCTCATCGACGGCAAGCTGGGTGTAGGCCACGCCAGCTTCTATGCCCGGCGCGTGCTCAACGATGGTTGCTCCGCGGTGCTCGACGTTGAATGACTCGGTGATCAGGATCATGACGCCGGTGGCGGTGCAGACGACCACGGTGTCGATGAACACCGAGAAGGCCTGCACGAGTCCCTGTTTAGCGGGGTGAGAGACGGCTGCAGCGGCGGAACCGAACGTGCCCTCTCCGACTCCAGCCACGTTGGAGAATACGGCTCGGCGCACGCCCCACGCCACGGCGGCCCCGGCCATGCCGGCGAAGACCTGGTCAGCGCCGAATGCCGCCCCCAGTATCATCTGAATGGTGGGAACCAGCTGGCCCAGGTTCGCGCCGATGATGACGGTTGCCATCAGGATGTATCCGACGGCCATGATTGGGACCATGACCTGTGCGGTCCGGACGATTCGGCGTGTTCCGCCGATGATTGTGAAGGCCAAGAGTCCAGTCAGCAGCAGCGCGGTCGCCCAGACCGGAACATCGAAGGCGACTTCCATGCTGGCGGCAATGTTGTTGGACTGTACGCCGGGGAACATGAGTCCGTATCCGAGCAGATAGAGGACAGCGAGTCCGACGGCCAGCCAGCGCATCCTGAGTCCGAACTCCACGTAGAACGGGGCGCCGCCGCGCAGCTCGCCGTCGATGCGGCGCTTGTACACCTGCGAGAGGACGGTCTCGGCGAATGAGCTGCTCGCTCCCACCAGTGCGGTGACGATCATCCAGAACAATGCGCCCGGTCCGCCTGCCATCAAGGCGGTTGCCACGCCAGCGATGTTTCCTACGCCGATGCGACTAGACAGCGTCAACAGCAGGGCTTGGAAGGATGAGATGCCACCGTCCTGGTTCTTCTTGGCGGTGATCTGGCGGAGCATGTCGCCGATGCGGCGAAACTGTACGGCGCCGGTGATCACGGTGAAGAAGGCACCGACCGCCAGTGCGAAGTATGCCATCGGGTTCCATATCCAATCGTTGATGGTGTTGATGAGATCCACTGAACATCTCTCCTTTGCGCGGGTCTGGGGATTCGTTGCGGGATGGCTCCTCATGGCGTTGAACGGCGGCTCGGCGTCCAGAGTGATCCATTCGGGAAGGCTGTGGCGTGCGGTTCGAGTCGGGTGCAGTGTGCTGGCAGGTCTGGGGCGGCGACAGCACGCATCATGAGGATCCCTACGCAATATACAATTTCACATGTGACGTTAGTGATTAGGCAATGCGGGTGGTCGTCCTGTCAAGGGGTCGGGGCTCACGCCTGCATCTCGTGCCTGCGGCCTCCTGGGCCTTACGCGAATGCCGTGTGATATGTACAATTGCAGCAATGTGGACGATGCTCACCGATACCACTCAGAACCGGAGGTCTTGGACTATGAACGGCCCCGATACCGTCCTGCACTCACTCATCGCGGGCGCCCCGCTGCCTGGAGAGGCCGAGCAGATCCGCGCGACGGATCCCGCCCTCGGCCGGCCCACGGGCCCTCACTTCACTGCCCTGACCCCAGACCAGGGCTCGCTAGCAGTGGAGGCCGCGCAGCAGGCCTTCGGTCCATATAGGAGAGTGAGTCCCGCAGCCCGTGCCGGATTCCTTCGTGGGATCGCCGAAGGACTGGAAGGCCACGCGGAGCAGATCGTTGCGGCGGCGAAGACGGAGACGGGTCTGCCGCAGACTCGGTTGACCGGGGAGTTGGCCCGCACCGCGAATCAGCTGAGACTCTTCTCCGAGGTCGTCACGGAGGGCACGCATCACGGAGTGCGGATCGAACATGCCCTGCCGCAACGGACGCCGCTGCCTCGACCAGACATCCGTCAGCGTCGGGTCCCCGTGGGGCCAGTGCTGGTCTTTGGGGCGTCCAACTTCCCGCTGGCCTTCTCCGTCGCCGGAGGCGATACGGCCTCAGCGCTGGCGGCCGGGGCGCCCGTGGTGTTCAAGGCCCATAACGCCCACCCGCTGACCAGCTACCTGGTAGGCCTGGTGATCACGGAGGCAGCGGCTCTTCATCACTTGCCGGCTGGGGTGTTCTCCCTGGTGTATGGCCGAGGAGCTGACATCGGCCAAGCTTTGATAAGGCATCCGGGAATCCGGGCGGTGGGGTTCACCGGTTCCCGCAGCGGAGGTACGGCACTGATGGCTGCTGCCGCGGCTCGCCCGTGTCCGATCCCCGTCTTTGCGGAGATGAGTTCTGTCAACCCGATCATTCTGCTGAACTCCGCACTCACCGAGGACCCTGCAGGCTTGGCGCAGGGGTTCGTCACTTCCCTCACCGGTTCATCCGGTCAGCTGTGTACCGCTCCGGGACTGCTGTTCGTCCCTTCCGGCGAGGCTGGGGACGCTTTCCTGCAGGAGGTGGCAGAACGACTGGGCGGTGTCGCAGGTACCACCATGCTGACTCCCGGAATCTGTGCCTCGCGTGTGGAGAGGGAGCAGGCCTTGGCTCAAGTGGAGGGGGTGCGGCCGGTGGGTCGCGGTCAGGACGGGCTTACGGAGAACGCGCCCGCTCCGGCAGTCTACGCAACAGACGCCGACACGTATCTGTGTACTCCGCAGCTCTCTGAGGAGATCTTCGGGTCAGTATGCCTGGTCGTCCGATGGGACCGACCGGATCAGCTGCGCCAGGTTGTCGACGAGCTGGAGGGTCAGCTCACGGCCTCACTGCACTTCGCCGAGAACGGAGGCGAGGATGTCGCGCTGGCCAGTGACTTGGTGGGACGCCTGGAAGAAGTCGTCGGGAGGATCCTTGTCGGTGGCTGGCCCACGGGTGTCGACGTCGGTGACGCCATAGTGCACGGTGGGCCGTTCCCCGCCACCTCGGATGGGCGGTCGACGTCGGTCGGGGCCACGGCCATCGAACGGTGGCTGCGTCCTGTCGCATATCAGGACGTGCCCGACTGGCTTCAGCCGGTAGAGGTGCGGGACGGCAACCCGCTGGGAATCCGTGCCCGACGCGTGGACGGCAGAACAGGGCGATGAGATGAAGGCCGTGCGCGCGGTGGACTATCACACGGCGGGCGAGCCGTTCCGCATCGTCGAGCGGCCCCCGGTGGCGCTTCCCGGCGGCACAGTGGCCGAACGCCGGGCGAACGCTGTCGAAGACAACGCCGCGCGAGAGCTGCGCGAGCTCCTGTGCTTCGAACCTCGCGGTCATGCTGACATGTATGGCGGATTCATCGTCCCGCCAGATGATGAGGGAGCGGATCTCGGCGTGCTGTTCTGGCACAAGGACGGCTTCTCCACCGCATGTGGGCACGGCGCGATCGCGCTGGGCGTGTGGGCCCTCGACTCTGGAACGGTGTCTCCCGACCCATCCAGCACGACGGATGTCGTCATCGATGTTCCCTCCGGGCGGGTCACCGCCCGGGTCACAACAACGCCCGAGGGTCGACCCCTCGCCGTCGATTTCATCAACGTGCCCAGCTACGTGCTCCACTGCGAAGTGGCTGTCGAGACCTCGCGAGGGCGGGTGCTGGTCGACGTGGCGTATGGGGGAGCCCTCTACGCCCATCTGCCGGCCTCGTCGGTCGGACTGTCGGTCACCACAGAGCACTATCACTCGTTGATCGACATCGGACGCGAGATCAAGTGGGCGCTCACCGACTCGCCGTGGGCCCGTCACCCCGCCGATGATCGACTCAGCGGCATCTACGGGACCATCCTGTACGACGACCTCGGCATTGACCGGTCCACCGGCTCCGTGCATCAGAGGAACATCACCGTTTTCGCCGACGGAGAGGTGGATCGCTCGCCATGCGGGTCCGGCACCGGTTCACGAGTGGCCGCACTGGCAGCCGACGGTACGCTCCACCCCGGACAGGTTCTTCTGCACGACTCCATCGTCGGCACCCGCTTCTACGCACAGTGGCAGGAGTGTGTCACGGTGGATGGACAGGACGCCGTGATCCCGCAGGTGAACGGAATGGCTTTCCGTACGGGACGACACCTCTTCGAGCATGATCCGGCCGACCCGCTCGGCCGCGGTTTCGTCCTGCGTTGATCCCCCATACCATCGCTGCCGAGGAGGACCTCGCCATGCTTCAGACCCTGAAGGATCTCCCTCTCATCTCCGCGGAGGAAGTCCGGCGCCAGATCACCCCGGACCGCGCGCGTGAGCTGATCGAAGGAGCATTGGTGGATGGGTACGACCCCGCGGGGGATCCGGCACGACAGCACGTGGAAGCCGGCTCGGGCCATCTGCTGCTGATGCCCTCGGCCGTGGGACGTTGGGTCGGGGTGAAAGTCGCTTCGGTGGCGCCAGACAACCCCCGGCAGGGGTTGCCACGGATTCAAGCAGTCTATGTGCTGATGGACGCCGAGACCCTCACGCCGAGGGCCCTGGTGGACGGCGCCGGCCTGACCTCACTGCGTACGCCAGCGACCACAGCGGTGGCCTGCGACCGGCTGGCAGACCCCGAGGCCTCTCACCTCGTGGTCTTCGGCAGCGGCCCTCAGGCGATGGAGCATGTGGAGGCCGTGGCACGGATTCGGCAGATTCGGTCCGTCAAGCTGATCGGCCGGAACGAGGGACGAGCCCGTGTCGCTTTGGATCAGCTCAGCGAGCGGGGGCACAGGGCCACCGCAGGACGCCCGAAGGACGTCGCCGAGGCAGACATCGTCGTGTGCGCTACATCTTCGGCAGATCCGGTCGTCGAGAATTCATGGATTCGTGCTGGCGCTTTCGTCGCCGCTGTGGGCTCGCACCAGCCGACCCGACGGGAGTTGCCAGGTCAGTTGCTCAGCCGCTCGCTGGTGACCGTCGAGGACCGAGAGACCGCATTCCGAGAGGCGGGCGACATTGTGCTGGCCCATTGCGAAGGTCTGCTCCCACGAGAGGGGGAGAACCTCTGGGACCTGGCCGCCGTTGTCCGTGGGGAGGTGACTCGTCGGCAGGACTGTCCGAACATCTTCAAAGGGACAGGGATGTCCTGGCAGGACCTCGCGGTCGTCGCAGGTCTCGACCTGGAAGCCCGCCGGTGACCGGCTCCCCGCCCCTCAGACGGTCCGGCCCCCGTTGATGGACATCCGGGTGCGGGCGGAGGAGTCCAGCACGATCTGCCGCAGGTCGCCGTCGTGGTTCTCCGCGACCCTGCGCTGCCGCTGGTAGCCGGGGCCCTCGCGCATCATGTCCTCGACCAGGGCGAGCTCGTCGGCGCAGCCGAGACGCTTCGCCACCGGTTCGAGCCGTTCGAGCTCGCGGGAGAGGTGGTCGGTCACCAGCTCCTCGTCGCCGTCGGCGTTGAGAATGATGATGGCGTCCATCCCGTAGCGGGCGGCCCGCCACTTGTTCTCCTGGGTGAACCACGGCGGCATGGTGGAGATCTTCTCCCCGTCCTCGATCCGCTCCACCAGGGAATGCACCAGGCACTGGGTCAGGGCCGCGATCCCGGCGATCTCCTCCAGAGTGGCCAGGCCGTCGCAGATGCGCATCTCCACGGTGCCGAACCGCGGCACGGCGCGGACGTCCCAGCGGACCTCGGTGACGTCGTCGATGACCCCGGTGTGGGCCAGGTCCCCGACGCAGTGCTCGAAGCCGGACCAGTCCTCGAACTGGAACGGCAGCCCGGCGGTGGGCAGCTGTTGGAACATCAGCGCCCGCTGGGACGCGTAGCCGGTGTCCTCCCCGGACCAGTACGGCGACGACGCCGACAACGCCTGGAAGTGCGGGTAGAAGTTGAGCAGGCCGTCCACCACAGGCATGGCCTGCCGGCGATCGTCCAGCCCCACGTGCACGTGGACCCCGTAGATCACCATCTGGCGGCCCCACCACTGGGTGCGGCGGATCAGCTCCGCGTACCGCTCCTTGTCGGTGACCGGCTGCTCGGTGGGCGGGGCGAAGGGATGGGATCCCTGGGAGTAGAGCTCCACATCGAGCGGGTCGCAGTGGCGCAGCACCTGCTGGGCGGTCTCCCGCAGGGAGCCGACCCCTTCGGCCACGTCGTCGCACACCTCGGTGATGATCTCCACCGTGTTGGTGAGCAGCTCCCGCTTCACATACGGGTGCTCCTCGTCCTCATGGGGCTCGACGCCTGGGTTTCGGGCGTCGTCCAGGCAGGCGGTGAGCACATGCTCCGCCACGGAGCGCAGATCCCCGGAGGACCTGTCCACCAGGGCGAGCTCCCATTCAAGGCCGAGGGTCGAGCGCTCCGAGGGAGCGAAGGGCAGGTCCATGGGGGCTCCTCAGCTGGGACGACAGGCGGGGAGCTTCAGGATACCGGGGACAGGGCGCCCCTCCGCCTTCGGTGAGGCGACCTTCGCGCGTCTCGCGGCGCCTCAGGTGAGGATCGCTGTCCCCGTTGCAGGGATGGGGCCCGGGCATGAAGCGCGTCAGCGGTCCGGTGGGTCCCTGGAGTGGGGACCGCGACGCCGTCAGAGACGGTCATCGGAGACGGTCATCGGAGACGGTCGTCAGAGACGGTCGCCAGGGCCCGGCGCCCGATGCGCGCTCGATGCCGCACGCTGGATACCCTGGGGCCATGATCTCTTCGTCTCCTGATGCTCCCCGGGCGGCTGGCCGGATGACTTCGGCGCTGCGCCGTCTGGCGCCCCTGCTGATGGTTCCGGCCCTGCTGCTGAGCTCCTGCGCTTCGGGCGACGACGGCGGCGCCGGGGACGACGCTGACGGCACCGGTGGTGGGGCGAGCGGAGACGGGCAGAACCAGGACCAGCAGGAGCGGGACCAGCAGGAGCAGGACGAGCAAGAGCGTCGGGAGGCGTTCGCGGCCCGTGAGGCGGCCCTGGCCGGACCGGGAGACCAGCACCGTGATGCGGCGGCCGCGGCGGTCGCTGAGCTGAGCATCGACGAGCAGGCCGGGCAGGTGCTCGTGGGGGAGTACGGCGGCACCGACGCCTCCGGCATGGCAGGGCTCATCGAGGAGCTCCACCTGGCCGGGGCCATCGTGATGGGGGACAACGTTCCCCGCGGCGAGGACGGTGCGGACCTCGATGCCCTCGCCGGTGAATTGGACACCCTGCATCAGGCCGCCGTGTCCCGGGACTGGCCCGCGGTGGTCGCCGTGGACCAGGAGGGCGGCCTGGTGACACGGGTGGGGCACCCGCTGACGGAGTGGCCCGCGCCCATGGCGTATGGTGCCGCGCGCCTCGGAGCGCTGGACGGACAGCACTCGGACGAAGCCCCAGAGGAAGCCCCGGACGAGGCCGCAGAGGAGGCCGCAGTCGCCGGTCATGACGCCCTGGCGGCGCTGGGGCACCGGGCCATGGGGGAGGACCTGGCGGAGCTTGGTTTCACCATGGACTTCGCCCCGAATGCGGACGTCACCCTCGGCGCTGAGGATGTGGCCATCGGCTCCCGATCCTTCGGTGCTGACCCCCAGCTGGTGGCCGACCTGGCGCTCGCAGGGCTCCGCGGGCTCGCCGAGGGCGGTCTGGCCGGCTCGGCCAAGCACTTCCCCGGCCACGGTGGCGTCACCGAGGACTCCCACCTCACGCTGCCGGTCCAGCCTGCCGAGCTGAGCGAGTTGGAGGACCATGACTGGGCGCCCTTCCAGCAGGTGATCGAGGCCGGCGCCCCGATGATCATGATGGGGCACCTCGACGTCCCCGCCCTGGAGGCCGGGGTGCCGTCGTCGTTGTCGCCGGCGGCCTATGAGCGGCTGCGCGAGATGGGGCACGACGGCGTGATCGTCACCGACGCGCTGAACATGGCCGCCGTGGTGGACCAGGCCGGTCCGGCCGAGGCGCCCGTGCGGGCCCTGGAGACCGGTGCTGACCTGCTGCTGATGCCCTCGGATGTGCGTACCGCCCACGCGGCGATCGTCGACGCGGTGGAGTCGGGGCGGCTCGAGGAGGACCGGTTGACGGAGGCCGCCGAGCGGGTGGTCGCGCTGATGCTCTGGCAGCAGGATCTGGCTGCCGGGGAGCTCGACGCCGGCCCCGGCGTCGCCCTGCCGGAGGTCCTTCAGGGCCTCGAGGAGGAGGTCGAACAGGACGGCGGCGGGTACGCCGACCTGCCCAGCATCACGGGCGAGGACGCGGGCGAGGACGCTGGTGAGGACACGGGCGACGGCGCCGCCGAGGTCGCCGCCGCCGTCGCCCGTCACGCGGTGACGCTGGTCGCCGGCCAGTGCGAGGCCGATGTCCTGCAGGGTCCGGTGACGGTGGTCGGCGGACAGGAGCAGGACCGCGCGCGATTGGAGTCGGCGCTGCAGGCGGCCGGCCATCAGCTGGGCGCCGGAGGCACCGTGATCGGCCTGGTGGCGCCGGGGGCGCCGCCGTCGCAGGGCGCCGACGTCGTGGTGGCCCTGGACCGTCCCGAGCCGCTGCGTCTGCACCCGGCCGAGACCCAGGTGGCCCTCTATGGACGCGGGGAGGAGAGCTTCACGGCCCTGGTGGAGGTCCTGGCCGGCGCCCCGGCGCCGGGCGCCCTGCCGACTCCGGTGGGGGAACACGAGGTCGGCCACTCGGTCTGCTGAGCCGCCGGAAGGTGTTGGCCGCCCGAAGCCTGGAGAGATAGATTCCTGACATGTCGCACGACGCAGTCCTCCTTCCTGAGCCCACCTTCATCGATGTCGACGGCGTCGCCGTTGCGACCTGGCTCCTGGAGCCCGATGGGCCGCCCCGTGGACCGGATGTGGTGCTCTGCCACGGTACGCCGTGGTCTGCGGCCGTGTGGAGCGCGGCGGCCCGTCACCTGGCGCGGCATCGGCGGGTGCGCCTGTGGGACATGCCCGGCTACGGCGCCTCCGCGAAGGAGGAACAGGTTCCGGTGGATCTGGGGTCGCAGATGCGCCGCTTCGCCCAGCTGCTGGACCGCTGGCGGCTCTCCGCGCCCTCGGTGATCGCTCATGACATCGGCGGCGCGGTCGCCCTCGGCGCGCACCTTCTGCACGGGCGGGACTATGCCTCCCTGCATCTCTGGGACATCGTCGCGCTGGAGCCGTGGGGCTCACCGTTCTTCCGCCTCGTATCGGCCCATCAGGAGGTCTTCTCCCAGCTTCCGCCGGAGCTGCATGCCGCCCTGGTCCGCGAGTACATCGCCGGAGCCGCACGTCAGCCCCTGACTCCGGCTTGGGTGGAGATCCTCACCGAACCGTGGTTGGGCCCCACGGGTCAGGCGGCCTTCTACCGCCAGATCTCCCAGCTGCGGGTGGAGGACACCCGCCCGGTGGTCGACCGCCTGGGCGAGCTGCGCTGCCCGGTGCGCATCGGCTGGGGTGAGGACGACCCCTGGATCGCAGTCGAGCAGGCCCACCGGCTCCGTCGCGCCCTCCCCGGGGACCCGGAGACGACCACGCTCGCAGGCGTCGGACACTTGGGGCCGGTCGAATCTCCGGCGGCCATCCATCGGGAGCTGGACGCCTGGCTGGCTGAGCGCCTGACCTCACGCGGATGAGTCAGGCGCAGCGGAAGCCAGGCGCCTGATTCGACGGCAGCACCGGGCGTCGCACCGGCGCCTGAGACAAGCCCGGGACCTCAGACCGGCTCGACGACGGCGACCAGCCGCTGGTCGCCGACCCGCGTGATCACCAGGGTGCGGTGCCGGGGTCCGGCGGGCGCCAGATCCGCCGTCGCGGCGGTCCTCTCCCGTCCGTCCTTCCTGCGTCCATTCTTGCCGCGCCGGTCCTGCCCGGCGAGGATCTGCTTGCGCAGCGTCTCCGGCACCACGTCCACCCCGCGCTTCTTGATCTCCACGCTGGTCACGCCGTGCTCCTGCACCCAGGCGCGCAGTCGCTTGACCTGGAACGGGAAGACCTCCACCACGCGGTGGCACCGGACGGCGGAGGTCGACGGCGGCGCGGCCCGGTCGGGGAGCACGAAGTAGGCGATGTGCTCGTCCAGCATGGCTCCGCCGAGCCGTTCGGCCAGATCGGAGACCAGCCCGGCGCGGATCACGGCGCCGTCAGGCTCACACAGCAGTCCGGAGAGCCCGTCCGGGCCCAGGGCCTCGGCGTCGGGGCGCTCGCCGAACTCAGCGGCGGAGGTCAGCTCCTCCACGGCGTCCGCGCTGCGGACAGTCGCTGCGCGTCGCACCCCGGGGCGCGCCAGTGCGTTGAACCACAGGACCACCTCCACCACGTGGCCGTCCACACTGACCCACTCGGCCTCGCAGTCGGCGGGGATGAGCTCATGCGGGATCCCCGGCCCCAGCTTCACGCCCAGGGGGATGCCAGTGGCGGCCAGCGAGGTCACGAAGCTCAGCGGCGGAGAGAAGGACTCCGGGTCCCATATGCGGCGCGAGGCGCCGTCGGCGCTGTGCCCGCGGCCCGCATCCCGGCGCGCCGGATCCAGCCACAGGCCCCAGCCGGCGGGGGCGCCGCCCGGACCGTCTGTCCTGTCTGCCCCGTCTGTCCTGTCTGTCCCGTCCGGCTCGTCGGGCTGGCCGATCGTCAGGCCCACCTCCGCGACGAAGGCCTCCGCGGTGGTGTGCCGGACCTCGGCCTCTGGGAACGGCGTGAGGTTCATCGTCGCCGCCGCGGCGGCATCCTCGTCGGCGTCGACGGCGATGACCTCCAGTCCCAGGGAGGCCAGTGCCAGCGCATCGCCTCCCAGGCCGCATCCCAGGTCTGCCACATGGGTGAGGCCCGCCTCGCGGAAGCGCCGGGCGTGACCCGCCGCCACGGGCAGTCGGGTGGCCTGCTGCAGCCCGTCCTGGGTGAACAGCATCCGGGCGGCGAAGTCACCGAACTTCGCTGCGGCGTCCCGGCGCAGGCGGGACTGCGTCAGTGCGGCGGCCACCAGCTCCGGCGAGTGGCCGGCGCGCCGCAGCTCGGTGTTGAGCCGGGCGGCGTCGTCGGCATCATAGGGCGGGAGCGAGTTCAGCAGCTCCCAGCCCTCGGGCGTCAGCAGCGGGGCGAGCGCAGAGGTCTCAGACATCTCCGCCAGCCTAGCCGGAGCCGCCCTCGAATGCTGGTCCGTCCGGTCCGACGAGGCTGTGGAGGGCTGCGATCCGTCATGGGGTCGTCACCAACTTGCAGCGCATTAGCCAAGTCGATAGGTTCTTATTTGCTTAGGCTGGGCTAAGTCATTCGGCGAAGGTAGGTGTGACCTCTTTCGCAGTCTGTGGTCCGACCCGCCGCCTCGCACCCGAGTCCATCACACACTCCACCACTGTCGGCCGCCCCGCACCGGCGCCGACCCGTGACCTTGAGGAAGGCCCCATGACCTCTGCTGAGACCACCAGCTCCACCTCCCGTGCCGCCGCCGGGCTGTCCGTGCTCGCCGTCGCCGCCCTGGCGCTGACCGCCTGCTCCGACGCATCCGCCGGGTCCGACGCCGGATCCGAGGCGGGATCCGACGCCGACGCGGCCTCGTCGTCACAGGGTGCCGGTGTCGTCACCATCGACGACGACCACGGCACCCATGAGATCGACGTGGACTCCATCGAGTCCGTCGGCGCGTTCGACAACCGCACCTTCCGCACGCTGGAGGACTTCGGCGTCGAGCTGACCGTCGCCGCCCGGGCTCTGATGGGCACCGGGATCACCGACTACGCCGACGACGAGGACATCCTCGACACCGGCAACCACCGTGAGCCCAACCTCGAGCTCATCGTCGCCGCGGAGCCGGACCTGGTCGTCACCGGGCAGCGCTACCAGCAGTACTACGACGACATCGCCGCCCTGCTGCCGGATGACAGCGTGATCCTTGAGTTCGACGAGGCCACCACCGACCCGGAGACATTCTTCGACGGGCTCATCGAGATGACCGAAAAGCTCGGCCAGGTATTCGAGGCCGAGGACGAGGCCGCCGAGCTCGTCGAGGGTCTGCAGGCCGCCATGGACCGGGTGGAGGCCGCCTACGACGGCGACTCCAGCGTGATGGGAGTGCTGACCTCCGGCGGGGACATCAACTACGCCGGCCCGAACCAGGGCCGCGGCGTGGCCCCGATCTTCCAGGAGTTCGACCTCGTCCCGGCGCTGGAGGTCGACGACCAGTCCAGCGACCATGAGGGCGACGACATCTCCGTGGAGGCCATCGCCGATTCGAACCCGGACTGGATCATCGTCCTGGACCGCGACGGCATGGCTCCCGACGACCCCGAGTACACCCCGGCCGGCGAGCTGATCGCCGACTCCCCGGCGCTGCAGGAGGTCACTGCGGTGCAGGAGGACCAGATCGTCTACATGCCGCAGAACATGTACCTCACCGAGGACATCCAGGCCTACACCGAGTTCCTGGAGGACTTCGCCGACGCGCTCGAGGCCGCCCGGTGAGCGTCCTCGACGCCGACCGCTGAGCCGGTCGAGCCCCGGCCGTCTTCTCACGGGCGGGGCTCGGCCGTGCCCTTGCACCTGACCCACCCGGAAAGACACCATGACCTCCACGCTGCGGCAGGACATCGCCTACACGAGCCGCGACATCCTCGTCGACGAGCAGCGCTCCCGACGGCGCCCGCTGCTGACGCCGTCGTTCCTGCTCGCCGTCGTCGTCACCCTCGGCCTGCTGGCCGCCTCACTGCTGGTGGGGCAGTTCGACGTCTTCGCCGAGGGCAGTTTCTGGATGTTCGGCATCACTCGCATCCCGCGGACCGTCGCGCTCGTGCTCGCCGGAGCCTCGATGGCCATGTGCGGGGTCATCATGCAGCTGCTGACGCAGAACCGCTTCGTGGAGCCCACCACCACCGGGACCACCGAATGGGCAGGACTCGGTCTCATCCTGGTCATGTGGCTGGCCCCCACCGCCTCGTTGCTGGCCCGGATGTCCGCTGCCGTGGCGATGGCGTTCCTGGGCACCATGGTGTTCTTCCTGTTCCTGCGCCGGGTCTCGCTGAAGTCCAGCCTCATCGTGCCCATCATCGGGATCATGCTCGGTGCGGTGGTCAGCTCCTTCACCACCTATCTGGCATTGATGACCGACACCCTCCAGACGCTCGGCATCTGGTTCCAGGGATCCTTCACCGGCGTGATCCAGGGCCGCTATGAGCTGATGTGGATCGTGCTGGCCGTCACCGTGCTGGTGTTTCTGGTGGCCGATCAGTTCACCGCCGCCGGGCTCGGCAAGGACATGGCCACCAATGTGGGGCTGAACTACACGCTCGTGCTGTTCATGGGCACCGCCATGGTCGCCGTCGCCACCGGGGTCACCGCCACCGTGGTGGGGACCCTGCCGTTCCTGGGCCTGGTGGTGCCCAACATCGTGGCCCTGTTCCGCGGCGACGACCTGCGCAGCAACCTTCCCTGGGTGTGTCTGGTCGGGATCTCCACTGTGACCCTGTGCGACCTCATCGGCCGGGTCATCATCGCTCCCTTCGAGGTCCCCGTCTCCATGGTGCTGGGCCTGGTCGGTGGGATCGTGTTCATCGGGCTGCTGCTGAGGCAGCGCCGCAAGGGAGGACTCGTCACGTGATGCTCAAGACCGCGCAGGACGCGCCCGCGCAGAGGGGGACGCAACAGGCGCCGCAGCAGTCGCGCCGCTCCGGGCCCCTCACCGGCCGGCGGCACCGTCGGGTCTACGCACTGGTCACCGCTGTGCTGATCCTCATCTCGCTGGGCTCCACGGCCGGGATCCTGTTCTACAACAACCCCATGCCCGTGGGCTCCGACGGGTGGTGGCTCATCGCCGGGATGCGGCGGGACTCCCTGCTGACCATCGCCGTCGTCGCCCTGTGCCACGCCATGGCCACCATCGCCTTCCAGACGGCGGTCAACAACCGGATCATCACCCCCGGCATCATGGGCTTCGGCTCCCTCTACACCGCCATCCAGACCGGATTCGTCTACCTCTTCGGCATCACCGGGGTCGTCATGCTGGTGGGCGTTCCGCAGTTCTTCCTGCAGATGGCGGTCATGATGCTGCTGGCCACCGGCCTCTACACGTGGCTGCTGTCCGGGAAGTTCTCCAATATCCACATCATGCTGCTGGTGGGTGTGGTGCTCGGCGGCACGTTGGGTTCGCTGTCCACCTTCATGCAGCGGATGCTCACCCCCTCCGAGTTCGACGTGCTCACCGCACGGCTCTTCGGCAACCTCTCCAACGCCCGGGCCGAGTACCTGCCCTACGCGATCCCGATCGCGCTCGCCGTCGCCGTCGTGCTGTGGCTGTGGGCGCCGAAGCTCAACGTCATCGCGCTGGGGAAGGACAATGCCACCAACCTGGGGCTGAACCACAAGCGGGAGGTCATCAAGATCCTGCTGCTGGTCTCCATCCTGGTCTCCCTGGCCACCGCGCTGGTGGGTCCGATGATGTTCCTGGGCTTCCTCACCGCCGCCCTGGCCTACCAGTTCGGCGACACCTACTCGCACCGGCACCTCTTCCCGCTCGGGTTCCTGTGCGGCTACGCGGTCCTCTCCGCGAGCTACTTCGTCCTGCGCCACGTCTGGGACGCGGGGGGAGCGGTGACGGTGATCGTGGAGCTCGTCGGCGGGCTCGTCTTCCTGTTCTTCCTCCTGCGAAAGGGACGCCTGTGATCTCCCTGACCGATGTCAGCAAGGCCTACTCCTCGTCCGTGTCGATCGGGCCGGTCAGCGTCGACATCGACGCCGGCGGGATCACCGCCCTGGTGGGCCCCAACGGGGCGGGAAAGTCCACGATCCTCACGATGATCGGCCGGCTGCTGAGCCTGGACTCTGGGCGCATCGAGGTGGCCGGCCACGACGTCGTCAACACGCCCTCGAAGGCGATCGCGAAGATCATCTCCGTGCTGCGCCAGGAGAACCACTTCGTCACCCGGCTCACGGTGCGGCAGCTGGTCAGCTTCGGGCGCTTCCCCTATTCGAAGGGCAGGCTGACGCTGGGGGACGAGAAGTACATCTCCGAGGCGATCGACTTCCTGGACCTCACCGACCTGGAGGACCGGTATCTGGACCAGCTCTCCGGCGGGCAGCGACAGCGGGCGTATGTAGCCATGGTGCTGGCGCAGAACACCGACTACGTGCTGCTGGACGAGCCGCTGAACAACCTGGACATGCAGCACGCGGTGGCGATGATGAAGCAGCTGCGCCGTGCTGCCGACGAGCTCGACCGGACCGTGGTCATCGTGCTGCACGACATCAACTTCGCCGCCCACTACTCGGACAGGATCCTGGCCATGAAGGACGGGCAGGTGGTGGAGCACGGCACTCCGGCCGAGATCATGCGCGACGACGTCCTGACCCGAGTGTTCAATACCGAGGTGCAGGTGGTGCAGGGACCGAACGGGCCCCTGGCGGTGTACTACTGAGGGCCTGGACACAGCGTTGACTCCGGAGGGATTGTCGGAATGCACGCGCTGAAGCGGCGTTTAGCGACAATCCCTCCGGGGTCAACGGTGAGGAACGATGAGACCGCACCTCGACGGTGGGCGGAGCGCTCAGCTCATTCCGTCCCGGGGGTGTAGAGGGACTTGGTCTTCGTCTCCGGAGACAGCACCAGGGCGATCAGCGTGAGTGCCCCGAGCCCTGCCAGGTAGAGGCCGACGGCGTGGACTCCGTAGTTCTGGACCAGCCAGGTCGCGGCTAAGGGGGTCAGCGCCGCGCCCAGGATGGAGGAGGCGTTGTAGGCGACCCCGGAGCCGGTGTACCGGGTGTTCGTGGGGAACAGCTCCGGCAGGACGGCGGACATCGGTCCGAAGGTCAGGCCCATCAGGGCCATGCCCACGCTGAGGAACAGCAGCATCTGCCAAATGTTGAGGTCGTCGCCCGTGCCCATGGAGCCGGCGTCGAGCCAGATGCCGAACGTGGTCCCGAAGACCATGATCGCCGCGGTCACCGTGATGAGCATCGGTCGCCGTCCGAAGCGGTCGGCGAGGTGGCCGGCCACCGGCACGAACGCCGCGAAGAACAGGATCGCCAGCACCTGGAGGACGAGGAACGACTGGTAGTCGTAGTGGAGGCCGCCGGTGCCCGCGGAGCCGATGGCGTAGGACAGGACCCAGGTGGTCATGATGTAGAAGAGGCCGTAGGTGGCCAGCATGATGAACGTGCCGAGGATGATCTCCCACCAGTTCTTGCGGAACACCTCGCCGATGGGGGCCTTGACCCGCTCGTTGTTCTTCATCGCCCGGGCGAAGACCGGAGTCTCCTCGATGCGCAGTCGCACGTAGAGCCCGACGGCGACCATCACGATGGACAGGATGAACGGCAGACGCCAGCCCCACACCAGGAACGGGTCGGTGAGGTCGGTCGCGGTGGACTGATAGTCGAAGAGGGTGGCCAGCAGCAGGAAGAGGCCGTTGGCGAGGATGAAGCCGAAGGGGGCGCCCAGCTGCGGCCACATGGCGGCCTGGGCCCGCTTGCCGGGGCGTGCGGTCTCGGACGCCAGCAGGGCGGCGCCCGACCACTCCCCGCCCAGACCCAGACCCTGACAGAAACGCAGGATGGTCAGCATTGCGGGTGCCCAGATCCCGATCTGGTGGTATGTGGGCAGCAGTCCGATGATGAACGTGGCGATGCCCATGGTCAGCAGGGCGCCGACCAACGTGGCCTTGCGCCCCACGATGTCGCCGAAGTGGCCGAAGATGATGGAGCCGACGGGACGTGCCACGAAGGCGGCGCCGAAGGTGGCCATCGAGGCCAGCAGGGCGGTGCCTTCATCACCGAAGAAGAACAGCAGGGGGAAGATCGAGACGGCCGCCGTCGCATAGATGTAGAAGTCGTAGAACTCGATGGTGGTGCCGATGAGCGAGGCGAAGATGATCCGTCGGCGCGGCACCGTGCTGTTCGGATCGGAGGTGTCGTCGACGAGGCCGGACGCGGAGGCGGCGGAGCCATCCCTGGGACCGGCGGGTTCAGCCGGGTCCAGGTCAGGGCGAGTCGTGGTGGACATGGGACAGGTCTCCTCGGGGAGGTGAGTCGTGTGCGAAGGCATCGACACATTACGCCGGTCGGTGCGGTCCTGGTATAGCGCAACAGCAACTGTCCGCATGGTGAGATCCTGCCCCGGACGCACGATGACCCCGGAGGGATCGTCGGACGACGCGCACTGAGACGACGTCCGGCGACAATCCCTCCGGGGCCATCCCGGAGTGCGGCTGCTCAGCCCTCGATCGTGGCGAGCACCTCTCCCGCGCTCACCGAGGCGCCGGCCTCCGCCTTGAGCCCTTTGAGCTTGCCGGCCTTGTGGGCGGTCAGCGGCTGCTCCATCTTCATGGCCTCCAGCACCAGGATCAGGTCGCCCTCGGCCACCTTGTCCCCGTTCTTGGCGTGGACCTTCACGATGGTGCCCTGCATGGGCGAAGTCAGCTGGTCCCCGGAGGCGCCGGTGGCTGCGGCGGTGCGCTTGCGGCGTCGCTTCTTGCCCGCCTGGGTGGCGAGTTTGCCGGCCGCCAGAGAGGCAGGCAGTCCGACGGTGACGCGTTTGCCGTTGACCTCCATGACCACGGAGGCGCGCTCCTCCTCGTGCTCGGGATCGGCGTGAGCGGCCAGCATGTTGAACGGCTGGATCGTGTTGTCGAACTCGGTCTCGATCCACCGGGTGTGCACCGAGAACGACGTCGGCGCCTTCCGGTGGCCGTGGCCGCCGTCGTGCTCGGCCAGCTCGGGGACGAACGCCGGATCCTCGAGGACCTGGCGGTGGAAGGGGATCACCGTGGGCATGCCCTCGACGGTCATCTCCGCCAGGGCGCGGCGGGCCCGCTGGACGGCCTGCTCCCGGGTGGCGCCGGTGACGATCAGCTTGGCGATCATGGAGTCGAAGGCCCCGGAGATCGTCTCCCCGGCGCGCACGCCGGAGTCCACGCGCACGCCCGGCCCGCTGGGCAGGTCGAAGCGCTCGAGCTTGCCGGGGGCGGGCATGAAGTTCCGTCCGGCGTCCTCGCCGTTGATGCGGAACTCGATGCTGTGGCCGCGGACCTCCGGGTCGTCGTAGCCCAGCCGCTCGCCGCGGGCGATCCTGAACTGCTCTCGGACCAGGTCGATGCCGGTGACCTCTTCGGAGACCGGGTGCTCCACCTGCAGGCGGGTGTTGACCTCCAGGAAGCTGATGGTGCCGTCGCGGCCCACCAGGAACTCGCAGGTCCCGGCGCCGGTGTAGCCGGCCTCGCGGAGGATCGCCTTCGAGGCGCGATAGAGCTGCCGGTTCTGCTGGCGGCTCAAGAACGGCGCGGGAGCCTCCTCCACGAGCTTCTGGTTGCGCCGCTGCAGGGAGCAGTCACGGGTGGAGACCACCACCACGGTGCCGTGCTCGTCGGCCAGGCACTGGGTCTCCACGTGCCGCGGCGCGTCCAGGTAGCGCTCGATGAAGCACTCGCCCCGCCCGAAGGCCGCGGTGGCCTCGCGGACGGCGGACTCGTAGAGCTCGGTGATCTCCTCATGCTCGCGGACCACCTTGATGCCGCGCCCGCCGCCGCCGTGGGCGGCCTTGATGGCGATGGGCAGACCCTGCTTGTCCGCGAACCTGATGACCTCCTTGGCGTCCTTGACCGGCTGCTTGGTGCCGGGCGCCAGCGGGGCGCCGACCTTCTCGGCCAGCTGGCGGGCGGAGACCTTGTCGCCCAGCGTCTCGATGGCCTCGGGGGAGGGGCCGATCCAGGTCAGTCCGGCCAGGCGCACGGCACGGGCGAAGTCGGCGTTCTCGGAGAGGAAGCCGTAGCCGGGGTGCACGGCGTCCGCACCGGTGGCGCGGGCGGCCTCCAGGATCTTCTCGACCACCAGGTAGCTGTCCGCCGCGGTGGCTCCGCCCAGGGAGTAGGCCTCGTCGGCCATGGTGACGTGGACGGCGTCGCGGTCCGGGTCGGCGTAGACGGCGACGGTCGACAGCCCCTCGTCACGGGCCGCACGGATCACCCGCACCGCGATCTCGCCGCGGTTGGCGATCAGCACCTTGCTGAACTGGGTCATGGTCTCTTCTGCACTCCTGGTAGTCGGGGTGGACGCTGCGAATTCTTCATCTGGTGGCCGATTCTGACGGCATCTGCCCGGCGACACGCCGCCGCATCGCCGGAGATCCCGTCATTCACGGCCGCTCGACACGGGAGGGGCCTCAGGCGCCAGCTGGGCGCGCAGCCGGGCCAACGCGGCAGGCGAGACGCCGATGACCGACTCCCGGTCGCCGTCGACGTGCTCGATGAACTCCGCGGCCGCGCCCTCCAGGGTGAAGGCCCCCGCGCAGTGCAGGGGCTCCCCGGACTCGGCGTAGTCGCGGATCTGCTCATCGGTGGGCCGGCCGAAGGTGATGCGAGTGGAGACCGTCTCGCCGGCGGCCTTCAGCTCGCCGTCGTGGCCGGGCTTCTGGCCCAGCCAGCTGGAGCCGGTGGTGCGTGTGGCGCTCGAGGCGTCCACCAGCCAGTGGCCCGTGTGCAGGATGCCGGTGGCGCCCCGCATCTGCCGCCAGCGCTGCACCGCCACCTCCACCTCATAGGGCTTGCCGTAGGCGACGCCGTCGAGCTCGAAGACGGAGTCGCAGCCCAGCACCAGGGCGCCGCGGGCCGCGCCTCGGGAGGCGACGTCCTCGGCCTTGGTGCGGGCCAGCAACAGCGCCTCCTCGGCGGGGGTCAGCGGTCCGAGTGCCTCGACGGCGGAGGCCACGACGGCGGGCTCGTCCACCTCGGAGACGACGACCTCGAAGTCGAGGCCGGCCTCCTCGAGGATCTGACGGCGGCTGGGGGAGGCGGAGGCGAGGATCAGTCGGGGAGTCTTGTCATGATGTGCGCTCACCGGGTCACCTCAGTCCTGCCGCGTGCTGCCAGGAGTCCGTGCCGGGGCGGCCCCACAGGCCCAGATGGCGGCGCCGCTGCAGAGTACGGTCCCGCGGGCCGGTCCCTCCGGCGTCGGCGTCCTCCACAGGCTCCGCGGTGGCGAGGCGCCCGACGACGGCGGCCACCGCGGCGAGCTCCTCCGCGCCCAGCGGGGTGCCGGTGAGCTGCAGGACGGGTGCCTCCGGGGAGTCCCCCTCGGTCGGGCCCTGGGTGGTCTCGGTCATCGGCGTCGCCTCCTTCCTGGACGTCGGGCCCGGCGGGGCCCAGCGGCGGTCTCGGTGCTGCAGGTGCGGCGGGTCACAGCGGGATGTTGCCGTGCTTCTTGGCCGGCCGTGCCTCCCGCTTGTGGAAGGTCGCCCGCAGTGCCTTGGTGACCTGCCAGCGCGTCTCGGCCGGCTCGATGACGGCGTCGATGTAGCCCAGCTCGGCGGACTGGTAGGGGTTGAGCAGCTCGGTCTCGTAGTCGTCGATGAGCTCGGCGCGCCGGGCCTCGACGTCTCCGCCTTCCCTCTCCACGGCGGCCAGCTCCCGACGGTGCAGGATGTTGACCGCACCCTGGGCGCCCATCACACCGATCTGCGCGGTGGGCCAGGCGAGGTTCACATCGGCGCCGAGCTTCTTGGAGCCCATGACGATGTAGGCCCCGCCGAAGGCCTTGCGGGTGATCACCGTGATCTTGGGGACGGTGGCCTCGGCGTAGGCGTAGAGCAGCTTGGCCCCGCGGCGGATGATGCCGTTGAACTCCTGGTCGGTGCCGGGGAGGAAGCCGGGCACGTCCACCAGGGTGAGGATCGGGATGTTGAACGCGTCGCAGAAGCGGACGAAGCGGGCGGCCTTCTCGCTGGCCGCGATGTCCAGGGTTCCGGCGAACTGGGAGGGCTGGTTGGCGACGACGCCGACGCTGCGGCCCTCCACCCGGCCCAGTCCGATCACCACGTTGGGGGCGTAGAGGGCCTGCAGCTCCAGGAAGTGGCCGTCGTCGAGGATCTGCTCGATGACGACGTGCATGTCATAGGGCTGGTTGGCGGAGTCGGGGATGAGGGTGTTCAGCGCCTCGTCCTCGGCCTCGATCTTCGCCCGCTCCTCGGCCGGCTCCACGGGGGCTTCGGCGAGGTTGTTCAGCGGCAGGAACTCCAGCAGCTCCTTGACGAACTCGAGGGCGTCCTCCTCGTCGGAGGCCAGGTAGGCGGCGGTGCCGGTGGTGGTGTTGTGCTGCCGCGCCCCGCCGAGGGTCTCCATGTCCACGTCCTCGCCGGTGACCGACTTGATGACATCGGGGCCGGTGATGAACATGTGGGAGGACTTGTCCACCATGATCACGAAGTCGGTCAGAGCCGGGGAGTAGGCCGCCCCGCCGGCCGAGGGGCCCATGATCAGGGTGATCTGGGGAACCACGCCGGAGGAGTGGACGTTGTTCCGGAAGATGTCGGCGAACATGGCCAGGGAGGCCACGCCCTCCTGGATGCGGGCGCCGCCGCCGTCGTTGATGCCGATCACCGGGCATCCGTTGCGGGCGGCGAACTCCTGGACCTTGACGATCTTCTCCCCGTTGACCGCGGAGAGGGAGCCGCCGAAGACGGTGAAGTCCTGGGAGTAGACGGCGACCAGACGACCGTCGATGGTGCCGTAGCCGGAGACGACGCCGTCGCCGAGCAGCTTCTTCTTCTCCATGCCGAAGGAGGTGGACCGGTGGACGGCCAGGGCGTCGAGCTCCACGAAGGAGTCGGGGTCCAGCAGCATCTCGATGCGCTCGCGGGCCGTGTGCTTGCCGCGGGAGTGCTGCTTCTCCACGGCTGCCTCCCCGGCGGGAGCGTGGGTCTGGTCCCGACGGCGGCGGAACTCGGCCAGCTTCCCGGCGGTGGTCGCCAGATCATGCTCCGCGCCCGGCTTCGGGGCGGTGCGGCCGTCGGTGCTGGCGCTGGCGTCAGTGCGGGGGGAGGTGCTCATCGTCCGTGGGGAACCCTTTTCTCCGGCGGTCGGGTGGACGGCGGCGCCGCGGGACGCGCGGGGCGTCATCGGGGTCACTGCCGGATCCTTCAGGAACTCTACAATCCAGCGGCCAGTCTAGCCCGGGGCAGGGGTCTGACGACTGTAGGAACCCTACAAGGCTGGCCCGGGGGTCGGATGTCGATGTGACGCAGATGACAGATGGGGGTTACTCATGAGTAGAATTGAGGGCATGACTGAGCCAGCAGCACCCACCCCCGCCACGACGCCCACCCAGCTGATCGGCCCCCGGGATCTCCACGGCGCCCGCGTGCTGATGTCCGGCGGAAGCCGCGGCATCGGGCACGCCATCGCCGTCGCGCTCGCCGGGCGCGGTGCCCACATCGCCATGCTCGCCAAGACCGACACCCCGCATCCCAAGCTCGCCGGCACCGTCCACACCGCCGTGGCCGACGTCGAGGCCGCCGGAGGCCGCGGCCTGGCGATCGTCGGGGATCTGCGCGAGGACGCCGACGTGCTCCGCGCCGTGGACACCACGGTCAGCGAGTTCGGTGGCGTGGACATCGTCATCAACAACGCGTCGGCCATCGATCTGTCCACCACCGAGGCCCTGGACATGAAGCGCTACGACCTGATGCACGACATCAACGTCCGCGGCACCTTCCACCTGTCCAAGACGGCGATGCCGCATCTGCGTCAGGCCGCCGCCGACGGCCGCCACGCGCAGATCCTCACCCTGTCTCCGCCGCTGACCGGCGCCGACGGGCGCCTGGACCCGCAGTGGTTCGGCCGCCACCTGGGCTACACGATGGCCAAGTACGGCATGTCCATGACGACCGCCGGCCTGGCTCAGGAGCTGGCCGCCGACGGCGTGGACGTGAACTCCCTGTGGCCCGCCACCCTCATCGACACCGCGGCCATCCGGGCGATGCCCGGAGGGGAGGAGATGATCCGTTCGGCCCGCACCCCGGGAGTGGTCGCGGATGCGGCGCTCGCGCTGCTCTCCGGTGCCGCCGGACGCCGCACCGGAGAATTCCTCACCGACGAGAAGGTGCTGGCCGCCGCGGGCGTGGAGGACCTCTCCGACTACGCTGTGGAGCACGGGCGCGAGCTCATCCCGGACATCTTCCTCTGAGCCGCTGACCTCCGGTCGCTCCGGCCGGGTCTCGGCGCCCGGTCATCAGGTGCCCTCCTACGGCACCGCGCAGCTGCAGGAGGCGGAGGAGCCGCATGACACAGGACAGCACAGGAAGCACAGCGAGCACCGAGGCCCTCGGCGGCACAGTGAACACCGGCGGCGAGCAGCAGCCGACGACGGCGTCGCCCCTGGACGCCGCGTGGCTGCGTCAGCAGCTGGTCGCCGAGGGCCCGTACTCCCGGCTGCGGGTGGTCGAGGCTGTCGACTCCACCAACCTGCAGCTCTCTCGGGCGGCCGGGGAGCCGGGCTTCGCCGAGACCTGGCCGCATCTGTCCGTGCTCACCGCGGAGGAGCAGACGGGGGCCACCGGTCGGCTCGGCCGCGGCTGGTCCTCGCCTCCGCGGACCTCGCTGTCCACCTCCGTGGTGCTGCGTCCGGGACGCGACGGCGTCGACCCCACGCGCCAGCTGCCCTGGATCTCTTTGGTGGCCGGCCTGAGCCTCGTAGAGGTTCTCCGGGAGCGCCACGGCATCCCGGCGCAGCTGAAATGGCCCAACGACGTGCACATCGACGGGCGCAAGATCTCCGGAATCCTGGCGGTGCTGGCGCCCGTCCCTGCGGGCGCCGCCGGTGGGGTGACCGTGGTGCTGGGGATCGGGATCAACGTGCTGCTGCGCGCCGAGGACCTGCCGACGCCGACGTCCACCTCGGTGCTGCTGGAGCTGGATCGACTGGGCGAGGGACGGGCGTCGGCGGCCGGGGCGGGGTCGCCCGACCTCGCGACGCTGCGCACCGAGGTGCTCGCCGCACTGTTGGAGCGTCTGGCGCAGAACCTCGCCGACCTGGAGGGCGTTGCGGCCCGCGGCTCCGTGCGGGACAGTGCGCTGGGTGCCCGCGTGCAGGAGGTCATGGACACCCTCGGCCAGGAGGTGCGTGTGGAGCTGCCCGGTGGGGGAGCCGAAAGCGGCACCGCGGTCGGGCTGCAGGACGACGGCTCCCTGCAGGTGGAGGTCACCCGGCGTCGGAGCGCGCCGGAGGCGCCGTGGGAGGCGGTGGAGGGCTCGGCGGTGCAGCGGCGACGGCCGTTCTCCGCCGGAGACGTCATCCACCTGCGGCGGGCGCAGGCCTGAGACCCACGGGTAGACTGGCCGCGGACCTCGCCGGACCGGCGGCACAGGTCTGACCTGATCAGAGCGGAGGACGAGGGCACGCGATGAAGCTGAAGCTCGTGGACGGCGAACAGGTCGTCGTGCGCACACGCGCTCATCTTCGTGCGCTGATCCCGGCCCTGGTGAACCTGCTCGTCACGGTCACCGTGATGAGCTTCCTCCTCGGCTACGTGTCCCGCGGTTCGCAGCCGGAGTTCATCCGGTACTACAGCCACATCGGCGTGTTCCTGATCTGGGTGGCCGGCGGTCTGGTCCTGGTGCTCGGTACGCTCCGCCCCCTGCTGCGGTGGGCGCTGCGGCACACCTACCTCACCACGTTGCGGGTGGTGCAGAAGAACATCCTCGGCGCCCCTCAGCCGGTGGTGGTGCCGCTGGGGCTGATGTCCGAGGTGCAGCTGAAGCAGTCGCGGCTGCAGGCCGTCCAGGGAGCCGGCGATCTGGTGCTGCTGCACGGCGCCTACGGTCAGCAGCAGCGCACGGTGCTGACAGACATGCCGGACGTCGAGCACTTCCACACGGTCATGGCCGAGGAGCTGAGCACCTACCGGCAGGCCGCCGCCCGGCAGCACGCCGCCCAGCAGTCCCCCCATCCTCAGGGGCACTCCTCCCCGCCGGGCACTGCGGCGCCCCGGCAGCAGCCACGATTCGGACAGTCTCCGGGACAGGCGGTGTGACCATGGTCGATGAGTCTCGAGACGAGTCCGCCCGGCGTCAGACCGGTCCCCAGGAGAGCCCGGCCGAGCATGGGCGGCTCGCCTGGGAGCGGGCCCGCCGGCGCGGCTTCGGCGCCCCGGAAGGCGATTCCGGAGACGCGTCCACGCCCCCGGAGGGACCCCCCGCCGAGGACGTCGACGCGGATCCCGGGGCCCACAGTCTGACCGGTGAGACCGGGGAGATCGACCGCGACGCCGTCGGGTACACCGACGAGCAGCTCGCCGCCGCCCGGTCCGACTGGTCCGACTTCCCGTCCCCGCGGCCCGTCACCACGCCGAGCCTGCACACCGGAGAGATCGCCCTGCCCCGCCCCGCGGCGGCCGTGCCCGGTGGGGTGCGGCGCGCGCCCGGGGACTCACCCGCCGCCACTGCCCCCACGCCTCCGGCTCCCCCTGCTCCGGACGCCGGCCCACACAGTTCTGGTGAGGGCGGAGCTGGTGAGGGACGTGCCCGGGAGGGCGATCCGTCGTCCGAGCCGGCGCCGGTGGCGCACACCCCGCATGACCCCGGAGACGAGAGGTCGGGACGTCCCGCGGGCCGGACCCGCGCTGAGGCCCGTTCGGCCGCACGGTCAGCGGCCTCAGCGGCCTCAGCGGCCTCAGCGGCCTCAGCGGCCCCGGCCCCGGCCGGTGCCGCGGCGTCGTCGTCGGGATCCGCGCCGGACGGCTGGGAGCGGGCGCCGGAGACTGCTGCGATCCCGATCCCCACGGTGGAGCAGCAGGACTGGCACCGCGGCATCCGGGACCTGGAACGCCGGCTGCTCGGTGCCGAGCGCACCCTGACCTACCGGGAGATGGCCCGCGAGCTCGGCGTCTCCACCCACGCCGCCCGCAAGCTGTGGCGCGCCCTGGGCTTCCCCAACCTGGACGATGACGTCAAGGCGTTCACCGACGCCGACGTCGAGGCGCTGTCCACGATGATCTCGCTGGTGCGCGACGGCCACCTCAACGAGGAGACCGCGATCTCGCTGACCCGTTCGGTGGGCCAGATGACCGACCGCATGGTGGTCTGGCAGATCGAGGCGCTGGTGGAGGACAAGATCGCCAACCAGCAGCTCTCCGACGCCACGGCACGGACCCAGGTGGTGGAGACCCTGCCGGAGCTGATCGCGCCGATCGAGAGCCTCATGAGCTACGCCTGGCGCCGGCAGCTCTCCGCGGCGCTGCAGCGGCTCACTGTGCGAGTGGAGTCCGGGCTGGCCGCCACCGCCCAGGGCCGGGACGGCTCCGAGCACGACTCTCCGCTGCCGCTGGCCCGTGCCGTCGGCTTCGCGGACCTCGTCTCCTACACCTCGCTGTCCCGCACCATGAACGAACGCACTCTGGCGCAGACCGTGCAGCGTTTCGAGTCCCGCTGCGCGGAGATCATCTCCATCGGCGGCGGTCGGCTCGTCAAGACCGTCGGCGACGAAGTCCTGTTCAACGCCGAGACCCCGGAGGCCGGTGCGGAGATCGCACTGGCCCTGGCCGAGACGATCGCCGCCGACGACGTCCTGCCCCAGGCCCGGGTGTCCGTGGTCTGGGGGCGCGTGCTGTCCCGGATGGGCGACATCTATGGGCCCACCGTGAACCTCGCGGCCCGGCTCACGGCACTGGCCGATCCCGGCACCATCCTGGTGGACTCCGTCACGGCCCGGGCTCTGGAGTCCGAGGACGACTACCTGCTGGTCCCGCAGCCGCCGCGGATCGTGCGCGGGTTCGGGGAGGTGCAGCCGCACATGCTGCTGCGCGCCGGCGGCACGGGGATCGTCCTGGAGAACTCCTGAGCTCTCGTCGCGGCTGTGGAACGTGACCTCATCGTGACATGATGGTCTGGTGACCCGGCGCACCCTCGCGCCGCACGGATCTCCCGCACCCACTGACCGAAGGGCACCAGACGACCATGGACGACGAGCAGCAGCCGCGCCCGGACCACGGGCTCTACCTGGACTACGGGTACGGCTCGCACGTCGGTCTGCGCCGTGAGCTCAACGAGGACGCGTCGGTGGTCACCGACTCGCTGTTCGCCGTCGCGGACGGCATGGGCGGCCACGAGGCCGGCGAGGTGGCCTCCGCCCTGGCGGTGCAGGCGCTCGCCGAGGGCTGGGACGCCGCTCCGGGGCCGATCACCCGGGTGGAGCTGCAGGCCTGCCTGGACGACGCCGACGAGCGGATCCGCGAGGCCACCGACGCCAAGGCCGGCACCACGCTGACCGGCGCGGTGCTGGTGGAGGCCGGCCAGCGGCTGCAGTGGCTGGTGTTCAACATCGGTGACTCGCGCACCTATCTGCACCAGGACGGGCGGCTGCGTCAGCTGACGCGCGACCACTCGCAGGTCCAGGAGATGTTCGAGTCCGGGATGATCACCGCCGAGGAGCTCCGCGACCACCCGAACCGCAACGTCATCACCCGCGCCCTCGGTGCCGGCGACCTGTTCAGCGGCGACTACACGATGGCGCCGGTGGAGGCCGGCCAGCGGCTGCTGATCTGCTCCGACGGGCTCACCGGAGAGCTGACCGACCAGCAGATCGCCGACATCCTCGACGCCGGACGCTCCCCCCAGGACACCGTGGACTGGCTGATCCACCAGGCGCTGCGCGAAGGCGGCCGGGACAACGTCACCGTGATCGTGGTGGACGTCCGCGAGGGCTGAATCCCGCGGATCCTGCTCGCGGATCCTGCTCGCGGATCCGGAAGGTGCCGCACCGCGCGCCTCATCCGCGCACCGATCCCATCGCGGCGACCACCACCAGTCCCATGCCCAGCAGCGCATGGACCGAGAGCTGCTGGCCGAGCAGGAGGAATCCGGCGCCCGCCGCGATCGCCGGGGCCAGGGCCAGAAGGATCGCGAAGGCGCTGGGCGGCAGCCGCCGCAGCGCCAGCATCTCCAACGCATAGGGCACCGTGGAGGACAGCAGCGCCACCCCCAGGCCGATCAGCAGGATGTGCGGCTGGAACAGCGCGGAACCGCTGGTGACGACGGCGACGGGCGCGACCGCCAGCCCGCCGACGGTCATGCCCAGGGTCAGACCGATCAGTCCGGTGAACTCCTGACCGGTGCGCCTGGTCATCATGATGTAGGCGGCCCACAGCGCCGCGGCCAGCAGAGCGAAGACCACGCCGACGGGATCCAGCTCCGTGGCGGGGTCCCAGCCGATCATCGCGACGCCGGCGAAGGCGGTCCCGGCCCACAGTGCGCTGAGCCACCGGCGTGACGCGAGGACGCTCAGGGTGAGCGGCCCCAGGATCTCCAGGGTGACCGTGGTGCCCAGCGGCAGGCGATCCAGCGCCAGGTAGAAGGCGATATTCATACCGGCCAGCACGAGTCCGTACCCGGCGGCCACGCCCCAGGACCGGGCGGACAGGCCGCGGACCCGGGGCCGGACCAGGGCCCACAAGACGCCGGCGGAGAGCACCAGGCGCAGGGCCACCATGCCCACAGGCCCCGCAGCGGGGAAGACGAGGACCGCCAGGGCCGCCCCCACCTGCTGACAGCCGAGCCCGAGGAGCACCAGCAGGCTGCCCTGGGCGCGTCGTGCGCCGTCGTCGGCAGGTCCGGAAGTCATGGCTCCATCCTCGTCGCCGGGCGGCGCGGGGTCGAGCGGCCACGCATGGGGCCTGCCGTGGCCGAGGTCTCGTGGCTCGGATGCGCGGGGCCTCTGATCATGTCCGGGGGAGGTCATAGACTGGTGCGCGTGACCGAGACTGCTGACCGCGACGCCGTCGAGCCCGCTCCCGAACCCACCGCAGAGCCCGCCTCAGCGCCGTCGGCCGAGCCATCCGCTCCGCCGACGGCGCTGCGTGAGGAGTACGAGCAGCTCGTGGAGGAGGTGCGTCGCCATCGGGTGGCGTACTACCAGGAGGACGCCCCGCTGATCTCTGACGCGGAGTTCGATGAGCTCTACTCCCGGCTGCAGCGCATTGAGGCCGAGCATCCGGAGATCGTCTCGGCGGACTCACCCACGCAGGAGGTCGGCGGCGAGGTCTCCGAGGCGTTCTCCCCGGTTACCCATCTGCAGCGCATGTATTCCCTGGAGGACGTCTTCTCCCGCTCCGAGCTGCGCGCCTGGTATGACCGCGCCGTCGCCTCTCTGGCCGAGGTGCGCCCCGACGCGACGCCCACCTGGCTCACCGAGGTCAAGATCGACGGGCTGGCCATCAACCTGCTCTACCGGGAGGGCCGCCTGGTCCGCGCGGCCACCCGAGGCGACGGCACCACCGGCGAGGACGTCACCCACAACGTGCTGACCATCGAGGACATCCCGCAGCGGCTCTCCGGTGAGGGTCACCCTGCGGAGCTGGAGGTCCGCGGAGAGATCTTCATGCCCACCGAGCAGTTCCACGCCTTCAACGAGCGGCTCACCGCCGCCGGGAAGCCGCCGCTGGCGAACCCCCGCAACGCCGCGGCGGGCTCGCTGCGGCAGAAGGACCCCGCCAAGACCGCCGAGCGCCCGCTGAGCATGTTCGTCCACGGACTCGGCGCCCGAGAGGGCCTCGACCTGGGCTCGCAGCATGAGGCCTATGAGCTGCTGGCCTCCTGGGGCCTGCCGGTCAGTCCCTACACGAAGCTGCTGCGCAGCTATGAGGACATCGAGGCCTACCTGGACGAGCACCAGTCCAGGCGCCACGAGCTGGTCCATGAGATCGACGGCGTCGTGATCAAGGTGGACGACTTCGACCAGCAGCGCGCGCTGGGCCACACCTCGCGGGTCCCGCGCTGGGCGGCCGCCTACAAGTACCCGCCGGAGGAGGTCCACACGCGCCTGGTGGACATCCAGGTGCAGGTGGGCCGCACCGGCCGGGTCACGCCCTTCGCCGTGCTGGAGCCCCAGAAGGTCGCCGGCTCAGTGGTCTCCCGCGCCACTCTGCACAATCAGGACGTGGTCCGGGCCAAGGGCGTGCTGATCGGCGACGACGTGATCGTGCGCAAGGCCGGCGACGTCATCCCTGAGGTGCTGGGCCCGGTGCTTCCCTCCCGCGAGGGACGGGAGGAGGAGCTCCACGAGTTCGTCTTCCCGGTGAAGTGTCCGGCCTGCGGGACCGAGCTGCGTCCCGCGAAGGAGGGCGACGTCGACTATCGCTGCCCCAATGCGGAGTCGTGTCCCGCCCAGCTGGCCGAACGGGTCATCCACGTCGGCTCCCGGGGCGCCTTGGACATCGAGGGCCTCGGAGAGGAGGGCGGTCGTGCGCTGACGGATCCGGACTTCCGCCGCCCGGACCTCCCCGAGCTGGTCAGCCGCGAGGCCGTCGCAGAGTCGGGGGTCATGGTGACCTTCGGCGAGGACGGGATGCCGGAGCCCCAGACGCCGGTGCTGCGCAACGAGGCCGATCTCTTCCACCTCTCCCCGGAGGACCTCAAGGACGTCTACGTCTGGCGGGAGGAGCGGCACTACGACGCCGCCTCGCGCACGTGGACGAAGACCGGGCTGTGGACCGTGGAGCGGTACTTCGCCAAGCAGGACGGGGATCCCAACGACCGTTGCCGCACGCTGTTCTCCGAGCTGGAGAAGGCCAAGGAGCAGCCGCTGTGGCGTGTGCTGGTGGCGCTGTCCATCCGGCACGTCGGCCCCACGGCCTCGCGGGCCCTGGCCGCCGCCTACGGCTCGCTGGAGAAGATCCAGGCCGCCGACGAGGAGGAGCTCGCCGGCATCGACGGAGTGGGCCCCACCATCGCGGCGGCGGTGCACGAGTGGTTCTCGCTCGACTGGCACCGGCGGATCGTGGAGCGTTGGGCGGAGGCCGGGGTCCGCATGGTCGACGACGTCGACGAGGAGACGCCGCGCACCCTCGAAGGCCTGACGGTGGTGGTCACCGGCAGTCTGGAGAACTGGTCCCGGGACGAGTCCAAAGAGGCGATCATCGCCCGCGGAGGCCGGGCCGCCGGCTCCGTGTCGAAGAAGACCGCCTACGTCGTGGCCGGAGCCAACGCCGGCTCCAAGCTGGACAAGGCCGCATCGCTGGGGGTGCCGGTGCTGGACGAGGAGCAGTTCGGCGTCCTGCTGCAGAGGGGGCCGGAGGGCCTCGAGTCCTGAGACCCGGCACGACGCCCGGCTCATCAGGAGTCACATCACGTGCACCACACATCATCGACGAGGGTTGGGAGACCACATCGTGACCGCTGCGCATCAGCTGCTGGACATCGCCCGCGAGGCCGCCGCCGCCGGGGCCGCCGTGCTGGCCGGGCGGGACGACGTCGCGCCCTCCGGACTGGCCCTGGGCGGTGACGGGGTTGAGACCAAGAGCTCGGAGTCCGACCTGGTGACCGACTTCGACCGTCGTGCCGAGCAGGCCGTGCGCACGGTGCTGCGGCGTCGGCGCCCTGAGGACACGGTCACGGGGGAGGAGTACGGCACCGTCGCCCCCGACGGCGCCACCGGCTACCGCTGGTCGATCGACCCGCTCGACGGAACCACCAACTTCGTGCGCGGCATCCTCTACTACGGCACCTCGGTGGCGGTGCAGGGCCCCGACGGTCAGTGGCTGGTCGGCGTCGTCCATGCTCCCGGGCTGCGCCGCCTCTGGTGGGCCTCGCGCGACGGCGGGGCGTTCACCTCTCGTCTCGACGGGGAGGGACCCGGGTGGCCGATCGGGGATCCGGTGCGTCTGCGCGGCCCGCGGGGCAGCCTGTCCGCGGGTCTGCTCTCGACCGGCTTCGGCTACGACCCCGAACGGCGCGCTCAGCAGACCGCCGCCGTCGCCGCCATGCTCGACAGCTTCGGCAATCTGCGGCGCCTCGGGGCAGCGGCCCTGGACATATGCATGGTCGCTGACGGCACGGTGGAGGCCTTCGCGGAGTTCGGTATCCAGGAGCACGACTGGTCCGCCGCCGCACTGATCGCCGAGGAGGCCGGGGTGCCGGTGCGGCGCCCGGCCGTGGCGGACAGCTCGGTGCGGGGAGACTGGTGTCTCATCGGAGACATCGGCATCCCCCATACGCGGCTGCGTCCGCTGCCCATCGGCCTCGCCGAGGAGCAGGTACAGGACGGGCAGGCGGACGACGAGCGGGCGCAGGACGAGCGGGCGCAGGACGGGAAGGTGCCGGGAGAAGGCGCTGCCCGATGACCGGCCAGTTCCTCGAAGACGGTGCCGCGCCGGAGCGTTCTTCCACTCTCCCGGAGGTGGTGATCCGTCCGGCCCGGCCCGACGATCATGCCCGTATCGGCGAGCTCACCGTCGCAGCCTATGTCGACGGCGGTCATCTGTCGGCGGATGATCCCTACATCTCGCAGCTGGCCGACGTCGCCTACCGAGCGGAGCATGGCGAGCTGATCGTGGCCGAGGTCGACGGCGTGGTCGCCGCCTCCGCCGTCATCGCTTGGCCCGGCGACGCGCTCGCCGAGCTCGCCCGCGGCACCGAGATGGAGTTCCGCATGCTCTCGGTGGCGCCCGCGTTCCAGGGCCGGGGGATCGCCCGGACCATGGTGCGGCACCTCATCGGCCGGGCGGAGCAGGCCGGTGCGGAGGGCATCGTGCTGTGCAGCCTGGCCTCCATGACCGCGGCCCACCGGCTGTACCGCTCCGAAGGATTCGTCGAGGACCCCAGCCGGGACCTGGTGATCACCCGGGAGCAGCACGGCAAGGACGCCCGCTTCCCGTTCTTCCGGCGCCCCGTAGGCCGCCTGAGATCGCCCTGAACCTGGCCTGGACCGGGCACGGAGTCCGACCGTCCCCGTCAGGTGCCTCGACTAGACTGTCGGGGACTTCGAAATCCACGTGTGAACCCCACGACCCCGTAGGAGCTGCATGTCTGAGATCTCGCGCGCCGACGTCGAGCATCTGGCCACACTTGCACATATCAGCATGACCGAGGAGGAGCTGACGACGATGGCCGGCGAGCTGGCCGTCATCGTGGACTCCGTGAAGAAGGTGTCCGAGGCGGTCTCCGAGGACGTGCCCGCCACCAGCCACCCGCTGCCGCTGACCAACGTCTTCCGTGAGGACGTCGTCGGCGAGGTCTTCACCGAGGAGCAGTCTCTGCTCAACGCCCCCGACGCCGAGGACGGGCGATTCAAGGTTCCGGCGATCCTGGACGAGGAGTGAGGCTGACCATGACCGAGCTGATCCGACTGACCGCCGCCCAGATGGCGGAGAAGCTGCGCGCCGGGGAGATCACCTCCACCGAGCTCGTGCAGGCCCACCTGGACCGCATCACCGCCGTCGACGGCGGTGACCGCGGTATCCACGCCTTCCTCCACGTCTCCGCCGAGGAGGCGCTGGACACCGCCGCCGAGGTGGACAAGATCCGCGCCGCCGGAGGTGGCGACGCCGAGGCGCTGCACCCGCTGGCCGGGGTACCCATTGCGATCAAGGACCTGATCGTGACCGTCGGGCAGCCCACCACGGCCGGTTCGAAGATGCTCGAGGGCTGGATGAGCCCCTACGACGCCACCGTGATCGAGAAGATCCGGGCCGCCCGGCTGCCGATCCTGGGCAAGACCAACCTCGACGAGTTCGCGATGGGCTCCTCCACGGAGCACTCCGCCTACGGTGTGACCCGCAACCCGTGGGACCTGGACCGCATCCCGGGCGGCTCCGGCGGAGGCTCCGCGGCCGCCGTCGCCGCCTTCGAGGCACCGCTGGCCCTGGGCACCGACACCGGCGGTTCCATCCGGCAGCCCGGGGCGGTGACCGGCACCGTGGGCACCAAGCCCACCTACGGCTCGGTCTCCCGCTACGGGGCCATCGCCATGGCGTCCTCGCTGGACCAGATCGGCCCGGTGGCCCGGACCACCGAGGACGCCGCGCTGCTGCACGCGCTCATCGCCGGCCACGACCCGAAGGACTCCACCTCCCTGACGGATGAGGTGCCGGACTTCGCCCAGGCGGCCCGCCGGGTGGACGTGACCGGCCTCAAGGTCGGCGTCATCCGTCAGCTGCAGGGGGAGGGCTACCAGCAGGGCGTGCTCGCCCGCTTCCAGGAGGCCCTGGACGCGCTGCGTGAGGCCGGTGCGGAGATCGTGGAGGTCGACTGCCCCAGCTTCGAACATGCGCTGAGCGCCTACTACCTCATCATGCCCTCGGAGGCCTCTTCCAACCTCGCCCGCTACGACGGCGTGCGCTACGGCCACCGTGTGCTGCCCGAGGACGGGCCGCTCACGATCGAACGCGTCATGGGGGCGACCCGCGCCGCCGGCTTCGGGGACGAGGTCAAGCGCCGCATCGTGCTGGGCACCTATGCCCTGTCGGCCGGCTACTACGACGCCTACTACGGCTCGGCGCAGAAGGTCCGCACCCTCATCCAGCGGGACTTCGACGCCGCCTTCGAGCAGGCCGACGTGCTGATCTCCCCGACCTCGCCCACCGTGGCGTTCCCGCTGGGGGAGAAGCTCGACGACCCGCTGGCCATGTACCTCAACGACGTGGCCACCATCCCGGCGAACCTGGCCGGTGTCCCGGGCATCTCGGTGCCCGGCGGGCTGGCCGACGACGGCGCCGGGGGCCAGCTGCCGGTGGGCATCCAGTTCCTCGCGCCCGCCCGTGAGGACGCCCGGGTCTACCACGCCGGTGCGGCCCTGGAGCGTCTGCTCACCGCCGACGCCGAACCGCTGTGGGCCCAGATCCCCGAGCTGGCCGCCGAGCCCGCCGTCACGGCCCAGACTGCAGGAGAGTGAGGACACCTATGACTGAGACGCTCACCGAGGCATCGCCGCTGTCCTACGAGGAGGCGATGGTCCGCTTCGACCCGGTCCTCGGCTTCGAGGTCCATGTGGAGCTCAACACGAAGACGAAGATGTTCTCCTCCGCGCCGAACGCCTTCGGCGACGAGCCGAACACCAACGTCAACCCGGTCTGTCTGGGTCTGCCCGGCACCCTGCCGGTGGTCAACCGGCAGGCGGTGGAGGACGCCATCAAGCTCGGCCTCGCACTGAACTGCCGGATCGCGGAGACCTGCCGCTTCGCCCGCAAACAGTACTTCTACCCGGACACCCCGAAGAACTGGCAGACCTCCCAGTACGACGAGCCGATCGCCTTCGACGGTCACCTCGACGTGGAGCTCGACGACGGTGAGATCTTCCGCGTGGAGATCGAGCGCGCCCACATGGAAGAGGACGCCGGCAAGCTCACCCACGCTGGCGGCTCCGGCCGCATCCAGGGCGCGGACTACTCCCTGGTGGACTACAACCGCTCCGGGGTGCCGCTGATCGAGATCGTCACCAAGCCGATCGTCGGGGCCGGCGAGCGGGCCCCGGAGATCGCTCGGGCCTATGTCTCGGCCATCCGGGACATCGTCAAGGCGTTGGACATCTCGGACGCCCGCATGGAGCGGGGCAACGTCCGCTGCGACGCCAACGTCTCCCTGATGCCCAAGGGCGCCAGCGAGTTCGGCACCCGCTCGGAGACCAAGAACGTGAACTCCCTGCGCGCGGTGGAGCACGCGGTGACCTACGAGATCCGCCGTCACGCCGGGGTGCTCAGCGCCGGGGGGAGCATCGTCCAGGAGACGCGTCACTGGAAGGAGGACACCCGCACCACCAGCTCCGGGCGTCCGAAGTCCGATGCGGACGACTATCGGTACTTCCCCGAGCCGGATCTGCTGCCGATCGTCACCACGGAGGAGTGGATCGAGAAGCTGCGCGCCGAGCTGCCGGAGCCTCCGGCGGAGCGTCGCCGCCGTCTGCGTGAGGCTTGGGGCTATGCGGACGCGGAGTTCCGTGACGTCGTCGCCGCCGGTCTGCTCAGCGAGATCGAGGAGACCGTGGACTCCGGAGCCACTCCGGCGGTGGCCCGCAAGTGGTGGATGGGGGAGATCTCCCGTCTGGCCAACGCCCGCGATCTCGAACCGGCGGCGCTGGGAGTGACCCCGGCGACCATCATCGAGCTGGCCGGTCTGATCGACGCGGGGAAGATCAATGACAAGATCGCCCGTCAGGTGCTGGAGCACCATCTCGACGGCGAGGGCTCGCCGGAGGAGATCGTCTCCGCCCGCGGCCTGGAGGTGGTCTCCGACGACGGTGCGCTCACCGCCGCCGTCGAGAAGGCCATGGCCGAGAACCCGGATGTGGTGGAGAAGGTGGCCGGCGGCAAGCTCAAGGCCATCGGGGCGCTCATCGGCCCGGTCATGAAGGAGACCCGCGGTCAGGCTGACGCCGGCAAGGTCCGCGAGATCGTGCTGGCCAAGCTCGGGATCGAGGGATGAGCGGCGAAGGGCAGGACGGCGGAGCCTCGGACCAGCCGGGACGGGATCCGCGCCGGGGGCTGCACCCCGTGGTGCTGGTGATCTGCATCCTGCTCTTCGTCTTCCTGTTCTTCCTCATCCGCGACGTCCGCACTGAATATGTGGGGGAGTACGGCTCCGAGGAATCGGCTCCGTCTCCGGGGCGGGTCGTCGAGAGCAGCTGAGGCGACACGCCGAGACGGCCCCGTGCTGCACCCCTGTGGTGCGGTGCGGGGCCGTCGTCGTCCCTGTGGCCCCAGATCAGACGCGCGTCAGTAAAGAATGCATCCTTCGAAACGTAACTGGTACACCAGAATTGCGTACGGAAAAGCTCCTGAAACATCTCGCATATAGATTGTTGTGCGTACCGGGTAGTACTCTCAGGGCACACAATCGTTGTGATCAGCATCACTCGACATGCAGATGGGGGACGACACATGTCCAGAGGAGGACACGTCTTGGCGATGGCCGAGGTCGAAGAGACCGGCAACGGCCTGCAGGGCGTCGCAGACACCATTGACGAATGGTTCGGTGAGATCACCGGCTTCTTCGTCAATCTCATCTTCGGCACCAACGTGGAGATTCCACTCGGTGCCCCGTTCCCGGAGGGCACCACGCTCTGGGACGGCCCGCTGGTGGTCCTCTGGGCCATCGTCGCGGCCATCGGGTTCACCATCTATTTCGGCTTCGTGCAGTTCCGGACCGCTCCGGTGACCTTTGAGATCGTGCGCGGCAAATGGACCACCGAGGATGATCCTGGCGAGGTCACCCACTTCCAGGCCCTGACGGCTGCGGTCTCCGGCACCGTGGGGCTCGGCAACATCGCCGGTGTCGCCGCTGCGGTCTCCCTGGGTGGCCCCGGCGCCACGTTCTGGATGATCCTGGCCGGCCTGTTCGGCATGTGCACCAAGTTCGTGGAGTGCACCTTGGGGGTCAAGTATCGCCACATCGATGAGAACGGCATCGTCCACGGCGGGCCGTTCAAGTACCTGCCGGTGGCGTTCCGGAAGCTCGGCAGGCTGCCGGTGCTCATCATCACCGGCGTCTTCGCGATCTCGATCATGCTGTTCGGCATCATCGGCGGCGGCATGTTCCAGGCCAACCAGACGTACGGGGCCATCGAGTCCGCCGGCAGCACGCTCGACGAGATGACCGGCACCTCCGCGTTCGCTTTCCTGGGCACGGACACCTCGGCGTTCATCTTCGGCCTGATCTTCGCAGGGCTGGTGGCTCTGGTCATCATCGGCGGCATCCGCCGGATCGGCTCCGCCACGGCGAAGATCGTGCCCACGATGGCCGGCATCTACGTGCTGGCCTGCCTGATCGTCATCGCGGTGAACATCACCAACATCGGTGACGCGTTCGGCGCGATCATCTCCGGGGCCTTCACCGCAGAGGGCATCACCGGTGGTGTCATCGGCGTGATCATCATCGGTGTGCAGCGTGCGGCATTCTCCAACGAGGCGGGCATCGGCTCGGCCCCGATCGCCCACTCCGCGGTGAAGACCCGTCGCCCGGTCTCGGAGGGCTTCAACGCCATCCTGGAGCCGTTCATCGACACTGTGGTGGTCTGCACCATGACCGCCCTGGTGATCATCTTCGCCTGGCCCGCCGACTATGAGGAGGCCATCGGTGTCGGTCACGACAACCCGGTGGGCCTGACGGCCGCCTCCTTCGAGACCTTCCTTCCCGGGTTCTCCGTGGTCCTGGCGATCTGTGTGGCGCTCTTCGCGTTCTCCACCCTGATCACCTGGAGCTACTACGGGATCCAGGCCTGGCGCTACCTGGTGGGCATGTCGAAGACCAAGGACCTCATCTTCCGCTCCATCATCTGCGTGATGATCGTGATCGGCTGCATGGTGTCCTTCGGCAACATCATCGACTTCGCCGACTCGGCCCTGTTCCTGTGCATCTTCATCAACGTCGTCGGCTGCGTGATCCTGGCGCCGAAGGTCAAGGAGGAGATGAAGCAGTACCTCGCGGACCGGGCCGCCGGACGCCTCTTCGAGGACCCGAACGAGCTGCCCTCGGACACCCGTGAGATGGCCATCCTGGAGTTTCTGCAGGACAAGCCGTACGGCACATCGTTCGAGAAGCGCCGCGACTGAGTCGGTGACGGACTGAGCATGTGACGGACTGAGCCGGGGAGCCCGGACGGTCTGCGTATCGAGGGGATGCGCAGACCGCCCGGGCCTCCTCATGTCTGGGGCGCCTCATGTCTGGAGTGCCTCATGGGTGAGCTTCCTGCCGATCGCCCGTCACAGCAGTTCGTCGAGGACGTCGTCGGTCCAGTCGTCGGAGGACTCGGGCGACTTCCGCCTCGCCTTCGCTGACCGGCGCCCCCAGAGGCTTCCTCCCGTCAGTGCTGCGCCGGCCAGGACGGCGGCTCCCTGGAGTGCGGTGAGTGCGGCACCGTCGGCGAAGCGGCCCAGGAGGCCGAAGTCGTCGTTCCACAGGCCGCCGATGCCGTTGATGAGCAGAATGATGCCGATGATCTCCATGAGGATGCGCATGGAAGGGTCTCCTGTTCCGTGAAGGGGTGATCGGGGTGTGCCGCTGTGGGGCCTGGCGAGAGGCTCAGCGGGATGCGAGGTCGATGGGCTCGCCGTCGACTTCGACGTCGATGCCGTGGGGCACCTCGACGTCGAAGCGGGCGTCGCAGACGGCGATGCCGTGGCAGCCGGCGTCGATCTCCAGGGTGTCGCCGTCCAGGGTCCAGACGAGCTTCTCGAAGCCTGCCGTCTTCGCGAACCAGCGGGTGACCAGGATGTCGTCCCGATCGGCGGCGACGACGTGGGTGGCGACCTCATGGGTCTCGATGGAGAGGGCGTCGCCGTCGTAGTCGAAGGTCTTGGACTCCGGGTCGGCCTCAGAGGCGTCCGTGGTGCAGGCCGACAGGGTCAGCAGGGCGAGGGCCGCCGCGGTGGCGCCGCCTGTGCGAAGGAGAGCGCCGCGCGCCCGAGTGGCCGGATGGGGGTCTGCCATGGAGTGCTCCCGAGGGGTCGGTGGGTGTGTCGCAGTGGCGTGGTGCAGGGCGGTCACAGGGCGCCCAGTGGTTCTAGCACAGTCGTGCTATAGACGACGCCGCGAGTGTAGCACGGTCGTGCTACTGTGTGTCCATGCCTCGGACCATGGATCGTGATGCACGCAAGAACCAGCTCGCGGAGGCGGTATGGCAGGTGATCCTCGACCAGGGCATCTCCGCGGTCTCTGTACGCACTGTCGCGGATCGGGCCGGCGTCGCCGTCGGCTCGCTCCGGCATGTGTTCCCGAGCCGAGCAGAGCTCGTGCAGTTCTCCGCCGAGCTCATGGTGCAGCGCGCCACGGATCGTCTCCATGCCACCTACACGGAGGCGGCCTCCCATGCCCCGGAGGCGCGTGCCCTCGCCCTCATCGGAGAGGTCCTTCCGCTCACGCCGGACACCCGGGCGGAGTTCGAGGTCAACCTCGCCCTCCTGGCCGAACGCGCCGCGGTGCCGGAGCTCCATCGGGTCCGGGGCGAGGCGCACCAGGGGCTGGCCGGGCTCTGTGGGCGCATCGTCGAGATGCTGACCTCAGAGCCCGGGTCTCCGGCAGCAGTGGTCACGGCGCAGCGGCTCCACGCGTTGGTCGACGGACTCGCCTTCCACCTCTTCCATCAGCCGCCGGAGGCCGACTCCGCGTGGGCGCTCGACATCGTCAGGGCCGAGCTCGGCGAGATTGCCGCACCCTCCAGCGACGGTGTCGAAGGCTGTGAGTAGAGTGGCGCCATGGACGAGAATTGGATCGACCATCATCGGAACGACGGTGAGCGGGTGGGTTGGATCCGTATGTCCGGGGACGGCCTCGTCGCCGTGGACATCCTGGGCAGGCCGATCACCGAACAGGTCGACTGGCTCCAGGCTGAGGAGGCGCTGGACGGGAGAGGCCTGTCCTTCCTGGCGGATCCCTGGCTGCTGAGGCTGCCTGCCGGAGAAGAGGTCCGCGTCCGGATCGTGGAAGTCAGTCCGGACCGTATTCGCGTGGCCGAGGATGCGATGGGGGCGGCCTCCGTGGTGGGCTCTCGGCCTCGGGAGTACACCCTGCCCTTCCCCGCCCCGGACGCGCTGCGCCCGGTCCGGGAGCACGGAGGGTGAGTGTCGAGCGTGAGCACGGAGCGTGAGTGCGCAGCGGAGCTCCTCGGGTGGGCACGATGAGCGTTCGCAAGACCAGCAGGACGACGGCGGCTCCGCGGATCGAGGCCGCGGGTCTGCGCTGGCTGGCTGAAGCTGTGCCGGACGGGGGAGCCGCCGTGGTCCGCGTGCTCGACGTCGACGATGACGCGCTCACTGTGGAGACCGTCGTGGAGGCTCGGCCCGATCGGATGTCAGCTGCGGCCTTCGGCGCAGCCCTGGCCCGCACCCACCGGAGCCTACCTGCCGGCACGGCCTTCGGCGCCCTGCCCCCGGGGCACCCGCCCGGGGAGCCGCCCCTGTTCGGCCCGGCCGGCCAGCTGCTCCCCATGGGCTCGGGGACTCATCCCAGTTGGGGCTCCTTCCTCGCCGCTGAGCGACTGGACCCGTTGCTGGAGCGCCTGACGGCAGTCCCGCCGGTGCTGCGCGCCGCCCGGGACCGCATCTCCTCCGGCGACCTCGACGGCGGCGGGACATGTGGCACCGGTGGCACCGGTGGCACCGGTGACGCAGGCGGCGCACGCGGAACTGGCCAGGCCACGGACCCTGTGGAGCCGCCGTCGCGCCTCCATGGTGACCTCTGGTCCGGGAACCTGCTGTGGAGGCGCGTCTTCCCGGAGGAGCCCGCCGCCGCAGGCTCACCGGGCCGCGACGCCGACGTCGAGGGTGTGCTCATCGATCCCTTCGCCCACGCCGGCCACCGGGAATCGGATCTGGCGATGATGCAGCTGTTCGGCCTGCCCCACCTGGACGCCGTGGTGGCGGGCTATCAGGCCCAGTGGCCTCTCGCGCCGGGGTGGGAGGAACGTGTGCCGGTTCATCAGCTGTTCTACCTGCTGGGGCATTGGGTGCTCTTCGGGGACGGCTACGCGGCCGCCACCCTGCGCTGCTGCGAGGCGACCCTGGCCCTGTGAGAGGATCCTGTGCAGGACCGACCCGCGAATCCTCGTCAGGAGGGGACCATGACCCAGGACTTCACCGTGCTGACCGTCTGCACCGGCAACATCTGCCGCTCACCCGCCATGGAGCGGCTGTTCGTCCACGTGTTCGCCGACGCCGCCGAGGAGGGTCTGCGGGTGCACTCGGGCGGCACCTACGCCCACGACGGCGAGGACATGCAGCCGCCGATGAAGCAGCGGGTCGCGGACTACGGCGCCGACGCCGCCGACTTCACCGCCAGACAGGTCACCGCCGCGATGGTGGAGGAGGCTGACCTCATCCTCACCGCCACCCGAGAGCACCTGGAGGACGTCACGGCCGAGGTTCCGGGGGCGCGGGCGCGGACCTTCACCATCCGGGAGCTCGGTCGGCTGGCGGAGCACCTCGGACGGGAGGCCGTCCGCGCGCAGCTGCGCGACGTCGTGGGGGAGGGGGCCACGCAGCGGGACCGGATCGCCGCCGTCGTGCCCCTGCTGGACCGGGCGCGCCAGGATGCCGGACGCCCGGGGCCGGACGATGACGTCGTGGACCCCTACATGCTGCCCGACGACGTCTACGACGAGTCCTTCCAGCAGATCATCGGTCCGATCGAGGTGCTGGCCGAAGTCACCCGCCGATGAGTGCGGACACCCCGGTCAGGCGCAGCACCAGGGGGAAGGCCAGAAACGCCACCGCATCCAGCAGGAAGTGGGCGATCACCAGTGGCATCACGCGACCGTACCGCAGGTAGACGGCGCCGAAGACCACGCCCATGAGCGCGTTCCCCAGGCCTGGACCGAAGCCCTGGTAGAGGTGGTAGGCCCCGCGCAGGAGCGCCGCGGCCACCACCACCCACCAGAGTCTGCCCAACCGCGGCAGTCCGGCCGGGGCGGCGTCCCGGGGCTCGGCCCGGTGGCCGGCCGGGGCGGGGGCGGCCTGCAGGGAGCTCTCGGGGCGGACCCACGACGGCGTCAGCCCCGGCCAGATCCTCCGTGCCCGGTCCAGCAGATAGGCGACCATGATGACCTCCTCCACCAGGGCATGGCGGACTGCGGCGATCAGCAGCGTCGGAGTGGTCCACCAGTGCGCGGTGACGTCGGCGGGGATGATCTCCATGGTCACCCCGGCGGTGCGGCCGCCCACATAGACCACCAGAGTGCCCGCCCCGATCAGCAGGAACAGGCCTGCCCCCAGGGCCAGGTCTCGGCGGGGGCGGCGCAGGTCCAAGCCGAAGCGACGGAACGGATTCACCCCGTGCAGGAACATCAGGTAGAGCACCAGTGCCACCGGCACGAGGGCGAAGATGCTGTCCAGCACCTGGTAGGTCAGGTCGAAGAGCTCGTGGCGGGACCGGCTGGAGTGGACGGTGGCCGTCTGCTCCGCCAACGGGGCCTCCGCCAGCCGCTCGGCCAGCTGCAGAATCGCGTAGACGGCGCTGCGCCCCAGCGAGACGCCCAGCACGAGGACGACCTCCCAGGCCAGGAAGCGGCGGGAGGGGACGCGGGCGGGCGGGCCAGGGGAGGGCTGAGCCGGGGGAGTCGGGCTGATCACCCAGCACAGCATAGTCAGCCCGGCATGGTCAGCCCGGCAGGAGGACGGAGAGCGCGCACCGGATGCGGCGACCTCACTGCCGCTGTGGCATGATGTGAGCGGCATCACGCCGCGCCGTCCTGGCAGACATACCGTCGAAACAGGACGGTGCTACTCTTTGCGATCGGAGCTCGACGTGAGCTCCGACACTCACAGACCGTCCGTGACACCCGTGCTCGCGCCGAGCCGACGGTCCGCGCCCGGCCACACCACCCCGTGCGCCGCTGCGACGAGTGTGATGATGAGGGAAGGAAACCCATGGACGCTTTCATCGAATGGGCAGACAACGTCGTCTGGAGCCCCTATCTAGTGTGGCTGTGCCTCGGCGCCGGTTTGCTGTTCACCATCCGCGCCAAGCTGGTGCAGTTCACGAGGATCCCGGACATGATCCGAGCCCTGGTGAGGGGAGGCAGCTCGAAGGACGGGATCTCCTCCTTCCAGGCGCTGACCATGTCCCTGTCGGGCCGCGTGGGCGCCGGCAACATCGCCGGTGTGGCCGTGGCCATCGCCTCCGGCGGGCCCGGTGCAGTGATGTGGATGTGGATCGTGGCGCTGCTCGGTGCGGCCACCTCCTTCGTGGAGTCCACCCTCGGCCAGATCTTCAAGGAGCGCGACCCACGCACCGGAGAGTACCGCGGCGGTCCCGCCTTCTACTTCGAGCGGGCCTACCGGCACACGTGGGCGGGCATCCCGCTGAAGATCTACGCCTGGATCTTCGCCGTCGTCTCGGTGGTGGCGCTGGGCGTGTTCCTGCCCGGCATCCAGACCGACACGATGTCGGGTGCGCTCACCAGTGCCTTCCCCGCACTGGACCGGTGGATGATCGGCGTCTTCCTGGCCATCGTGCTGGGGATCATCATCATCGGCGGTGTGAAGCGCATCGCCCACTTCACCGCCACGGTGGTGCCGATCATGGCGATCGGCTACATCATCATCGCGCTCATCGTGCTGTTGGCCAACGCCTCTGAGATCCCGGCCATGCTGCGCCTGATCTTCGAGTCCGCCTTCGGGGCTCACGCCGTCTTCGGCGGCATCCTGGGCTACGCCGTGGACCAGGGTGTGCGCCGCGGCATCTACTCCAACGAGGCCGGTCAGGGCACGGGGCCGCACGCGGCCGCCGCCACGGAGGTCTCCCACCCGGCCAAGCAGGGTCTGGTCCAGGCCTTCGCCGTCTACATCGACACGCTGATCGTCTGCTCGGCCACCGCGTTCCTGATCCTCTCCACCGGGATGTTCCAGGTGGAGACCGAGGACGGCCTGATCGAGCACGCCTCCAACCTGCCGGACGGTGTCGAGGCTGGAGCTCCGTACACCCAGTTCGCCCTGGACACGGTGTTCGCCGGGGCGGGCACGATCTTCGTGGCCATCGCGCTGACCTTCTTCGCCTTCTCCACGCTGGTGTACTACTACTACATGGCGGAGACGAACCTGACCTACGCCATGCGCAACGTGCGCAGCATCAGCGTCCAGCGGGCGCTGCTGGCCGTGCTGCAGGTGGTCATCCTGATCGTGGTCTTCTACGGTGCCATGGGCGCCGAGGGCCGGGCCTGGTCCATCGGCGACATCGGTGTGGGCATCATGGCCTGGCTGAACATCGTGGGCATCCTGCTCATCCAGCAGCCGGCGTTCAAGGCCCTGAAGGACTACCGGGCCCAGATGAAGGCCGGCAAGGACCCGCAGTTCGACCCGCGGACCGTGGGCGTGCGCAACGCCGAGTTCTGGGAGGAGCGGGCCGACGCCATGGCGAACGGCACCCACCCGGACGCCGGTCCGCAGCCCGGCGACGGCGGCGAGCCGGCCCCGGTGCCCGTGCGCTGAGGCCAGCCCGCCCTCCCTCCCTCCCTCCCTCCCCTCCGCTGAGTTGGTCTGGAGTTGTGGAAACTCCACTCGATCGAGTCGAGTTTCCACAACTCCAGACGCATTCACGGGGCGATCAGCAGATCCCTGACCCGTCCCGACAGGCCACGGAAGCCCTCGGCGAGGTCGAGTCGGTTGGCGGACAGCACCGTCCATCCCTCCGCGCGGAAGGCGCCATCGCGGTACTGATCATGGTGCTGCTGCTCAGCCGAGAAGTGGTGCGCCCCTTCGTACTGCAGCAGGATGCGGGCGTTGCGATATCCCATATCCCCTGAGGGGGAGTCCGGGTCCGTCGGATCGAGCCTGATCTGCAGCTCGGGCTCCGGCAGCCCGGCCTCCGTGAGCGCCAATCTCATGCGCGTCTCGGCTGGCGAATCCGATCCGACGCGGATGAGTTCGAGCGCCTCGCGCGCGACGACGACACCCCGGGCGCCCTTGTGCTGGTCCACCGTCCGCCGCAGTCGGGGCACCGTGGTCCATGGCTCCTCGCGGCCCTCGTACTGGGGCCGGGGGTGGCGCACCAGACTGTCGCCGAGGGCGACGAGCTCCTCGCGACCAAGACTCGACATCATGTCGATGAACACACGCTCTGGGGACGAGACACGGATCCCGAGGGTCTCCACGACCTCGCCCGCCGCGGGGCACGGCCAGTGATGGGCGACGTCGACGTCGGCATCGAGAGCCACATGACGGGTCAGTCCGCTGATGTGCAGACGTGCATCCCGTGCCGACCTCGCTGGCAGCGGCAGTCGGTAGAACCGGGCTGCGGAGTGATGACTGATCCACAGCACGCGTGACCGGGAGCAGGCGGCTCGACACAGGTCTATGTCGAGGGCGTGCGGATCCTGCGGGCGGCCGGGTGGGGAACCCGGTGGGAACAGCCGACGGACCGATTGCGGGACCGGTGCGCGGGGCGAGAGGGCGCCTGGGCCGAGGTCGGGACGGTGACGGTAGATGCCCCGACTGCGATGCTCGACGTCGCGGGCGCGGAGTCTGTGGTCGGGGACTCCCAGGGCGCGTGCTTCCGCGCGACTGAACGTGCGGCCTCTGAGCTCCTCCGGAAGGGGTGATGGTGGGCGCATGCTCAGAGGATGCCGCGCAGGTCCAGGAGACGAGTAGGGGTAGGGGCGTCCTGTGGAGAGGGCGGCGCGGAGTCGTCGTGGGCTGCGCGGTTGTGGAGGAGCCGCTCCACTCTCCCGTGAGTTGGTCTGGAGTTTTGGGTACTCGACTCGATCGAGTCGAGTACCCAAAACTCCAGACCAACTCAGCGCAGAGAGCCCGTGGACAGAGACAGGGGCCCTGGCCCGTCGGGTGACGTGGCCAGGGCCCCTGTCTCGGCAGAGGGATCTCAGCGTGCGGAGATCACTCCTCCTCGTCGTCCTTCTTCTCGACGACGAGCGTCTCGGTGGTCAGCACCAGCGCCGCGATGGAGGCGGCGTTCTGCAGGGCAGAGCGGGTGACCTTGACCGGGTCGATGACGCCGTCGGCGATCAGGTCGCCGTAGACGCCGGTCTTGGCGTTGAAGCCGTGGTTCGGCTCCAGGTCCGCGACCTTGGAGGCGACGACGAAGCCGTCCTCGCCGGCGTTCTGGGCGATCCAGCGCAGCGGCTGCACCAGCGCCCGGCGGACGATGCCCACCGCAGCGGCGGCGTCGCCCTCGAGCGCCTGGACGTTCGCGTCCTCGTCCAGGGCGGACAGCGCGTTGATCAGCGCGGTGCCACCGCCGGCGACGATGCCCTCCTCGAGCGCGGCACGCGTGGAGGACACGGCGTCCTCGATGCGGTGCTTGCGCTCCTTGAGCTCCACCTCGGTGGCCGCACCGACCTTGATGACGCCGATGCCGCCGGCCAGCTTGGCCAGCCGCTCCTGCAGCTTCTCACGGTCCCACTCGGAGTCGGTCGCGTCAGCCTGCGCCTTGATCGTGGCGGCACGGGCCTCGACGTCCTCCTTCGAGCCGGCGCCGTCGACGATGGTGGTGTTGTCCTTGGTGACGGTCACGCGGCGTGCGGAGCCGAGCACCTCGGTGCCCACCTGGTCCAGCTTCAGACCGAGGTCGGGGGAGACCACCTGGGCGCCGGTGAGGATCGCGATGTCCTCCAGCATGGCCTTGCGGCGGTCGCCGAAGCCCGGAGCCTTGACAGCCACAGCGTTCAGGGTGCCGCGGATCTTGTTCACCACCAGGGTGGAGAGCGCCTCGCCCTCGACGTCCTCGGCGATGATGAACAGCGGCTTCTTGGACTGCAGCACCTTCTCCAGCAGCGGCAGGAACTCCTGCATGTTGGAGATCTTGCCCTGGTGGATGAGGATCTGGGCGTCCTCCAGCACGGCCTCCTGACGGTCTGCGTCAGTGACGAAGTGCGGGGAGAGGTAGCCCTTGTCGAACTGCATGCCCTCGGTGATGTCGAGCTCCGTCGACGTCGTGGAGGACTCCTCGATGGTGATCACGCCCTCGGTGCCCACTGCGTCGAAGGCGCGGGCGATGAGCTCGCCGACCTCGTCGTTCTGGGCGGAGATCGCGGCGACGTGGGCCACCTGGGGGCCCTCGACGTCGCGGGCGTTGGTCTTCAGACGCTCGGTCACCGCGGTGACGGCGGTCTCGATGCCGCGCTTGATCTCACCCGGAGCGGCACCGGCGGCCACGTTGCGCAGGCCTTCCTTGACCAGGGCCTGGGCGAGCACGGTGGCGGTGGTGGTGCCGTCGCCGGCGACGTCGTTGGTCTTGGTGGCGACCTCCTTGGCGAGCTGAGCGCCGAGGTTCTCGTAGGAGTCCTCGACCTCGATCTCGCGGGCGATCGTGACGCCGTCGTTGGTGATGGTCGGTGCGCCCCAGGACTTGTCCAGGACGACGTTGCGGCCCTTGGGGCCCAGCGTCACCTTGACGGTGTCGGCGAGCTTGTCGATGCCGGCTTCGAGTGCCTTCCGGGCGGCATCGTCGAACTCAAGCTGCTTTGCCATATGAGTTGCTTCCTTTGCGAGTCAGATGCGGGTCTCGAGAGGTGTGCGGAGGATCCGCGATCACTTCTCGACGACAGCCAGGACGTCGCGGGCGTTGAGGACGAGGAACTCGTCGCCGCCGACCTTGACCTCGGTGCCGCCGAACTTGGAGTAGATGACGACGTCGCCCTCGGCGACGTCGACCGGCACGCGGTTGCCCTTGTCGTCGACACGGCCCGGGCCCACGGCCACGACCTCGCCCTCCTGGGGCTTCTCCTTGGCGGTGTCCGGGATCACCAGACCGGAAGCGGTGGTCTGCTCAGCTTCCAGGGGGCGGACAACAATACGATCCTCGAGGGGCTTGATGGAGACTGACACGTCAGTACTCTCCTTTGCGTGATGTCGAATCGGGTCTGTTCACAGGCCCGGGCCGCGCGTCGTGTGACGCCGACGCCGTGCCCCAGGCCGGGGTTGTTGCGCGCCTTGGGAGTGACCGATCCGTCGTCGCGGTGCCGGACGGCGCCCCTTCAGGCCTTCGGCGCCGGTGACGCCGACGCCGCATCAGCACTCGATGGCCTCGAGTGCCAACACAAACTTTAGGACGGCCTTAGCACTCGGTCAAGCAGAGTGCTAAGGCCGTCCCTGTGACGTGCCGGACTGCGGGTCCGTGGCCTTCCCTGAGGGACCTGCTCAGCGGTACACCCCAGGGTTGGCGCGGCGATGCAGCCCAAGCTTGAACCCGACGCCGGCGGCGACGACCACGGCCGCGCCGAAGACCCAGCCGGAGAGCGCCATCGCCTGGGTCCCGGAGAGCAGTACGCCGATGGTGCAGCCCAGCCCGATCATCGAACCCCAGCCCAGCAGGACTCCGCCGATCACCGCGGTGAGCGAATTCCAGCCGGTCAGCGGCTCCACCTTGACCCGGCGCCCCGGCAGCGCGGCGGCCAGCGAGGCCAGCACGATGCCGGCGATCAGCCACCCGTTGGTGGTGATGGTGTGCACCACCACCGCCACGCAGCCGGCGAGGCGCTCGTCCAGGCCTGGCATGAAGTTCGGCAGCAGCCCGGCGGCGTCCATGCCGGTGCGGGTCAGTGAGGAGATCTGGCTGGTCACGCCCAGCGGCTGGTCCTTGTAGTAGGCCAGCACGGCCAGGATCCCGACGGCGGCACCGGTGGCCAGCGCCGGCCAGCGCTTGAAGAACACGAGGCGGCGGACCTCGGTGGCGTCGACCACGCGGTCCCCGCGGCCCGTCACCGGCGGGTTCCACCGCAACAGCCAGATCCCGAGTCCGACCAGCACGCCCAGCTGCAGCACGACCGCGGTGGTGTAGCCGCTGCCGGCGGGCAGCCAGGGGACCGGCGCCCCGGCGATGAACCCGGAGTACATGGTGTCCCAGGAGAGGAATCCCGCACCGAAGCCCAGCACGACGCCGACCAGCGCCGGCAGGGAGCGCAGGTGCCCTTCCGGGAGCCGATACAGGTGCCCGGCGATGCAGCCCCCGGAGATCACCATCCCGAGTCCGAAGGCCAAGCCGGCGATCACCAGCGCCAGGGAGACCGGAGCGATGTGGGCGTCCGAGGGAATGGTGCCCCCGGTGGGGTTGGACACACGCATGGAGAAGACGACGGCGTAACCGATCATCCCCACGGCGATGGAGACCAGCACGGCGTAGAGCCCGCGCGAGTCTCCCTTCTCGAAGAAGTCACGGAACACACAGAAGAAGCAGTAGCGGCCGCGTTCGAACAGGATGCCGAGGCCGGCACCGATCAGCAGGGCGAAGGCGGCGTTCGATCCGCCCAGGCCCTCGCCGTCGGTGATGGTCAGCCAGCCGGCCAGTCCGAGCAGCAGCGCGGCCACGGCGAGTGCGACGGACGTGCGCACCGTGTCCGCCCGGGTCCAGCCCAGGGGACGGTCGGCACGGACCGAGACGGAGCCCGGTCCGCCGGAGTGGCGGACGGGCTCCGTCGAGGTGGTCTCAGCGGTGGTGCTCACGAGCCGCCGCTGCCCCACAGGCCGGCACGCTGGTCGGTGTTGTTGGCCACCGGCACGCCCACCGAGTTGCCCCATTCGGTCCAGGAGCCGTCGTAGACCTGGGTGTCGGCGCCCAGGATCTGGCTCAGGGCGAACCAGGTGTGGGAGGCACGCTCCCCGATGCGGCAGTAGGTGATGATCGGGCTGTCGAGGTCGACGCCGGCGTCCTCGTAGATGGCCCGGATCTCGTCGGCCGGCAGGAACTGGCCGGTCTCCTCGTCCACGATGGTGCCCCAGGAGACGTTGACCGAACCGGGGATGTGGCCCCAGATGGAGGTGGACTCGCCCTCAAAGATCTCCGGGTCCACGCCGATCGCGCCGTCGTGCTCGTCGGCGGAGCGGATGTCCACCAGCGTGGTCGCGGACTCGCCGTCGACGTTCTCCTCGGCCACCTCGAGGACCTCCGGCTGCAGGGCCCGGATGTCGAGGTTCTGCGGCTGGGCCTCCCAGGTGCCCTCGGCGACGTCGGGGACCTCCTCGGTCAGCTCGCGCTCGTCGTAGACCTCCCACTTGTGCAGGCCGCCGTCGAGCAGGCGGACGTCCTCGGCGCCGTAGAGCTTGAACACCCAGGCGGCGTAGGCGGCGAACCAGTTGTTGGAGTCGCCGTAGAGCACGACGGTGTCGCCGTCGTCGATGCCCAGGGACTGGGCCAGCTCGGTGAACTCGTCCTGGGAGATGAACTCGCGGGTGTTGGGCTGGGTGAACTCGGTGGACCAGTTCACGTACTGCGCCTGGGGGATGTGGGCCTCGGAGTAGGGGGTCAGCTCGGAGGTGGGAAGCTCCTCGGAGACGTCGATCAGGACGATGCCCTGCTCGGCGAGGTCGCCCTCGTCGAGGCGGTCGGCCAGCCAGTCGGTGGAGACCAGGACGTTCTCCAGGTCCTCGTCGCCGCCCTGGTGGACCTCGTCGTAGCCGCGGTGCTCACCCGCAACCTGAACATTCGCCACCGTGGTGGCCTGCTCGCCGCCCCCGGAGCCGGAGTCGGTGCTGGTGGCGGCGCCGTCGTCTCCGCCGCTGATGCTGTTGGTGACCACGCCCCCGGCGGTGGCGGCCAGGGCGGCCACGGCCACGAAGGCGATGGCCAGCTTGCCGCTGGATCGTCGGCCGGAGCTCGACGTCTGCTCGGGGGAGGGTGCCTCATCGGTGCTCATGATGTGCTGATGCCTTTCGCTGCGGGTCTGTGCGGTGCTTGAGAGTCTGTGTGGTGCTGCTTCCGGTGCAGAAGTGCCTGACACCACTATGCGGGATATCTTCAGAAATATGAACAGATAAGTTCATACGTTGTCACATTGAGGGACGCCGGCGGGCCACCGTGGGGTCCGTGCGGCCGCGTCATCCCGCGGAACCGGCCGCGACGCACAGGAATCCTCGCGGCAGTAGACTTGTTGTGGCCCGAACACCGACGACGCCGCAGCCGCCGGTCCTCAAGCGACCCGCATCGACGACACCCTGGAGAGGCGACACCCGTGACAGAGACCACCGCAGAGGAACACGACCCCTTCGGCTTCGTAGGGCTGACCTACGACGACGTCCTCCTGCTGCCCGGCGCCACCGACGTGATCCCGTCCGACGCCGACACCTCCACGCAGTTCACCCGGAACATCACGCTGAACACGCCGGTGGCTTCGGCCGCCATGGACACCGTCACTGAGGCGCCGATGGCGATCGCGCTCGCCCGGCTCGGCGGCGTCGGCATCCTGCATCGCAACCTCTCCATCGACGATCAGGCCAAGCAGGTGGACCAGGTCAAGCGCTCCGAGTCCGGGATGATCTCCGACCCGGTGACCATCACCCCGGACGCCACCCTGAAGGACCTGGACGACCTCTGTGCCCACTACCGGGTCTCCGGCCTGCCGGTGGTCGACTCCGAGAAGAAGCTGCTGGGCATCATCACCAATCGCGACACCCGCTTCGTCGCGCCCGAGGACTTCCTGACCACCAAGGTCTACGAGAAGATGACCCCGCAGCCGCTGATCACCGCCCAGGAGGGCATCGCGCGCGAGGACGTCATCCGACTGTTCTCGGAGCACCGGGTGGAGAAGCTGCCGCTGGTGGACGACGACGGCCGGCTCACCGGGCTGATCACCATCAAGGACTTCGACAAGGCGGACAAGTACCCGCAGGCGACCAAGGACTCCGAGGGGCGGCTGCGCGTCGGGGCGGCCGTCGGGTTCTTCGGCGAGGGCTTCGAGCGGGCCATGACGCTGATCGACGCCGGTGTGGACGTGCTCGTGGTCGACACCGCCAACGGCCACACCCGTGGGGTCCTGGACATGATCGGCAAGCTCAAGGCCGAGCCGCGCGCCGCAGGAGTGGACGTCATCGGCGGCCAGGCGGCCACCCGGGAAGGCGCCCAGGCGATCATCGACGCCGGGGCGGACGCCGTGAAGGTCGGAGTCGGGCCCGGATCCATCTGCACCACCCGCGTGGTCGCCGGGGTCGGCGTCCCGCAGATCACCGCCATCCATGAGGCGGCGAAGGCCGCCATCCCGGCGGGTGTGCCGCTGATCGCCGACGGTGGGCTGCAGCACTCCGGAGACATCGGCAAGGCGCTGGTGGCCGGCGCGAGCTCAGTGATGCTCGGCTCGCTGCTGGCCGGCGCCGCCGAGTCCCCGGGCGACCTGGTGTTCTACAACGGCAAGCAGTTCAAGGCCTACCGCGGCATGGGCTCGCTGGGCGCGATGCAGACCCGCGGGAAGAACACCTCCTATTCCAAGGACCGCTACTTCCAGGCCGACGTCCCCGATGACGAGAAGCTCATTCCGGAGGGCATCGAGGGCCAGGTGCCCTACCGCGGGCCGCTCTCCGCGGTGGTCCACCAGCTCACCGGCGGCCTGCGGCAGACCATGTTCTACGTCGGCGCGCACACCATCGGCGAGCTCAAGGCCAAGGGTCGGTTCGTCCGCATCACCTCGGCGGGGCTGAAGGAATCGCACCCGCATGACGTGATGATGACCGTCGAATCGCCGAACTACCGGCGTCGCTGACCGGCGGACGCGATGAGCACCACCGACTCCCACTCCGGCGCCGCCGTAGGCCTGGCCTCGTACGTGGACTCTCCGGCACTGCGGGCCGGGGAGCACGGGCTGGCCGCCTGGCGCGGTTCCCGGCAGGCCCTGGCCGCGATCTCCGAGCTCGAGTTCCTGGCCGAGCTGGCCGACGGCACGCTTCCCGCGGAGACCTTCGTGCACTATCTGCTGCAGGACTCGGCCTACCTGGCCGGCTACGGCCAGGCGATGACCCTGCTGGCGGCCCGCGCGCCGTCGGCCGAGCACCGCCGATTCTGGGCTCGGGCGACCTCGGACACCATCGCTGAGGAGCAGTCCATGCAGGCGGAGCTCATGGGCTCGGAGGAGTTCTCCGCACTGGCCCGCCGCATGGCGGACGACGACGGCGCACCGCGTCCCTCGCCGACCACGCAGGGCTACACCTCCTGGCTGGTGGCCACCGCCGCCGTCGATGACCATGCGGTGGCCGTGGCCGCGGTGCTGCCCTGCTTCTGGGTGTACGCCGAGGTGGGCCGTCACCTGGTGGAGAGCATCGGGGAAGGCATGGACCGGCACCCGTACCGCAGCTGGGTGGAGGTGTACTCGGATCCGGCCTTCGACCGCGCAGTGGAGGAGGCGATCGGGATCTTCGAGGAGCTCGTCGACGCATCCGACGCAGGCGTCCGCGCCCGCATGATGGCCGCCTTCGAGCGGGGCTGCGTCTATGAGCACCGCTTCTGGGCGGCGGCGCATGTCCGCGAGTCCTGGGCCACCCCGCCCTCGGGGGCGCGGGCCTGAACGCCCTGTGAGCCACGCGGCTGACGAGCGCGGTCCGCTGACGGACGAAGCCCGTGCCTCAGGAGGCCCTGTGAATTTCTGGGACCGTCCCGGTCCTGCCGACCACGACCCGACAACCCCTGCGAGAGCAAGGAGCACCAGTTGAGCAACGAGATCCCGATCGGTCTGGCCAAGAGCGGACGGCGCGCCTGGGCGCTGGACGACGTCGCCGTCGTGCCGAGCCGCCGCACCCGGAGCCCGCAGGACGTGAGCCTGGACTGGCAGATCGATGCGTACACGTTCAAGACCCCGGTGATCGGGGCGCCCATGGACTCCGTGATGTCTCCGGAGACCGCGATCGAGCTGGGCCGGCTGGGCGGGCTCGGGGTGCTCAACCTGGAGGGCCTGTGGACCCGCTACGAGGACCCGCAGCCGGTGCTGGAGGAGATCTCCCGCCTGGCCGATGACGAGGTGTCCCCGGAGAACACGCGCCGCCTGCAGCAGCTCTACTCCGAGCCGATCAAGGCGGAGCTGATCAAGGCCCGCCTGGCGGAGATCCGGGAGGCCGGCGTCGTGGTCTCCGGCTCGCTGACGCCGCAGCGCACCCAGGAGTTCTACCAGACTGTGGTGGAGGCCGGGGTGGACATGTTCGTCATCCGCGGCACCACGGTGTCGGCCGAACACGTGTCCCAGAACGGAGACCCGCTGAACCTCAAGGAGTTCATCTACGAGCTCGACGTGCCGGTGATCGTGGGAGGGGCGGCGGGCTACACCCCCGCGCTGCACCTGATGCGCACCGGTGCGGCTGGCGTGCTGGTGGGCTTCGGCGGGGGATCCTCGACCACCACGCGCCGGGCCATGGGCATCCGGGTGCCCATGGCGACTGCCATCTCCGACGTCGCCGCCGCCCGGCGTGACTACCTGGACGAGTCCGGCGGGCGCTACGTGCACGTGATCGCCGACGGGGGCCTCGGCTCCTCCGGGGACATCGTCAAGGCGCTGGCCATGGGCGCCGACGCCGTCATGCTGGGGACCACGCTGGCCCGAGCCGAAGAGGCCCCGGGCCGCGGCTGGCACTGGGGCCAGGAAGCGGTGCACCCGGACTTCCCGCGCGGTCACCGCACCCGGGTGGGCACTGTCGGTCCGCTGGAGGAGGTCCTCTGGGGTCCCAGCCACCACACCGACGGCTCTTCGAACCTCATGGGCGGCCTGCGCCGCGCGATGGCCGCCACGGGCTACTCGGACCTGAAGTCCTTCCAGCGGGTGGACGCGATCGTCTCCCCGCTGGGCCAGCAGTCCCGCTGAGGGCCTGCCCTGCCTAGACCAGCTGGTCGAGTTGGTTCAGTTGGTCCGGAGTCTGCGGTACTCGACTCGATCGAGCTGAGTACCGCACACTCCGGACCAACTCAGCGCCTGGGACGGTCAGCTGTGGCGGCCGTTGCCGTTCCCGTTGTTCTGCCCAGGGCCGTTGCCGGGGTGGTCCACCCGTTCGTGCCCCCGGCCCTCACCGGGGCCGTGGCCCTGTCCGTTGGAGTTCCCAGGCCCCCGGGGAGGACCGGCTGAGCCGTCGTCTCCGGAGCCGTCCTCGCCGCCCTCGGGATCGTCCGCGCCGCTGAGACGCAGGTCCGCCACGATCGGGTCATGGTCGGAGGAGCGCCACAGGTCGGCCCGGAACAGGTCCGAGGCATTGCCGTTGTAGCGGCTGTACTCCAGGGCGATCGGTTCCACGGCGTTGATGTTCCAGATCTCGGCCTGCGAGACGGACTCGGCGGCCGCCTCCGAGGCGAAGAGATGGTCCAGGGAGCCCACCTGGCCGTCGAACATGTAGCTGTGCTGGCCGGTCTCGGCCGAGATGTTGCTGAAACCGGCGTCGAGGATCTCCTGCAGCGGGTCCTCCTTCTCGTAGGAGTTGAAGTCGCCCATCAGGAAGATGCTGTCCGTGCCGGTGTCCTCCGTCAGGGCATCGGCGAAGGCCACCAGGGCGCGGGCCTGCTCCACGCGGTCGGCGTTCCACGCTCCCTGGCCGTCGCCGGAGTCCGCGTTGGGGCCGCCGTCGGGGGCTGAGCCCTTGGACTTGAAGTGGTTGACGATGGCGATGAACCGATCCTCATCCTCGCCGTCCACCGGCTGGAACTGCTGGGCCAGCGGTTCTCTGGCGTTGGAGTAGACCTGGGCAAGGTCGAAGGACTCCAGCTCAGGAGTCATGATCTCGGCGACGCCTTCCTCGAAGAGGATCACCGACTCGTCCACCGGCTCGACGGCGTCCGCCCGGTAGATGAATCCGTTGCGGATCACGTCCTCGTCCTCGGGGGTGGGGGTCGCCTCCGGGCTGGCGACGAACTCCCAGGACCCGGTGCCCAGGTCGTCGTTCAACGCCCCGACGAGCCGCTCGTGGGCGAGGTCGCGGTCGGCGTCGTCGGTGAAGTGCACCGAGTTCTCCATCTCCTGCAGGGCGACGACGTCGGCGTCCATGGCGTTGATCGCGTCCACGATCTTCGCCTGTTGGCGTTCGAAGGACTCGGTGGACCAGGCACCGCGCACCTCGCACCAGTCGGCGGTGGTGGGCTCGCCGTGCCGGTCGGTGTAGTACTCGCAGTCCTCCTCATCCTCGCCGAGGGTGACGAAGTAGTTCAGCACGTTGAACCCGGCGATGCGCAGATCACCGTCCCGCTCCATCGGAGTCTCGCGACCCACACGGGTGTCCTCGAACCTGGCGGGCTGGACGGCGTCGGCGGTCTCCGGGGTCAGGTGACCGGTGGGCTGCAGCCGCCACTGATCGAAGCGACGGTCCATGACGACGGTGTTCTCCCACAGCATCTCGGCCCCCACGCGCACCGGGTCCTCGGCCGTCAGGTACGGCAGCTCCTCATCCCAGCCCGGGGACCGGTTGAAGTTCGTGGTCGCGGCGTCGTCGAGGTAGATGATCCGCTGCGCGTTCTCCTCTGCGTGGGCGTCCGCCTCAGGCCCGGGACGGTGTGCGGAGGTCGGGTTGATCAGCGGCTCGTCGCCGAGGACGATCCCGATCTCACCGAACTGGTTGAGCGTGTAGTGGTCGGTGACCGTGTAGGTGCCCTGCGGGTCGATCAGCATGCCCAACAGGGACTCCCGCTCGGCGTCGGTCTCGGGGATCTCGACGACGGCGGGCTTGACCTCTTCGTGGGGCTCGTCGGCGATCAGCGCGAACTCGTGCTCGGGGGTCTGTGAGGAGCCCGGGTAGAGGGAGAGCTGCACCTGACCGGAGTAGGTGGTCACATCGGCGGTGATCTCCACGAAGTCGCCGACCTCCACGTCGTCCGCGCGCCACGGGGAGTACACGAAGATGCCGTCGGAGGCCTCGTGGGCGTCCAGATCGAGGTCGCCGCCGGTGCCCTCGGTCTGCAGGGTGAAGCCGTCGAAGCCGCCGGTCGGGTAGGCGGCGGTCACGACGCCGCGCACAGTCACCGGCTGCTCCAGCAGCTCGTTCTCGGCCGGGTCCACGCTGCGCGGGATCTCATTGATCTCCAGCTCCGCCGGGTCCTGGCGCTCGCTCTCCTCCGGCTCGTGGACGGCCTGCTCGCCGGCGCTGTTGGTGGGGGTGATGGTCTCCGAGAGCGCGAAGTCGGCGGAGTTGTCGTCGGTGTCCACGGCCTCGTCCGCCCGGGCGATGGAGCGCACATCGGACCCGTTCGACGGCGACGGCGCGGCTGCCGTCTCGTAGGTGTTCGCTCCGCCGTAGCCGATCAGGTCGACGACGTCCTCATGGTCCTGCACATCGCCGAGAGGGACGTCCAGACGTTCCTCAGTGGAGGACAGCCAGATCACGCCGTCGCGGATGGCCGTGCCGCCCGAGAGGCGGGCGTCGGGATCCGGGAGGTCGGCGCCGTCGCCCGCGCTGAGCCCGGGGTTGGCGATCAGGTAGTGGCCACCCGGCTCGATGGTGCCTGAGAGGGCCACATGTCCCGACGGCGTGAGGTTCTCCTCGCCGCGGGAGGCGGGCCGGTAGGAGACCGACCAGCCGTCGAGGTCCACGGCCTCGTCACCGGGGTTGTGCAGCTCGATGAACCGCTCGTTGAACGCGGCGTCGGCGCCGGCTCCGGTGGTGTAGACCTCGCTGATGACGACGTGCTCGCCGTCGGAGGCCTCGGACGCGTCGGCGGAGGTGGTCGTGGCGGAGGCCGGGGCGGGGCCGATGAGCGAGACGGCAAGTCCCGCGGCGGCCAGACCGGCGATCATGCGGGGTCGGCGTGATCGGGGTGTGGTGTCACCTGGTGTGTGCATGGGGCAGTGGTGTCCTCATCCTCAGTTCGTGCAGGGATCGGTGGTGGTCGGGTCTGTGGGGGAAGCCTAGGGCGGGCCTATGACACGGGGCCGCGAACGCCTGGGCCGTCCCGTCGAACTCATCCGTTCCCTCCTCGCCGAGCACGCAGGACCAGCACGGCGCCCAGGGTCAGTAACACGAGCGTGCCCAGGCCGAGCCACAGCGCCCAGGAGACGCCGGTGCTCGCCAGCGCCCCCTCATGCGCGGGGGAGCGGACGTTCCCGGCCTCCGGACTGCCCGGATCGGCGGTTCCGTCGCCATCGGATGCGCGCGGGCTGTCGCTGGCGTCGTCGCTGCCGGGATCGCTCCCGGCACCGCCGCCGTCCGGGTTGCCATCCGTACCGCCGTCAGTGGTGGCGCCAGAGCCGTCTGGTCCGGCCCCGTCCCCCACGCCGGCTTCCACCGTCAGCGGAAGGGTCAGCTCCGTGCCGGTCACCGGCTCGTGGATGACCAGCGGCGCCTCGCCGGGCTCCGCGGTCTCCAGCGTGTCCGGCACCTCGATCACCACGTCGGCGCGTCCCCGCTCATCACCTCCCGGCACAAAGTCCAGATCCAGCGGGAAGTCGCCGGTGTCGACGGCGCCCAGCCGGGTCTGCACCGTCTCACCGGCAGGAACGTCCGGGTGGCTGTGCGCCAGGCCGCCCAGCTGCAGCGCCACCTGGTCTCCTGGGGCGTAGACCGCACCAGGATCGGACTCCCAGGTGACTGCCACTGTGCGGCGGGCCAGCTCGGGCGCCAGGGGAGTGTGCTCGCGGACGTAGTCCATGATGCCGACCAGGTCGGTCATGCCGGTGTCGGTGGCGGACTGCGCCTCGGTGAAGGCGGTGAACCCGTCTCCACCGCCGGCCAGGAAGCTGTTGGCCGTGACCTGATAGGTCTCCGCGTCCTCCAGCGGCACGCCGTCGATGAGCACCTCCAGGAGGCGTTCTCCCAGCGGCGCGGCAGGATCATAGGTGTAGCGCAGTTCGGTGGATCCGGAGAGCCTGATGTCCCCGTCCTTGCGCCACTGCTGCTCCAGCACCTCGCGGATCTGGGCGCCGTCGAGCTCCAGGACCACCAGTGTGTTGGCGAAGGGCTGGACAGTGGCCAGTTCTCTGTAGGTGATGGTGCCGAGGCTGAGGTCATCACGCAGGCCACCCGGGTTCATCAGCGCGAAGTCCACTTCCGGGGCGGTCTGCCGCGCGGACCATGCCTGGGCGTCGGCCACCAGGCCTCCCAGAGTGGAGTCGGCGCTGCGGTTCTGGCCGCCGTCGCCGTCGGTGGCCCGGACGAACGGCACGTCGCCGTCGACCTCGCCGATGACCTCGGCGCCCAGCTCGTCGGCGATCTCCACGGCGTCGTCCACGATCTGCTGGATCTCCGGGTCACCCTGGCAGCGGGCAGACTCCGGGTCCTCCGGGTCGATGGGCCGCAGCAGAGAGGCCTCGGAGGCCACCAGCTCGTCGGCATCGAGGTCGTAGCTGAGCTCCAGCTGGCCCAGCGCCTCGCCGTACTGGCCAGCCTGAGTGACCCACATGCCGCTGTCCGTCTGCAGCAGGTACTCCTGGTGGGTGTGGCCGGAGATGATCGCGTCGATCCCCGGGTGGGCCTCTTCCACGAGCGTGCCGAACGGCCCCTCGGCGTCCTCCAGCGTGGTGCCGCCGATGCCGTCGTGGGCCAGCACGACGACGACGTCGGCCAGGTCCTGGGAGGTCAGCTCCTCGGCGTACCGGTTGGCGGCCTCAGACATGTCGGCCCATTCGATGCCTTCGATGCCGGAGGGGCTCACCAGAGAGGGCATGTCCTCGGTGATCACCCCGATGAAGCCGACCCGCACGCCGTCGACCTCGGTGATCCAATACGGGTCATAGAGGGGTTCGCCGTCCGTGTCATGGATGTTGGCCCCGAGATGTGGGAAGTCCGTGGTGGGGATGATGCGGTCGTCGACGTCGGCCGCGCCGCCGTCGAATTCGTGGTTGCCGAGCGCAGCCACATCCAGGCCCATCAGGTTCAGCGCCTCCAGGGTGGGCTCGTCGTCCTGGATGAAGGAGGTGAAGGTGGAGGCGCCGACGTCGTCGCCGGCGGAGACGAACAGCGTGTTCGGGTTCTCGGCGCGGATCTCCTCCACGGTGCAGGCCAGCACCGCGGCGCCCGCCACCGGACCGCTGCGCTCGAGCCGACCGTGGAAGTCGTTGATGGAGAGGATGTTCAGGTCCACGACGCCGGTCCTGTCGTCCTCATCGGTGCCGTCCCGATCGCCTGGGCCCTCCTCCTTCTCGGCGACATCTTCTGCGACATCTTCGGTGACCCGGACGGGAACGGCCACGTCGGTTCCGGTGACCGGCTCCGTGAGCAGCAGCTCGGCGATCCCGTCGGCGGTCTCCACGCCGTCGGGGACCTCCGCGACGATCTCGGCCTGGCCCCGGAGGTCCTGGTGGTTCACGATCCCGGTGTCCAGCGGGAACTCACCCAGCTCGACCCCGCCCAGCTCGACCTCCACGACATCCCCGGCCGGCACCTCAGAGGAGCTGTAGGCCAGTCCGGCCACCTGCAGCGAGATCTCCTCCCCGGGCCCGTAGGTCTGTTCCGGGTCCCCGTCCCAGGTCACCGCGACCGCGCGGCGTTCGAGATCAGCGTCCAGGGATCCCCGATCCTGGGCGTAGGAGACGAACGCCTCGAGGTCGTTCATCCCGGTGTCCAGGGTCCTGCCGGACTCGAGGGCGACGTCGACCCCGCCGCCTCCTGTGGCCATATAGGAGTTCATGGCCACCTCGTAGCTGCCCTCCGGGTCCACCGGCTCTCCGTCGATCCGGACCTCGGTGATCCGCTGGCCGATCTCGGCCTGGGGGTCGAAGGTGTAGCTGACCTCGGCGGATTGGGCGTGCTTGGAGAACCGGCCGTCCTCCCGCCACTGCTGCTCGAAGAGCTCGTGGACCTGGGTGCCGCTGAGCTCCACAGTGGTCAGGGTGTTGGCGAAGGGCTGCACGTCGGCGAGGTCTCGGTAGGTCAGTTCGCCCGAGGGAAGATCGGCGCGCAGGCCGCCGGAGTTGGTGATCGCGAAGTCCACCTCGGGGCGAGTCTGGCGGACCGCCCACAGCTGGGCGTCGGCCACCAGCTCGCCGAGGGTGGACGAAGCGCCGCGGTCCTCCGAGCCGTCACCGTTCTCCGCCCGCCGGAACGGCACCTCGCCGGCAGTTTCCGCGACCACCTCCGAGCCGAGCTCGTCGGCCACCTCGACGGCGTCGTCCACGATCCCGGCCACCTCAGCGTCCGGCTCGCAGATCGGCGCGTCGTCCACGACGAGATCGATCGTCTCGGAGGAGGCCTCGACGACCTCACCGGTGGAGGTGTCCACAGAGAGGTCCACCCGGGAGAGCTGCTCGCCGTACTCACCGCCCTGGACCAGCTGCAGGCCGTCCATGTCGTGCGCGTAGGACTGGTGCGTGTGGCCGCTGAAGACGGCGTCCACTGCGGGATGCGGATCGGCCACCAGGTCCCCGAACGGGCGGCCCTGCGCGCTGCCCGGGTCGGTGCCCGGCAGGCCGTCATGGGCGAGCACGACGACGACGTCGGCCTCTCCGTCCTCCGGGTCGCCGTTGGTCAGCTGCTCGGCATAGCGGTCCACCTCCTCAGACATGGAGGTCCACTCGATGCCCTCGATCCCGGCGGGGTTGACCAGCCCGGGCATGTCTTCGGTGATGACGCCGATGAAGCCCACGGTGATTCCGCCCACCTCGGTGAGGTGGTACGGCTCGTAGAGGTGCTCACCGTCGGCATCGCGGATGTTGGCCCCGATGTGGGGGAATCCGGCCTCCGGGATGACCCGATCGTCGACGTCGGCGGCGCCGGCGTCGAACTCGTGGTTGCCCAGCACCGAGACCTCCAGGTCCATGGTGCTCATGGCATCCAGGGTGGGCTGGTCCTGTTGGATGAAGGAGGTGAAGGTGGTGGCGCCGATGTTGTCACCGGCGGAGACGAAGAGAGTGTGGGGATTCTCCCCGCGGACCTGCTCCACGGCGCAGGCCAGCGCCGCGGCGCCCGGGACGCTGCCGGAGGCCTCCAGGCGGCCGTGGAAGTCGTTTACCCCGACGATGCTCAGCTCGACGACGTCGCCGCCGGCCTCGGCGCTGGCCTCGGCGTCGACCTCATCGGTCGACGCGTCGGGTGCGGCGCTCGCGGCTGCCGGAGTGAGGAGGGTCGCCGCCAGGCCCGAGGCGAGGCCAGCCGCGAGTCCGGCGGCGAATCTGCCGCGCCGGCGATCACGCGTCGGGTGTGGGTCCTGGGGGTCTGTGGGCGCAGCTGTGCGCATGGAGGCTCCCTCGAATCAGATGCTTGGATCGTTGTCCATCCAAACAGATCTCGGCGAACAGGGACAGACCTGCCGGTGAACCTGGTCTGTCATCGGGCACTCATCGGTTGCCTCGACGGCTGGGAATCTGGATGAATGACCTCATGAGCGACAGCACAGCGGGGGCCTCCGGGGAAGTCATCATCGAGCCTGCCGGGCAGCTCGACGCCGTCTTCCGGGAGCTCGACGTCCGGCAGTGCGACGACGGAATCCTGGCCGCCATGCGACTGGTCCAGGGGTTCCCCGTCCCGGTCGGCGAGCTGTGGCGGTGCTGTACGGAGGCCGATCGTCTGAGCCGATGGTTCGGTGTCGTGGGCGGAGACCTTCGGCTGGGCGGACGGTTCAGCGTGGAGGGCAACGCCTCCGGCACGGTGGAGCGGTGCGCGCCGCCTGGCGCCGGCGCCGCGGGCGAGCTGCAGCTGAGCTGGGAGTTCGGTGAGGACGTCTCCCAGGTGGAGCTGCGCTGCGAGGGGGCGCCGGAGAGCGCCGGCGACGCCGGGTCAGCCGACGGGGCCGGCCCTCCTCAGGCATCGCGTCTGGTGCTGGAGCATCGTGGGATCGTGACCCTAGATTTCTGGCGAGCCTACGGGCCTGGAGCCGGTGGCGTCGGGTGGGATCTGGCCCTGCTGGGTCTGGCTCATCACCTGCGCACCGGAAGTACGGTGCCGGCCGAGCAGTCCCTGTGGGTGACCACGCCGGCCGCGGCGGAGTTCATCGCGGGCAGCAGCGATGCGTGGGGTCGGGCCTCCGAGGCCGCGGGAACATCGCCGGAGATGGCCCAGGCCGCCGCCCGACGCACCACCGTCTTCTATACGACACCCGACTGCGCGATACCTGACGCAGAGGAACCTGACACGGAGGGATGACCCATGGCGACACCTGACATCAGGCCCGTCGGCGACCTGCCGGACAGCATCGGCAAGACCGCCGCACGCGAGCTGTCGCATCACGGCGTGCGCAGCCTCGCCGAGGCCGCCGCGCACACCCCAAAGGAGCTGCTGGCCATCCACGGCCTCGGGCCGAAGGCCGTCCGGATCCTCACCGAGGCGCTCGCGGAGAAGGGGCTGTCCTGGCGTCCGGAGTGAAGGGCCAGGGCAGGAGCAGGCCCCGAGCCAGGGGCGCCCCGGACCGGCCCCGCGTCAGAGACGTGTGTCACACCTCGGAGATACGCTGAGCGGACCGTTCCAGACCGACTGGTGCAGGGTTCCGGCCCTGCCGCGCGGGTGGGTCTGCCGCACTCGAGGAGGACCCATGCTTTCACGCCGGACCCGTTCAGGAGTGGCCGCCGCCTGCACCATGCTCGCTGTGGGCCTGACAGGATGCGTCACGCTCGGAGAGCCGCGCAGCGCGGAGGAGGAGTCAGAAACAGCACCGCCGGAGACGTCCCCGGAGGTCTCGCAGGAGGCCGCCGACCCTGGAGATGACGACGCCCAGGATCAGGTCGACGACGCGGCCGATGACGAGCGCCACAATGGGCCCGATGATGAACCCGAGGGAAGACCTGATGAGGACCTCGACGAGGACGCTGAAGGTGAGGACGCTGAAGGTGAGGATGAAGAAGAAGACTCCGAAGCGGAGGCAGACGAGGATCCGGATGATGAGCCGGAGAGCGACGGTGGCGCCGAGCCTGACGGTCCTGCCGGCAGCCGTGACGATCCGTTCTCCGTGGGGGACTCGTTCGGCTACGGCGACTGGGAGGTCACTATCAACGGCGTCACACCGGAGGCCGACGACCTCATCGCTGCCGAGAATCAATTCAACGATCCGGCGCCGGAAGGGACTTCCTACCTGCTCATCGACGCGTCGGTGACCTATGAGGGTGCCGATTCGGAGATGATTATGATGGGCGTGGACTTCGCCTATGTCAGCGATTCGGGGGAGACCTACAGCAGCTATGACACGATCGCGATCCCGCCCGATGAGCTGGATACCTGGCAGGAGCTCTACACCGGCGGCACTGCTGAAGGGAACATCGCAATCGCAGTCCCCGACGACGGTCAGGGGCTGATCCGCGCCCGCGTCGGCTTCTTCGACACCCAGGACGGCTTCTTCGCACTCGGCTGACCGCGCCGCAGTCCTGGGCCTCGGGGCACTCTCCCGACGCAGCGGCGGTTCTCCCCACAAAGCAAAGGCCCCCGACCAGAAATCCCTGGTCAGGGGCCTTCGAAACTGGCGGTGACGGTGGGATTCTCATGCCAGTAGAGCTCTCCCATCTTCAGGCCGTGGCCGGCCTCGTTGACCTCGATATCGGGCCGACACTCCAGGATCCTGCTGCTCCCCAGGGCAAGTAGCGATACGCCGTCAAGACGAACCTGTGGTTCAGCCCTGCGGGCACAGACTGCGGCATTCATCGTGAGCATGCGTTCATCGAAACGCACACACAGGTCGCGGGCATCGGCCGAATGCAGAAGTTCTCAGACCATACCCACCACAGCTTGTTCGAGGACATGGCTCTTGCCCCGGGGCAGACTCAGCCCAGCATCTTCGGGCGATGCCAGGACGACGGGCTAGTCTTCCCATGGCATCAGTACAAGGCCGAAACCGACGCCGTGTGGTTGGCGATCGAGTTTCACATGCAATGAGTCAGCGGCAGCCGCTTCCACCCTAGAGGTTGGGGTAGGCCTGCCGAGTGCCGCGCCGTTTCGGTTTCCTCGGCGGAGAAGCGGCAGCGGCTCCTGTATCAGCACATCCCTCGCGAAGGGTAGGTCCTCAAGGGGTCGCTGACTGAGCTGCGCTGGGTGGCAGAGTGCGAAGTTCTTCCTCCAGCCCGGTGTGATCCGATCGTGACCGTCATGCGAGGTTGTTGTATTGCCGCCATAAATCTATATAGCTAGGATTCAGTGCATGGAGGATATTGGAAGGGTCACCCCGGCTACGGCTGATGTGTTGCGCGTGCTTCTAGAACAGCTGGGGGAGGAGCTGTGGGGCCTGAAGGTCATTCAGCTGACCGGCCGTCCTGCCGGGAGCGTGTATCCGATCCTGGAGAAGCTGGAGTCAGCGGGATGGGTTGAGTCCCACTGGGAAAGCGATGAGAAGCGTCGGGGTCCGCGGAGACGTCTCTACCTGTTGGCTGCCGAAGCTCGTACGCCGGCGCGCCACTACGTCGCCAAAGCCGAGAAGAGGCAGCACGCGGTGGGGCGACGTTCGCCCGAACTGGGGCCTGCGTGACGATGAGGGCCCCTGCTCAGCATCGGGTCGCTCAGTACGGAGTCTGGATCCGTATGCTTCTCAGTCTCGCGAGCGTGACCGCGCCTCGTGCGACGCGTGAGCGCTATCGCGAGGAGTGGGCGCACGATCTCGATCACGCGAATGAGCTGAACCTCACGCGCGGTGACCTTCTTGTCGGCATCCTCCGCCGCTCAGCGTCCGTCCGCTGGACGCAGACCGCACGCCTGTTCGACGTGCGTCGCAGGCGTCAGACGAAAGGACACAGACCCATGATCAAACTCGCAGCATTCAGCATCCTCGGAGGTCTGGCCTTGGCGGGACTCGGGGCATACGCGGCGCACTCGTTGCTCCCTCCCTCGACGGAGGCGACCTACATCGACATGAGCGACTACGAGATCGTTCCCGCTCCCCCGGAGGTGGCTCGTACGGATGTGGTCGTCGAGTGGGTTGACCCGGCTGACGGAATCCCTGCAGGTTCGCCGGAGGAAGAGTTCGGGCGCTGATCTCTTCCCGCGGCGATAGCGGCCTCAATCGATGGAATGGCAATAGTGCGCACCCTGTTCGCCTTCGACCCGGATCGCCCCGCGATCCTGCTGCGCACCGGTGACAAGCGCGCGAACTGGACACGCTGGTGCAAAAGAGCATCCCAGAGGCGGACGAGCGGTTCGAGCACCACCTGCGCAGGCTGAGAGGAGACTGATCGTCGTGGCTATGAAAATCAAGCACTTCATCGCTGAGTACCCCGTGGATCGGGATCGCGTCGAGGCCCACAAGGAGCGCATGCTCGCCGAGGTGCGTGCCTATCGTCTCCGTGAGCTGCGCGAGCAGGCCGGTCTGACCCAGGCTGAGCTCGCTGCACGCATCGGCGTCGGCCAGCGTCAGGTCTCCAAGACCGAACAGGGGGACCTCGACAATGCCAGGATCGGAACGGTTCATGGTTACAGCCAAGCGGTCGGTGGCGACATGGCGATCGAATACGTGGTCGGTGATGTCCGCGTTCAGGTGGCGTGACATCCTGCAGGTGTGCGCGGTGTCTGCTCACAGTTTGTGGCGTGTGGGCAGGTTCGATTCGAGGTAGGCCAGACTCAGCGCGACAAGCAGCAGTGCGGCCAGTAGGTGAAGGAACACTCCTGCGACAAGTAGCAGCCCGCCACCGAAATAGCCGTCTTCACTGCTCAGTAGGACCAGTTCCCCTATGACAGTCAGCCATGTCCCGATGCAGGTGAGCGCAGTGATGCTGCCTCGCAGCCAGGGTCTGCCACGAGGTCGGCTCGCAGCACCCAGGGTGGTGATCAGAGCCAGCAGCGAGATCGTGACGACCGCGATGCCCAGCACCGGTGGCATGGCGCTGTGGAACAGGCCGAAGAAATCCCAGGCGAAGACGAGGACGCCGAGGTTGAAAAGGACTGCCAGCTCACACAGGGCGAGTCCGGCACGACGAGTTGCGAGCACGGGTGCTTCCTTGTCTGCTGTCGAATCGCCTGCTTCAGGAATAAGCTGTTGTGCCCCCAGGAGCGAGACGACTCAAGAGCCTGCGGCGCTCTGCGGACTCGCAGTCCTCTGAGCCGCGGCTTTCCGGGTGATGAAGATCGTGACGACGAGCAGCGCTCCGACGATGAAATGCGCCGGAAAGGACAGCAGCATTGCGAACCCGCCGCCGATCGAGACTGTCGAGGAGAAGTACCCGAAGGCTGCGAGCCCCACGGCCACTGCTGAGAGCGCCCCGATGACGACCCGCAGAGCGATCCGCGCCCCGTTGATCACCAGAGCCAGGATGACCAGGGTGAAGATGATCAGATCCGGAAGGAAGAGCCAGAAGTCCCACAGGACGGGTTCCGTCTCGTTGAGAATCTCGACGACGAGCAAGAACCAGAGGTAGCGGCCCATGGAGAGCAGCCCCGCCACGGTGGTCAGTAGGTAGCCTGTTGGTGTCATCTAGTTGCCCTTCCAGGCTTTCGTCTTGAGGTCGACGATGGAGTAGTAGACAGAGGCTCGGCTGTAGCAGGTCTTCCGGTCGGGGGTCTCGGCGCGGCGGTAGTAGGCATTGCCGCAGTTCTGCCGCATCTGGGACTTGAACGTGGTGTCGGCCGAAGCTCTCTGGCTCCTCTTCGACGCGAGACTGATGTTCTTCTTCCTGATCTGGTCGATCTTCATATCGTGACGTGCACAGGGGCCTTTGAAGGAGGCCTTGTAGAAGTAGTCCGGAGAATACGTGCAGTAGTCGTGTAATGCCTTCGGCTTGCAGGTGTTCGGGCAGTATCGATAGCCGCTGGGGATGCTCACCTTCGAGGGTCGGGTGAAACCGGCCGGCACGATCAGGGCGAAGCCAGGCTGCCCCAGCAGTCCCAAGGAGGCTGATGACACATCATCGACCGGTGCTGATGCAGATCCGCTCCGGGGCTGTTCCTCGTGGGGCTCCTGGTCGAGATCCTCGTCGTCGACCCCTTCGTTGAGCAGCCGTTCCTCTTCGTCGAGCTCTGCCACGGGGAGGTCTTCATCTGCCGTGGCGATCATCCAGGCGGTGGCCTCGATGGCGTCTTCGACAAGCTCAGCGCCCTCGGCATCGGCGAGGAACATCGTGAACGTCAGGGGGTAGGCGGTCTGCGCGGTGGTCTCTGTGCTGAGAAGAATCTCCCCGGAGGCGGCACTGAGACTGCCAGGCTGAAGCTGCCCGTAGGCATCAACGATGGCACCTTCGAGGAGAATCCGGGCGCTGTCACAGTCCAAGACCGTCTCGGCGACCATGGCGCAGCCCTCGGGGTAGGGGAACGCCGCGGTGGCTGTGTCGAGTTCCTGCAGCTCACCAGGGATGGATTCCTCCAGGTGCCGTACGTCATAGACGGTGAGGACCGGCAGGTCCGGTGACTCGTCGAGGAACGCGATCTCCTCGCTGATGGACTCGGCCTCCTCGGCCGGAGCCGTGAGACCTTCGTCGAGGATCACTTCTCCGCCCTCGATGGCACCGTCCGCGGATGATGGCGGGGCCGGTGAGAATCCCACAGTGAACACCATGGCCACAGCGAGGCCCGCTGCGGTGGTCACGCTCAGTGGTGAGGTCGATCCAGGCATGCCCTTGTTCCTATCTTTGGGAAGAACAATCGATGAATGCCTGGGCCAGCGCACTCTCTGAACGTCACAGTAGACCCATTCTGGAGATTGTCCAGTACCTGGCGGGGCACGCTTTAGCATCATCTGCCGTGATTCATGCCCCCGATCAGCGGCCCTTACGCGATGCTCTGATTGCGGCCACGGTCATGGTCCACCAGCTCACCGTGGTCACGCGCAATGTCTGCGACTTCGAGGCTCTTGATGTGCCCCTCATCGATCCGTGGGGGATCGGCTCGAGTGACAGAGATCCTCTAGACTTCAGAACACGATCCGAATAGCATGAAGACATGCCGCTCACCGCTGATTCCCCCACGCGCCGCGTCACTGGGGGCCTGAAGAAGCTGCGTTCCTCGGAGCTCAACAGGAACCCGGCCAAGGTCTTCGCTGAGGCTGAGGATCATCCCGTCACGGTCACCCGCCGTGACGGCGAGGCCCTTGTGCTGATGTCCCAGCGTGAGGCCGAGGGCCGCAGAGAGCTCCTGAACTTCGCAGCACAGCTGATCACTGTGACTCTCGATGGCGAAGGGTCTCTGAGCACCCGTATGGCCAAGGCTTTCCCCTGGATGCTGGCGCTCTCCCCAGATGATCGACAGACCTGTGCCCAGGATCTCGTCGATGCTGCCAGGGCTTCGTTCTCCACCGATCAGCCACATCTGGTGCTCTCCGAGCTGATGAGCTGGAAGGAGACGGCCACGGCGATTGCCGCTGGTCTGGGCGACATCGAGCCTGAATGGCTGGACGAGGACGATGCTGCCCCGGTGGAGCGTCCCTGAGCATGGCAGCGGCTAAGAGAAGGCAGCCGGTCCCTCGCCCTCTGAAGAAGGCCGAGTACGAGATCCGCTTCGCCACCGTAGGCGCGCAGAAGGGATGGCAGGACCTGCTGGGCACGATCCGTAACCAGATGGTGGAGGCGTGGGACTTCCTCACCCGTACCCCTGGGGACCCGACACGGGTGAACTACAGGCTCAAAGGTGATCTTGCGGTCAAGTCCCGTGTAGTGGTGTAACTGGTTCTCCGAGTTGCTGGATGGTTATGCGGCTTCGAGTTCGGGAAGGTCGTGGTGGTGGTCGTCGTGCTCCGTAGCGGTCTGGCAGCGGGCCAGGACCTCGAGGCCGAGGTATCGGCGGCCTTCAGCCCATTCATCGTTCTGCTCGGCCAGCACGGCACCGACCAGCCTGGTGATGGCTTCTCGGGTGGGGAAGATCCCGACCACGT